>JAYUCG010000168.1:0-3967 GCA_043740455.1 Novosphingobium sp. | reverse complement strand
CGCGTTCGCTCGCCCCACGGACCGGGCTTGGTGGCGAGCGCGATCTCGCTCATCGCCGCCGCGTCGCTTTCATCCAGCAGTTCGGCCACGTCATCGCCGGGCTGCATCGGCGCGGGCTTATCAGCGACCATCTGCACCAGCGTGGCAACGCGGACGGTGCCAAAACCCGCAGGTGCGGGCCGCTCGTCCGCTTCGAGCAGCCAGACCTGCTCGCCTGGCTTGACGATTGCGGCAAGCGAAGCTGCGTCCGCCCCATCGCGCAGCGCCGCGAACGGTCCGTATCGCGGATCGATCCGCAGTGCATCGCCATCGCCAAGCGCAAGATGCGCCTGCGGGCCGGTGAGCAGGGACCAGACGGGGCGCAGCAGCGGGTCGCTCACACCCGCTCCAGCAGCCGATCGGCCTGCGCGCGAGCTTCGGGCGTTACTTCCGCGCCCGATAGCATCCGCGCGATTTCCTCCTGCCGCCCGGCATTGTCGAGCAGGTGCACAGAAGTGCGCGTCACTGTGCCCTCGCTCGACTTGGCGATCACGTAGTGCTGCTGGCCGCGCGCCGCGACTTGCGGGCTGTGGGTGACCGCGAGCAGTTGCCCGCCGCTCGCCAGCCGGGCGAGCCGTTCACCGATGGCGCTGGCAACAGCCCCGCCAACTCCGCGATCGATCTCGTCGAAGATCACCGTAGCGGCGCCGCCTTGCTCGGCCAGCGCCACTTTCAGCGCGAGGATAAAGCGCGACAGCTCGCCGCCCGAGGCGATCTTGTTGAGCGGGCCGAACGGCGCGCCGGGGTTGGTGCTGATCAGGAATTCGACCTTGTCGGTGCCGCCGGGGCCCCACTGCTCTTCGCCGAGCAGTTCGACGCTGGTGCGGAACTGCGCGGCGTCGAGCTTCAATGGGGCCAGTTCCTGCGCCACCGCCGCGTCGAGCTTGCCCGCCGCCACGCGGCGCTGCGCCGATAGCGCTTCGGCCCTGGCGCGGTACGCCTCGGCCCCGGCCGCAACCGCCGCTTCGAGCGCGGCGAGTTCAGCCTCGCCATGCTCGATCCCGTCAAGCGCATCGCGCATCGCGCGCATCCGCTGCGGCAGGTCATCGACCTGACAGTAATGCTTGCGCGCGGCGGCGCGCAGTTCGAACAAGCGCAGTTCGATCCGGTCAAGCGCAGCGGGATCGTGCGCCAGCGCATCGGCGGCGCGTTCAAGCGATGTCTCAGCCTCCGAAGCCTCGATCACCGCACGGTCGAGCGCGGCAAGCGCTTCGGCCAGCAAGGGATGCTCGCCAGCAATCCGGTCGAGCCGCCGTGCCGCACTGCGCAGCCCCGCCAGCGCCGAATCCGATCCGGCCCAGAGCTTCGCGAGCTCGGTCAGGTCATCGGTCAGCTTCTCGCCCTTTTGCATCGTCGCGCGGGCTTCGGCGAGCTGCTCCTCCTCGCCCGCTTGCGGTTCAAGGGTGGTCAGTTCGGCCAGGTGTGCGAGCAGCAGGTCGCGATCCTCGGCGGCTTGCGCAATCGCGCCCTTCGCGCTTGCCAAAGCATCGACCGCACCGCGCCACGTTGCCCACGCTTCAGCCAATCCGGCCATATCAGCTCCGGCATAACGATCGACCAGCGCGCGATGCCCGCGCGGATTGACCAGCCCGCGATCATCGTGCTGGCCGTGCAGTTCAACCAGATGCGATGCCAGTTCGCGCAGCAAGGCCGCGCCGACCGGCTGGTCGTTGATGAAGGCCTTCGATCCGCCGTCGGCTTTGAGGCGGCGCTTGATCAGCAGCGGTTCGCCCGGCTCGATGTCGACCTCTGCCTCGTGCAGCAATTCACGGATGGACGCTGGCAACCAGTCAAACTCAAAGCTTGCCACGACGCTCGCCTGATCCTCACCTGCCCGCACCAGCCCGGTCTCGGCGCGCGCACCCAGCGCCAGGCCCAGCGCATCGAGCAGGATCGACTTGCCCGCCCCGGTCTCACCGGTCAGCACGCCCAGCCCTTCGCCAAACGACAAGTCGAGCGCCTCGATCAGGACGATGTTGCGGATGGCGAGCGCGGTCAGCATGTTCGCTGAGTGTTCTAGCGGGGCCTCGCGGTCGAGTCACGACTCAAGCAGCAAATAATGGGCGGGACACCCCGGTGGAGTCCCCGCCCGTCTGCAGCGCCCCTGATAGAAGGGCCCGCAAGGTTCTTCCCGCAGCCGGGAGGAGAGAGGGAAAGGCTGCGGTCAGAATTCCAGTTTGACGGTGCCCCCGAAGGTGCGCGGATCGCCAAGGCTGCCGACCACGAGGCCGACCGAGTTGGGCGCAATCTGGAGCTGTTCAAGGTAGGTCACGCCGAAGGCATTGCGCACCCATGCGTAGACATCGATGTGGGTTCCTGGCGCGGCCTTGTCTGAACGCCAGCCGATCCGGAAGTTGGTCAGCGCATAACCGTTGATCCGGGTCGAAGGCGAAGCAGTGGCGTTGGAGGAGAATGACGAGCGGCTGTTGCCGTCGACCCCGGCGTAGATCTGGCCCGGGCCGAAAAGGCTCACCGGCACATTGCCCTCTGCCCCGAACGATACCGAGTATTTGGACACGCCGGGCAGTTGCTGGCCGGTGATGTCGCAGCTGGCCGGGCTGGTGCCGAGCGGCAGCACCGTGGGAATGGTGCAGTCGGTTCCGAGGAAAACCGATCCGCCCGACAGTTCGAGCGGCGGCGGGGCGTTGGTAAACTCGCGGTAGGTCGCATCGGTATAGGCTAAGTTGGCGTAAGCGTTGAACCGCTCGCTCGGCCGCACCGAGAAGTCCGCCTCGATCCCTTGCGAGCGGACCTTGGGCACATTGGCGACATAGCCGCGCAGGGTTGAGAGCGAGGCCGCGTTGTTGCTGCTGAACACCGCCTGATAGTTCTCGATGTCAGTACGGAACGCGGCGAGATTGAAGGTGATCTTGCGGTCCCAGAACTGCGACTTGATCCCCAGTTCGTAGTGCCGCACCGATTCGGGCGCGACCGTGTTGTACTGGCTCTGCGGCAGCCCGGTCGCCGCATCGGCGGGCACGCCGTTCAAATTGATCCCGCCGGTCTGGAAGGTCTTCGAATAGGTCGCATAGGTGTGAATGTCGGGCGTCAGATCATAGGCCAGCGTCAGGTCGTACGACAGGTTCCACGCGCTGAAGCTGGGGGCATAGCTTTCGGGCAACAGCACCTGCAGCTGCGCCTTCTGCGCCGGATTACCAGTGTTGACCATGCCTGGAGTCAGCAAGTTACCCAGCTTGTCGGTCACCACCGCGTTGTAGGAACCTTCCTTCTTGTCGTAATTGACGCGGAAACCCGGCTGGATCGTCAGGCGCTCGACCGGGCGCCAGCTTGCCTGCCCGTAGATCGACCACGACACGTTGTGCAGATGGATTGTGTTGGTCGAAGTCAGCCCGTCGATCGCATTGAGGTTGTAGGGATTGGTGGGCGAAGTGTTCGGCGACAGCAGCCACTTGGTTGCCGCAGGGCCCTGGACCTGGCTGCCATTGGTATTGACCGTCTGCGTGTAAAAGAAGCTGCCAAGCTGGAAATCGAGCGCGGCTGAATGGCGATTGTAGCGCAGCTCCTGCGTGAACTGGTTCTGCTTGGACGGGTTCTGGCTGACCGTGGTGATCGGCAGCGCGGTGAAATCGCGGTCGTTCGATGGGTCCCAGTCCCAGAACCGCCAAGCGGTGATCGAGGTGAGCGTACCTGCGCCCAGATCGAGCTTGGCGCGCAGCGAGGCGCCGCCGATCGACTGCTTGGCGCGCAAGGTGCCATCGACATCGCTCAGGCGGTTGGCCGGATCCTGCGCGCTTAGTGGAATGGCATAGCCCTGAACTGCCGAGATCGCCGGATACTGCCGATTGGCGGCCTTTTGGGTCGGCGTGTAGCCGGCATAGACCGTGGCGCAGCAGACGATGTTCTGGTGGTTGTAATCCCCGGCAAGGCTCACTTCGAGATTGCTCGTCGGCCGCCACAGCGCCTGTCC
>JAYUCG010000167.1:0-10234 GCA_043740455.1 Novosphingobium sp. | reverse complement strand
CGGGGACAAGCCGGTGGTATTCCGCACGGTCGATATCGGCGGCGACAAGGTCCTGCCGTACCTGCGCCACAACAACGGCGAGCACGAAGAGAACCCGGCGATGGGCTGGCGCGCGCTGCGCGTTGCGCTTGAGCGCGAGGGGCTGCTCAAGGTTCAGGCGCGCGCGCTGCTTGAAGCCGCGGCAGGCCGCACGCTTAATGTGATGTTCCCGATGGTGTCCGAACCGTGGGAATTTGATGCCGCGTGCGAGGTCTTTGAAAGCCAGCGCAAATATCTCAAGAACCTGAAGAAGCCGCTGCCCGAGGCGATCCGTTACGGCGCGATGCTGGAAGTTCCCGCGCTCGCCGAAACGCTGGATATGATCGCGCCAAGGCTGTCGTTCCTGTCGATCGGGACCAACGATCTGACCCAGTTCCTGTTCGCAGCTGATCGTTCGAACCCCAAGCTGGCCGAACGCTATGACTGGCTGTCGATCTCGATCATGCGCTTCCTGCGCCGGGTCCAGACCAACCTGGTCGGGCACAGTGTCGATGTGACCGTGTGCGGCGAAATGGGTGGACGCCGGCTGGAAGCGCTGGCCTTGATGGGCATCGGCATCCGCCGCCTGTCGATCACCCCCGCCTCGGTCGGGCCGATCAAGGAACTGGTGCGCAAGGTTGACCTCGCCGAGATCGGCGAGGCGATGACAGGCTGGCTTTCGGCGCCGCCGCCCAGCCTGCGCGAGGTCCTGACCGGATGGGCCGAAGCGCGCGGAATTGAAATCGATTGAATTCGCGGCGCGGCGACTGGGTCACCGCCCGGTCACAATTCTAGCCCACCTTGTCGCCCTGTGGCCGGACCGACATGATTTTGCGTTGACTCGAATGCTGAAATCGCGCTGTCTGTTGTCCGAAAACAGAACAAGCATATTTTCGGGGTCGGCATGTCAGATGATTTAGCGGTAGAGGCACAGTTGCCTCTCGAAACGGTTGGCTCGCGCTTGCGACGGGCCCGCGAGCAGGCGGGTATGGGGGTCGCTGCGCTGTCTGCGCAGACCCGCATTTCTACGCGCCAGATCGAAGCGATCGAAGCCGGCGATTTCGCGGCCTTGCCCGGGCGGACCTATGCCGTTGGGTTCTCGCGGACCCTGGCCCGCGCGGTCGGGCTTGACGAGGTCGAGGTTGCCGCCTCGACCCGGGCCGAACTCAATGTGCTTCAGGGTGATAGCCAACAGCGCCCGGCGGCGACGTTCGAACCCGGTGATCCGGCCCGGGTGCCAAGCGTACGGCTGACCTGGCTGGCGCTTGCCGGGGTGGCGATCGCTGTAATCCTGGGGATCATGTTCCTGCCCAGCCTGTTCTCGCCTTCAGGCTCGCTGCCTTCGATCCTCCCCGCCGACCAGCCGAGCGCACCGTCTGCCGCTGCGCCCGCGCAGGCACTCGCGCCTTCGCCAGCCAGACCGGTGGTGTTCACCGCGCTGCAGCCCGGGGTCTGGGTCAAGTTCTACGACGCGGCCGGAAACCAGATCCTGCAAAAGGAGCTGGCGCAGAACGAAAGCTACACCGTGCCGGCCGACAAGGGCGAGGTGCTGCTGTGGACCGCGCGGCCCGACCAGCTCGGCATCACCATCGGCGGCCAGCCGGTCGCCAAGCTGTCCGATGCGCAAAGGACGATGAAGGACGTGCCGGTCAGCGCCGCTGCCTTGCTCGCTCGCGGCGCTGCCCCTGCCGCAAGTCCCGCTGCCAGCGCTCCGGTTGCCGCCGCTGAGCCGCGCAAGTCGGCCCCGCGCCCGCGTGAGCAGCGCACCCCGGCGGTGCGGGTCGAAGCCTCGCCAGCACCGTCGGGCTTGCCGCCAGCCAGCACGTCGCCGCCTCCTGCGGCCAGCCCCACACCGAAACCGGCCGCTACCTAGGTTGCGGATAGACTTGCCGGCTCGCTCGACAGCAGCGGCTCGCGCGCGTTAAACATGGATCCGTGGTTAATGGCTGGTTCGGATTGAACCGGGCGGGGCTGCGGGCGGACTTACTGGATGGGTACTTCAACGATGCATTTGCTCCCCTGGAAACGGCGGTCGCTTCAGGCGGTCGCGCTCATTGCGCTGGTCGTACCGATGGCCACGCCGCTCATGGCGCAGACAACCAGCGGCGACACCGAGATTCGCCTGCGCAAGGTCGAGAGCGAAGTCGCCGCTATCCAGCGCGCGGTGTTCCCGGGCGGCGACGGCAAGTTCTTCCCGCAGCTGCAATCGGGCACCGCCAGCACGGTCCAGCCGGGTAGCCCGGCGAGCGCGCCGAGCTCGGACATGCTGGTGCGGATGGACGCACTCGAAGGCCAGGTCGCGCGGCTCACCGCGCAGGTTGAGGAAGACCACAACCGGCTTGAAAAGATGGATGCCCGGCTCGCTGCGATCGAAGGCGCAAACAAGGTCCAGACCGTGACCGACGTGCCTGCAAGCAGCAGCACCGATGCCAACCTCGCGGCGATGGGGGCTGCGCCCAAGCCAGTTCCGGCGACGAGTGCAGCCAAGCCCGCACCCAAGCCCGCACCCAAGCCTGCCGCAAAGCCGTCCGCGGACGGCGCCGCCAAGCGGGTCGCAGCAGTCAAAGCGGTGGTCAAGCCGAGCACCAGGGACGCCGGGGACGATGAATATTCCTACGGCTTCCGTCTGTGGGAAGCCAAATTCTTCCCCGAGAGCGAACAGCAGCTGAAGATGTTCCTGCAGAAGTATCCCAAGCACGCGCGGACCAGCTATGCCCGCAACCTGCTCGGCCGCGATTACCTTGACGATAGTAACCCGCATGAGGCTGCCGGCTGGTTCCTGCAGAACTACAAGACCGAGCCGAAGGGTGACCGCGCGCCGGACAGCCTGCTGATGCTGGCCGAATCGATGCGCCAGCTGGGTGATACCACCCGCGGCTGCGTGGCGCTGAAGCAGTTCGGCTCGACCTTCCCGGCCGAGGCTTCCGGGCGGCTCAAGGGCCAGTATGACACCACCAGTTCAGGGCTGAAGTGCAAGTAGGCAGTTCGGGCGATGCCCTGACTGACCGCTTTGCGGAGGCGCTTGGCGCGTTGTGGCCTGCTGCGCTGAATGCCGAAGCGAAACTGGGACTGGCCGTATCGGGCGGGCCTGACAGTCTGGCGCTGTTGCTGCTCGCGCACCGCGCGCTGCCGGGACGGATTGCTGCCGCCACCGTCGATCATGGCCTGCGGGCGGAAAATGCGGGCGAAGCGGCAATGGTTGGCGAGGTATGCGCCTCGCTCGGGGTCGCTCATGCGGAGCTTCCTGTTACCGTCGGGGCAGGCAATGTGCAGGCAGAGGCCCGCGCCGCGCGCTATGCGGCGCTGGCGCATTGGGCCGCAACCGATGGGCTGTCGGCGCTTTCCACCGCGCACCATGCCGATGACCAGGCCGAAACTTTGCTGCTGCGGCTCAATCGAGGCAGCGGGGTTGCGGGACTGGCCGGGGTGCGCGCGCGCGGACTTGTGCCGGAAACCTCACTACTGCTGCTCCGCCCATTGCTCAGCTTCCGCCGCGCCGAACTGGCCGGAGTGGTCGCCGAGGCGGGGCTGTATGCCGCACAGGATCCCTCGAACGAAGACGACCGGTTTGACCGTGCGCGGCTGCGTAAGGCGATCGCCGGGGCGGACTGGCTCGATGTGCCCGCGCTCGCCGCCAGCGCCGCGCACCTGGCTGATGCCGACGCTGCGCTCGATTGGGCGGCGCAGCGCGAGTGGGCCGAATGTGTAAAGGCCGCGCCGATGGGACTGGTCTATCGTCCGCGGGCGCCGCGCGCGATCGTGCTACGGGTGATCGCGCGGATCGTGCGCGAACTGGGCGGCGAGGAACCTCGTGGCAGCGCCGTGGCGCGGTTGTTCGATCAACTGCTTGCGCGGCAGACGAGTTCGATCGGAGACCTTGTCGCGCGCGCCACGCCCGAGGGCTGGAGCTTCACCAAGGCACCGCCAAGACGGGGCACCCAATAGTTTAGGGACAGTCCCTTAACTATTGGCGGGCCGCCATTCCCTGCTGCTGCATCCGCCAGACCAGCTGGTCATAGCGGTCCTGCCCGAAGAACGGTTCGCCCTCGTAAACCATCAGCGGCACACCGTAGTGGCCGCCGGTGCGCTGGTCGGCCTCGCTTTGCTTGATCGCGGCATCGAGGCGGTCTGCCTCGGCCTCAATCGCCACGTCCATTTCAGCGAGGTCACCGCCCGCTGCGGCTACCGCCTTGGCCAGGTGATCACCCTCGTGCCATGCATCGACCTCGCCCAACCAGATCAGGTGACTGACTTGGCGCAACAAGGCGAGGCCGAACCCGCGTTCCGCCGCCAATTGCCCGAGCCGGGTCAGCCGGTGGATATAGGGCTGCTCCATGGGGTAGGTTTGGGTGGCGAAATCCATCACCACCGGATCGGGCCGCGGCCAGCGCAGCGGTAGTCCGGCAAATTCGGCGCTGCGCTTGCAATCGCGCATCAGGTAACTGAACCACAGCGGATCGGCCTGGGCAAAGAAGTCTGGCTGGCGCACCGCGATCGGCAGCACCGGGCGGACATTGACCTGCGCGTCGAAATCACGCTCAAGCTCGATCAGCTTGGGCGTGACGATGTACGAATAGGGCGAACGGAACGACCAGAACAGGTCGACTGCAGGCGTCACAGGCTGCTCATGTCGATCACGAACCGGTACTTCACGTCAGCCTTCTCCATGCGCTCGTAGGCGTGATTGATCTCATCCATGCGGATCATCTCGATCTCCGAGACGATGCCCTTCTCGGCACAGAAATCGAGCATCTCCTGCGTCTGCGCGATCCCGCCGACGCCTGACCCCGCAACCGCTTTCTGGCCGCCGAGCAGCAGCCCCGAATGGAAGCTTGGCAGCATGTCGATCACTCCGACCAGGCACAGCACGCCCTTGCGGTCGAGCAGCAGCAAGTATGGGGTCACGTCGTGCTGCACTGGGATGGTGTTGAGCAGGAAGTCGAAACTGCGCGTCGCCGCCTTCATCGCCGCCTTGTCGGTCGAGATCAGTACGTGGTCCGCGCCGAGCCTCTTGGCATCCTCGCCCTTGCCCGGTGAGGTGGTGATCATCGTCACCTCCGCACCCAGCGCCTTGGCGAACTTCACCCCCATGTGGCCGAGCCCGCCCAGACCAACCACGCCGACCTTGCTGCCGGGGCCGATCTTCCAGTTCTTGAGCGGCGAATACGTGGTGATCCCGGCGCAGAGCAGCGGCGCGGCGGCGGCCATGTCGAGGCTCTCAGGCACGCGCAGCACGTAGGGTTCTGCGACCACGATCCCGGCCGAATAACCGCCATAGGTCGGGGTGCCGTCGATCCGGTCCTTGCTGTTGTAGGTTCCGGTCACCCCCTCGCGGCAGTAGTTCTCCTCTCCGTCTTCGCAGGCATCGCAGTGCCGGCAGCTATCGATGCAGGTGCCGATCGCCGCGCGGTCGCCCGGCTTGAACTTGGTCACACCCTTGCCGACCGCGCGGACGATCCCGACAATCTCATGCCCGGGGACGAAGGGATAGCTCGACCGGCCCCAGTCGTTGCGCGCAACGTGCAGGTCCGAATGGCACACCCCGCAATAGGTGATGTCGATCGCGATGTCTTCGTCACGCAAGCTCCGGCGATCGATGGTCATCGGGTTGAGGCCCGAATCGGCGGCGGTTGCGCCCCATGCGGCAGTGGCGGTCATCGACTCTCTCCTGATTGTTCTAAGCCATGCTGTAATCGCGCTTGCCCAAGGTCAATGCCCGCGTCACTAATCGCGCGATTAAAAATCTCTGGGAGAGCGCAATGAAGATCGATTCGACGACGGCAGCGGTGGTGACTGGCGGTGCCTCCGGGCTGGGCCGGGCCAGCGCCGAGGCGCTTGCTGCAGCAGGCGCCAAGGTCGCAATCTTCGATGTCAACAAAGCCGCCGGGCAGGAAGTGGCCGACGCGATCGGCGGGATCTTCTGCACGGTCGATATCACATCCGAGGAATCGGTCGTCGCCGGCTTTGCCATGGCGCGCGCCGCGCACGGGCAGGAACGCATCACTGTCCACTGCGCGATGACCAGCCGCCGCGGCAAGACGCTCGCGTTCGACAAGGAGGCAGGCAAGCTGAAGCGCCTCTCGACCGAGGACTACATTTACGGCGTGCAGGGCATTCTGGTGGCGAGCTACCGCATCGCCTCACTCTCGGCCGAAGGCATGGCTGCGAACGAACCCAATGAGGACGGCGAGCGCGGCTGCATCACGCTGACCGCTTCGGTCGCCGCGCAGGACGGGCAGATCGGGCAGATCATCTACGGCTCGGCCAAGGCGGGCGTGAACGGGCTGGTCTTGCCGATGGCGCGCGATCTTTCGGACATTGGCATCCGCGTGAATTCGATCATGCCAGGGATCTTCGCGACCCCGCTGATGCTGGGGGCGAAGCAGAACGTGCTCGACAGCCTCGCCGCCTCGGTGCCGTTCCCCAAGCGGCTGGGGAGACCTGAGGAATTCGGCAGCCTCGTGCTTGAACTTGCGCGCAACGGGTATTTCAACGGCCAGTGCATCCGCCTCGATGGCGCAATCCGCATGGCCCCGCGGTAAGAACGATCCTCCCCATTTTTGGCAAAGGCCACAAATGGGGAGGTGGATCGCCGCAGGCGAGACGGAGCGGTCTCGGCGCTGGCGTTCAGAACCCCTCCGTCAGTCGCAAGAGCGGCTGCCACCTTCCCATTTGGCTTCGCAAAATGGGGAGGACCTAGAAAGGACTGACCATGACCTCACCATTTCGCGATAACCTGCTCGAAGGCAAAGTGGCCTTCATCGCCGGCGGCACCAGCGGCATCAACCTGGGCATTGCCAAGCGCATGGCCGAGCTGGGCGCAAAGGTCGCAGTCGTCGGCCGCAACCCCGAAAAGGCCGCCAACGCTGCTGCGGAGATCGGCCACGATGCAATCGGGCTTAGCGCCGATGTGCGAGATTTCGGCTTGATCCGCGGCGCAATGGAGCAAACGCGCAATCAGTTCGGGCCGCTCGATATCGTTGTCTCGGGTGCTGCGGGCAATTTCCTCGCGCCAGTGCTGGGGATGAGCGCCAACGCGTTCAAGACCGTGGTCGATATCGATCTGCTGGGCACCTTCAATGTATTCCGCGCCTGCCATGACCTGCTCGCCGTGCCCGGCGCCTCGCTGATCGCGATCACTGCCGGGCAGGCGGTCAACCCGATGCAGCTTCAGGCCCACGCTTGCGCGGCGAAAGCCGGGATCAACCAGCTGGTCCGCGTGCTCGCGCTCGAATGGGGCGGCGATGTGCGGGTCAACGGCATCTCGCCTGGTCCGATCGAGGGCACCGAAGGCATGGCGCGGCTGGCGCCCGATCCCGCAACCAAGGTGATGCATTTCGAACGCATCGCGATGAAGCGCTGGGGCTTTATCGACGAGATTGCCGAGGGCGCGGTGTTCTTGTGCTCGGACGCGGCGAAGTACATCACCGGGACGATTTTGGACATCGATGGCGGCAGTCAGTTGGGGGATGCAACGCAAAGGAAGGTCGAGCGCGGGCTGGCGTAACTCGTCATCCCGGGCTTGACCCGGGATCGCTGGCCGGATCATCCCGAGCTTGCGTCAGGCTGCCAGCGGTCCCGGGTCAAGCCCGGGATGACGGTCAGATCAAACTCTCGCCCTTGCTCACCATCTTGCCCCGCGTAATGTAGACCTTGGTCCCGACCGGGGTGATGCCGAAGATCTTCCTCGCAAAGTCATTCGGCACGCCAACGCAGCCGTGGCTGGCATAGCCTTTTTCGACCGTCGTGCCGTGAATCGAAACGCCGTCCGGGGTCAGGTTCATGGTGAAGGGCATCGGCGCGTTGTCATAAGTCGAGGAGTGGTGATCGGCGTCCTTCCACTTGACCGGGAACACGCCGGTCGGGGTCGGCGTATCGCCAAAACCGAGCAGCACTGCAGTCGCGCCGATTTCATAGCCGCCGCGAAACACCGAGAGCACCCGCGCATCGAGGTCGACGGTGATCACCAAGGGGCCCGCGGGCACGCCCTGTTCATCCCAGTGCCATTCGCCGTACTTGATCGGGCCGCTGATCGGCAGGATCCGCTTGACGACAAATTGTTCGTCCTTGGCCGGGGCTTGAGGTGCCGCGGGCTTGGGCATGTCGGCCTGGGCGAACTGCGCTGGTGCCGAAACCGGCGCGGCGACCTTGGGAGCGTCCTCGAACGGGCGCACCATCATTGTCCCGAGCGCGGCCACGCCCAGGACCATTGCCCCGATTGCTGCATAGAGCGGATTGCACTTCATGCGCCGTAGATCCCGAATTGCCGTGGTGCCCGCCCTATCTCGACCAACTGCGCGGTAAATGCCAGCTGGGCGCGCGGGGCCGTTCCGCTGCGGGACTACCTAGCGCAAATAGGTTAACCGTGCGCGCCGAACACGTTGGCGATCGCGGTGGTGATCCTGAGCGCCAGACTTTGCGCTTCGGCGATCGGATCGATGAAGTCGCGGTGGATCGCCTGGTAACCGACCGCGGCTTCGTCTGGGTAGTCGCTCGGCTCGTCGACCGCGAAATCGCTCAATTGGGGCTCGCTGACCGGGAAGGCGCGGCGCATCTGCGCCAGCGCTTCCGCCACCCGCAGCGTGAAGACCATCTCGAGCACGTCTTCGCGGCTGATGTCGTTGGCGCGGCTGAACGCGGGGACCGATACGGCCTTGAGAAACATGTGCTGGAACAGCGCGAGCCGCAGCGCCTGGAGCACGCCGAGCATCCGCCGGGTGTGTTCGCGGCCCACCAGCGGTGCTTCGTCGGGGATCAGGTCGAGCAGCCGGTGGAGCTTGAGCGCATCGACGCGAAGCCGCGAGGCGAGGCGGCGGAACACGCCCGTCCGGTCATCGGTGGTCAGGTATTCGGCCAGCGCGAGGCAGCTTTCGGAGACACCAGTCTCGTCCCCGCGATAGGGCCGGCTCGCCCAGTAGGCCGAATTGAACAGCTCACCGAACGCCGCGACAGTCTTGATGCTGGCGAGTGTATTGGCGGCGCGGACCAGCCGGACCAGTTGCCGCCCGCGTTCGCTTGTCGTCAGCAGTTCGGCGAGCGCCTCGTAATTGCCTTCCGCCGCGGTGCCGAACCCGGCGATCACGTTGACCGGGTAACCGAGCTGCTGGAGAACTGCGTTATGCGGGATCGCGCGGATCTGGCGCAGGCTCATCTCGCGGTCGGCGGCAAGGTCGCTCTGGCGGCGGCTCTTGCGGCTGCCGGTATCGTTGAGCAGGCCGAGCCCGAATGCGGTCACCGCACGCGGATAGGTCCGGCTGTGCAGGTAGTCTTGCTGGATCCGCCGGATCGCGCGGTAGAAATCGAGGCTGAGATCGGTGCGGCGATAGAACGGATCGGGCGCTGCGTCTGGATCGGTGCTGCCCGGTGCGGCTTCGGCAAAGCGGGTGAGGGTGGCGAGCGCCAGTTCGGGGGTGCCAAAGAACAGATAGCCATCGCCGCCTTGGAAGCTGACCTCGGGTTCGAGCCGCACGCCCGCGCGGACGAACCTCCGGCGCGCCCAAGGCGAGAGCGGCCAGGCGACCCGATCGGCAAAGCTCGATGGATGCGCGCCGCGGCCCATGCTTTCGCCATGCGTGTTGAAGACCAGCGCGGCGACTTCGGTCAGGCCGTTGGCGACCATTGCTTCGCTGAGGCGGCCTTGCAGCCGCTCGATCGCCAGCGCGGCGGGGATTTGCCCGACGAACCGCCCGGCATCGGAGAACCCGGTCTGGATCGCCACGCGTCCGCGCGCGCGGGCGTAATCTCGGTAGGCTTCTTCAGCGAGCAGCGCATCGAGGAACCGCCCGCCGTGTTCGAGCGCGCTTTCGGTTTCGAACAAGGGCGAGACATCGACCTTACCGTCGATCCCGAACAGCTTGGCAAAATACAGCGCGGCGAGCACGGTCGAGGGCTGTTCGCATTCGGCCACCAGCATGCGGATCGGGCTGTCCGCATCGACGTGGTGAAGGATCTGCGCCATCGCCAGAAACTGGCGCACTGCGGTGGAATTCTCGATCGCCAATGCGGCAAAATTGGCACGCAGCGGCCGCACTTCGGCGAGCAGTTCGCGCATCCGCACCAGCGCTGCCTGGCTCGCGAGATCGAGCTTGCCGGCCGGATCGATCCGGCGGCGGATCGCGTTCTGGAGCTGCGAACTGTTCACCCGGAAATGGATCCAGCCCATGCCCAAGCCATCGGCGCGCATTGCTGCAGCGGCGATCAGCAAGGTTTCGGCGGT
>JAYUCG010000166.1:0-4269 GCA_043740455.1 Novosphingobium sp. | reverse complement strand
ATCGCGGTCGAGGTGGCGGCGGGGCAGGCGGTAATCAAGGGGCAGAAGCTGCTCACGCTCGAGGCGATGAAGATGGAGCACAGCCTGGTCGCGCCGTTCAACGGGACTGTGGCCAATTTGAATGCGGTCGCCGGGGCGCAGGTGGAGGTCGAAGCGCTGCTGGTGCGGATTGAGGCGGTCGCTGGAGAAACGGCATGATTCTCCCCTCCCCGTGGGGAGGGGCCAGGGGTGGGGGTTCGACACTCGCGGGCGTGGTACACCCATGCCCCGACCCCTTCCCTCAAGGGAAGGGGAGTAGATGACCTGGGCCAAGGAACTCGAAGAGCTTCGCGCCCGCGAGCAACTCGCCGAGCAGATGGGCGGCGCGGACAAGGTTGCGCGACAGCATGGGCGGGGCAAGCTGGATGCCCGCGCGCGGCTTGTTGGGCTGGTCGATCCGGGTTCCTTCCGCGAGATCGGCAAGATCGCCGGCAAGGGCAGCTATGATGCCGACGGCGAACTGACGGGCGTGCTCCCCGCACCGTTCCTGTTCGGCAAGGCCACGATCAATGGCCGCCCGGTGGTGGCCACGGCGGACGATTTCACCATCCGCGGCGGCGCGGCGGATGCGGGGATCGGTCGCAAGATGGAGCAGGCCGAGAAGATGGCGCACGAACTGCGCCTGCCCATCGTGCGCATGATCGACGGCACCGGCGGCGGTGGCTCGGTCAAGACGCTCGAGATGATCGGCGCGACTTATATCCCGGCGGTGCACATGTGGGGCGAGGTGGTGAAGAACCTCGATACTGTGCCAGTGGTCGCCTTGGCGCTGGGGCCCACTGCAGGGCTTGGTGCTGCGCGGATCGCGGCGAGCCACTATTCGGTGATGGTGCGCGGCCTCAGCCAGATCTTCGCCGCCGGGCCCGCCGTGGTCGATGCGATGGGCTCGGCGTGGAAGGACGAAGGCTCGCTCAACCACGAGGAAGCCAAGGAAGCGCTCGGCGGCAGCGACATCCACACCCGCAACGGCGTGGTCGACGACGAGGTTGCCAGTGAGGCCGAAGCCTTCGCCCGCGCGCGGCATTTCCTGTCGTTCATGCCCGAATATGTCGGCCAGACCGCGCGGCGGATGGAGAGCGGCGACCCGGCGGGTCGCCGCGAGGAAGCGCTGCTCAACCTGGTCCCGCGCGGCGACAAGCAGGTCTATTCGATGCGCCGCGCGCTTGAGCTGCTGTTCGATAAAGGCACGGTGTTCGAGATCGGGGCGCAGTGGGGCCGCGCCGCGATCACCGCGCTGGCCCGGCTCGATGGCTGGCCGGTGATGGTGCTGGCCTCTGACCCCAGCTTCCTCGGCGGATCGTGGGACGCCAAGACCAGCGAGAAGGTCGAACGCTTCATCAAGCTCGCCGACCTGTTCCGCCTGCCGGTGGTCCACCTGGTCGACAATCCCGGCTTCATGATCGGGCGCGAAGCCGAGGTGGCGGGGACGATCCGTTACGGCGTGCAGGCGATGAACGCGATCTACAAGGCGACCGTGCCGCTGTGCTCGATCGTGATGCGCCGCGCTTACGGGATCGCGGGCAGTGCCATGTCGAACGCGGACCTGTACCAGTACCGCTATTGCTGGCCCTCGGGCGATTGGGGGTCCTTGCCGATCGCGGGCGGGCTGGAGGTGGCTTACAAGAGCGAGATCGAGGCGGCTGAGGACCCGGCGGCAGAATTCGCCGCCATCCAGGCGCGGCTGGCCAAGGTGACCTCACCGTTCCGCAGCGCCGAGCGGTTCAATGTCGAGGATATCATCGACCCGCGCAATACGCGCCCGCTGCTGTGCGAATTTGCCGAGCTGGCGTGGCGAAGGTTGGGGGCGGATACGTCGTCCCGGACTTGATCCAGGACCGCTGGCGTCTTGGCGAGAGCTCAGGCCGAACCGGCCAGCGATCCCGGGTCAAGCCCGGGATTACGAAAGATACTCCGCCAGCGCCGCCCGTTGCTCACCGCTCAGCCGCAAGCCCAGCTTGCTCCGCCGCCACAATATGTCCTCGGCGCTGACCGCCCATTCCTTTTGGCGCAGGTAATCGACCTCGGCAGCGGTGAGCCCGCCGCCAAAATCGCGTCCCAGCGCCTGCCAGCCCTGCGCATCACCCAGCCAATGCCGCGCGCGGGTGCCATAGGCGCGCGCAATTCGGTCCACATCGGGCGCGCCGAGGAAGGCATAGTCCACCGCTAACCCCGCCTTGAGCGCCTCCAAACCGTCGATCGCGAAGTCTCCACCGGGCAGCGCGGCGGTGCGGGTCCAAGCCTTGCCAGCAAGCGCTGAAAGCCGCGGCACCAGCATATCGACCGCTTCTTCGGACAAGTGCCGATAGGTCGTGATCTTGCCGCCATAGACGCTGAGCAGCGGCGCGCCCTGCCCAGCATCGGACAGATCAAGCCGGTACCCTCGCGTCGCCGCCTCAGGCTTGCCCGAACCGTCATCGACCAAGGGCCGCACGCCCGAATAGGTCCAGACCACGTCGGCTGGGGTGATCGCGGTCTTGAAGTACTCGTTCGTGCCTTGGCACAAATAGGCGATTTCTTCGTCGCTCGCCTTGATCGGGTCGCCGGGTGCTTGGTCGCGGTCAGTGGTGCCGATCAGGGTGAAGTCGCGTTCATAGGGGATCGCGAAGAAGATCCGCCCGTCGGCGAGCTGGAAGAAGTAGGCGTAAGGGTGATCGAACAGCTTTTTCACCACTATGTGGCTGCCGCGCACCAGCCGCATCCCGTATTCGGGCGCGTCGCCGAGCGTATTTTCGACGTCGAGTACCTGCGGCCCGGCGGCATTGACCAGTGCCTTTGTGCGGAACATGCCTGCGCTGGTCGTGATTTCCCAGTCATCGCCGACGCGTTTCGCCCCGGTAACGCGGGTGCGGGTGCGCACCTCGGCGCCGCGTTCGGCGGCGTCCTTGGCGTTGAGCAGGACCAGCCGGGCATCGTCGACCCAGCCGTCCGAATATTCGAACCCGGTGGTGAAGCCGGGCTTGAGCGGAGTCCCCGCCGGGTGATTTCCCAAGTCAATCGTGCGGGTCGCAGGCAGGCGTTTGCGGCCGCCGATATGGTCGTAGAGGAACAGCCCCAGCCGCAGCAGCCAGCGCGGGCGGAGCCCAGCCACATAGGGCAGGACGAAGCGCATCGGGTGGATGATGTGCGGGGCGATGGCCCACAGCGCCTCGCGCTCGGTCAGGCTTTCGCGGACCAGTGCAAACTCGTAATGTTCAAGGTAACGCAGCCCACCGTGGATCAGCTTGGTCGAGGCCGAGGAGGTGCCCTGCGCGAGGTCGCCCGCTTCGAGCAGCAGGACCTTCGCCCCGCGTCCGGCTGCATCGCGCGCGATCCCCGCGCCGTTAACGCCGCCGCCGATCACTGCAAGGTCGTAAATCTGGTCCATCGTCCTGCCTTAATGGATCGCGTCGGGAACTGGCCGCGCCGCGCCGGGCGGGGTGAGGCGGCGGAACAGCCGCCCGTTCTCGCTGTAGAGGACCAGCGCCAGCGCTGCCAGCCCGCACAGCAGCAAGGCCCACGACAGCGGCCGCGCAGTGCCGTCATAGGCCTGCCCGACAAAGGCCCCCAGCGCCGATCCGCAAGCCATGCGCAGGAACGCCTGAAGCGACGAGGCCGCCCCGGCAATCCGCGCGAACGGCTGCAATGCGATCGAACTGAAATTGGCGCCGGTAAAGCCGATCATCGCGCAGTTGAGCGTCATCAGCGGGATGAACTGGACCAAGGTCTCATGCGGCTGGTGCGACAGCCACACCTGCAGCGCCCCTACCACGATGAACACCAGCAGCGCCGAATGGCTGACGCGCCGCGCGCCGAACTTCTCGACAATCCGCGAATTAGTGAGGTTGGCGGCTGCAATACCGCCGGCCATGATCGCAAACATCAGCGGGAAGCGCGGTCCGGCGCCGAAATGCTCGCCGATCAATTGCTGGGCTGAGTTGATGTAACCGAACAAACCGCCGGTCAGCAGCGCCCCGCCCATGACATAGCCGATCGCGGCGCGGTTGCTCGCCGCTTCCCACATGTTCATCGCAATCCGCCTGGGTTCGACCGGTTGGCGGTAATCGGGGTGCAGCGTCTCGGGCAGCCGCAGGTAGGCCCACACGCCAACGACCAGCGCCATCACCGCCATGCCGCCAAAGATCCAGCGCCAGTTCGCCACCAGCAGCACCGCCTGGCCGAAAGTGGGCGCGAGCATCGGCACAATCATGAAGACGACCGAGATCGTCGACATCATCTTCGCCATCGCATCGC
>JAYUCG010000165.1:0-6725 GCA_043740455.1 Novosphingobium sp. | reverse complement strand
GTATCGTCGGAACTGGCGGCTTGCACTTCGAGTTCCGCAATCACGCCTGAGAGGCTGGTCAGCTTCTCGGGATGATCGCTGGTCAGCTCATTCGCAACTGAAGAGAGTGCAGCAGGATCAGCCAGATCGAAAGCCGCCAGCCGCCCAGCCTGCCTTGCGGCATAGTCCCCGGCGGCGCTCAGCCGGGCGGTCATACCCGGTGCGACCCCTGCCAGCATCGCCGCATAGCTCGCCAGTCGCTCGGCTTTTTCCGCGAGCCGGTAGCGCAGCGAAGTTGCCCACGAGATGTCGGTGCGCCCGTCCATATCGTAGCCAACCCAGCTGGCGAAGCGCAGCGGCATTGGATCAAGCCCGCGCCATTGGCCCGGCCATTTGCGCCGCGCTTCGCTCAGCAGCTGGCGGGTGATCGTGTTGCGCGCATCCTGAGCCCGGCCAATCGCGGCCATGGCGTCGGCGTGTTCGCTATCGAGCGTGATCGCATCGCGCTCATGCGGCGCGACGCAGGCGCTGCCGGCATCGATCGCGCCGCGCGTTGCCGCGTCAGCCACTGCCTCGCTCTGGCGCCGGGTGAGGAGGAAGGTCGGGTGCGCCGTAAAGACCACGTGGAGCAAGGGGTGGCGTACCCTGGCCGCGAAGCTGGCAAAGTCCGGGGCGTCGGCCAATCCGGCGATACGCGCACAGTTCTCGGCTGGATCGAGCGGGGCGACCAAATGATCGAGCCGCGCGGCGCGCGCCACCAGGCCCTCGCATTCAAGCTCAGCGACCAGGTTCGCCACGTCACCCAGCGGCAGCTCGCCGCTCTCGATTCGCCGCGACAGCTCGTGGCTGAGCTGGAAAACCGGATTGAACAACGGGGTTTCCGCGGTGCGGCGGTGCAGCTCTTGCAGCCGCGTATCAAGTTCACCCAATAGTGTCATGAGGGCAGGCTCATCCGGCGAGCGCGCGCGCGGCCCGCGCGGCTGCTTCGATTGCGGCCACATCGGGCGGACCCTTCCCGACCAGCCACGAACCGCCGCAGCACAGCACTGCACCAAGCGCCAGCCAATCGGGTGCGCTGGCTTGCGTGATCCCGCCGGTGGGGCAGAACCGTGCCATCGCGAACGGCGCGGAAATGGCCTTCAAGGCAGGGATGCCGCCATTGGCTTCGGCCGGGAAGAACTTGAAGCGATCGAGCCCGAGGTCGAGCCCGCGCATCACGTCGCTGGCCGTTGCCACGCCGGGCAAGAACGGAATATCGCCCGCGATTGCGGCCTTGGCCAGGCTATCGGTCAGCCCGGGCGAGACGATGAATTCGCTGCCTGCCTCCAGTGCATCTTCGAGCGCGTGTTCGTTGAGCACGGTGCCCGCACCGACAATCGCGCCGGGGACCTGCTTCATCTCGCGGATGACTTCCAAGGCGCTGGCCGTGCGCAGCGTCACTTCGAGCACTGGCAGCCCGCCCGCCACCAGCGCCCGGGCAATCGGCACTGCATGCGCCACGTCATCGATCACCAGCACCGGGATCACCGGCGCGCTGCGCATGATCTGTTCGATCCGGGAGGTCATGCGTGTTCCTTGGCAAATGCGGCCGCGGCGCCGAACAGGCCGGGCTGGGGATGCGTGATAAGTTTGACCGGCAGCGCAGCCATCAGACCTTCAAAGCGCCCCTTGGCTTTGAACCGGCTGGCAAAGCCCGATTGCAGCAATGTATCGCGGATCCGCAGCCCAAGTCCGCCCGCGATCACCACGCCGCTCGCGCCCTGCGCTAGTGCAATGTCGCCCGCGAACGAGCCTAATGACAGGCAGAACCGGTCGACCGCGGCGGCGGCAAGGCTGTCCCCACCGCCATTTGGGCCGCTGGTGCCAAGGCCCCACAGGGTCTTGTCATCGACCTGCTGGATCGCGCGCCCTTCCATTCCAGCCAGCGCTTCGTAGATATCGACGAGGCCGGGGCCCGAGACGACCCGTTCGGCCGAGACCCGGCGATAGCGCTGGCGCAGGCGCGCAAGGATTGCGTCCTCGATGCTGTCGACCGGGGCGTAGTCGATGTGGCCGCCCTCGGTCGCCTGGACCCGGTAATCGCCGGTGCCGTCGCGCCAGACATGGGCCACGCCCATGCCCGTCCCGGGGCCGAGCACCGACAGCGTGCCCGCGCCCGGCAGCGGCTTGTCCGGTCCGGCGAGGTGGATAAAGAATTCGGGGTCTGCGCGGGCTACTGCGTGGCCCGCTGCGGCAAAATCGTTGATCACGGTGTAACGCGCGGCGCCGAGTTTCTCGGGGATCAATGCAGGCCGGATCACCCAGGGGTTGTTGGTAAAGCGGATCACCTCGCCGCCAACCGGCCCGGCGATCGCGATGGCGACCGCATCGGGCAGCTTGCCGCCCTTGATCTCGGCAAAATGCTCCCACGCAGTCTGGAAGCTGGCGTGGTCCTTGGTGTGCAGCGTCTCGGGCTCGCTGAGCAGGATTGTACCGTCTGCGGCAATCTCAGCGAGGGCAAAGCGTGCATGGGTGCCGCCGATGTCGACAGTGACGATTGGCGTGCTCACAGCCCGGCCTCCGCCAGCATCGCCGAGCCGCCATGTTCGGCGCCGTCGGCGTGGCGGCGGAGCATGGTGAACAGTTCGCGGCCCATGCCCATTTCGGCTTGCGGAGCGGGGGCAGGCTGGCGCTCGGAAATGTCTTCGAGCACCTCGAGCGTACCGGTTTCGGCGCAGAGCCGCACCCGGTCACCGTCGCGCAAATAGCCGATTGCGCCGCCGGCCAGTGCCTCGGGGGTGACGTGGATCGCCGCGGGGACCTTGCCGCTGGCGCCAGACATGCGCCCGTCGGTGACCAGCGCGACCTTGTGACCGCGATCCTGCAGCACCCCCAATGGCGGGGTCAGCTTGTGCAGCTCGGGCATGCCGTTGGCACGGGGGCCCTGGAAGCGAACGACAACGATGACATCGCCGTTGAGCTCGCCTGCCTTGAAGGCCTGCTGGACCTCGTCTTGCGCGGCAAAGACCCGGCACGGGGCCTCGATCGTCCAACGCTCCCGGTCGACCGCGCTGGTCTTGAAGGTGGCGCGGCCAAGGTTGCCCTTGACCAGCCGCATCCCGCCATCGGGCATGAACGGGCGCGCCGCCGGGCGCAGCATCGCATCGTCGCCGCTGGTCGCGGGAGCGGGGCGCCAGGTTAGCTCTCCGTCGGCCAGCACGGGTTCAGTCGCATAATCGGCCATGCCGCCTGCGGACACGGTCATGACGTCGGCGTGAGCCAGCCCGGCGTCCAGCAGTTCGCGCACCACATAGGATATCCCGCCCGCGGCGTGGAAGTGGTTCACATCCCCGGCACCGTTGGGATAGACCCGCGCCAGCAGCGGCACCGCGCCCGACAGTTCATGCAGATCCTGCCAGTCGAGCTTGATCCCCGCAGCGCGCGCCATCGCCGGCAAGTGGATGGCGTGGTTGGTCGATCCGCCGGTGCACAGCAGGCCAACCGCGGCGTTGACGATCGCCTTCTCGTCCACCACTCGCGCCATGGGGCGGTAATCGCCGCTTTCACGACCGATTGCGGCTAGCCGGTGGACCGCCGCCCGGGTGAGCGCCGAACGCAGCGGCGTGTTCGGCGGCACGAACGAGGCGGCCGGCATGTGCAGCCCCATCAGCTCGAGCATCATCTGGTTCGAATTGGCGGTGCCATAGAAGGTGCAGGTGCCAGCGCTGTGATAGCTCGCGCTTTCGCTTTCGAGCAGATCGGCGCGGCTCGCCTTGCCCTCGGCGTAGAGCTGGCGGACTTTCTGCTTCTCCTTGTTGGCAAGGCCAGAGGGCATTGGGCCGGAGGGAATGAAAATCGCCGGCAGGTGCCCGAACCGCAGCGCGCCGATCACGAGGCCCGGGACGATCTTGTCGCAGATGCCGAGCAGCGCCATGCCGTCGAACATCGCGTGGCTCATCGCTACGCCGGTCGACAAGGCGATGATATCGCGGCTGAACAGGCTGAGTTCCATCCCGGCCTGACCCTGGGTAACCCCGTCGCACATCGCCGGAACCCCGCCCGCAACCTGCGCGGTCGCGCCCACTTCGCGGGCATAGAGCTTCATCGCTTCGGGATAACGCCCATAGGGCTGATGCGCTGAAAGCATGTCATTGTAAGCGGTGACGATGGCCAGGTTAGGCGCGCGGCCGAGTGCGAGCGCTGGCTTGTCGCCTTCCGCCGCGGCAAATCCATGCGCCAGGTTCGAGCAGGACAGCGCGCCGCGCCCTGGGAACTTGTCCGCCTCTTGCTCGACGAGCTCGAGATAGCGCCGCCGACTGTCCTTCGACTTTTCGATGATCCGCTGCGTGACGCGCTCAATCACCGGGTTGAGGCTAGTCATTCCAGGTGACCCCGTCACGCTCGGCCAAGGCGATTGCGGCCGAGGGACCCCAGTTGCCGGCCGAATAGGTCTTTGGCTTGACGCCGTGTTCGGTCCAGTCGGCGCGGATCTGGTCGATCCAGGTCCACTGGGCTTCAACCTCGTCACGGCGCACGAACAGCGTCTGGTCGCCCTCGATCAGATCGAGCAGCAGCCGTTCGTAAGCGATTCGCTTCTTGGGGCCGGCGAAGGCATCGGGCATGGCGATATCGAGCGGAACCTTGCGCAGACGGATCCCGTCGCGGTCGAGCCCGGGCACCTTGGCCATCAGCTGCAGCTGGATGTTCTCTTCGGGCTGGATCCCGATGACCAAAGCGTTGGGCTGGGTTTTGGCCCCACGTGAGCCGAAGATCGAATGCGGGATCGGGCGGAAGTTGACCACGATCTCGGTCTTGCGTTCGGGCAGGCGCTTGCCGGTGCGCAGGTAAAAGGGCACGCCCTGCCAGCGCCAGTTATCGACGTGGGCCTTGATCGCGACGAAGGTTTCGGTGTCCGAATCCCTGCCCAGTTCGTCGTCATAGCCGGGGACCGGCTGGCCCTCGATCGCACCCTTGCGGTATTGGCCGGTGACGGTTTCGGTGTGCGCAACCTTGCGCAGCGCGCGCAGGACCTTGACCTTTTCGTCCTGGATCGGGGTTGCATCATAACTCGTCGGCGGCTCCATCGCGACCAGTGCAAGCAGCTGCAGCATGTGGTTCTGCAGCATGTCGCGCAGCGCCCCGGCGCCGTCATAGTAGCCGGCGCGCTGCTCCAGTCCGACCGTCTCGGCGATGGTGATCTGGACGTGATCGATATGCGCTGCATTCCACAGCGGCTCGAACATGATGTTGGCAAAGCGCAGCGCCAGCAGGTTCTGGACCGTTTCCTTGCCCAGGTAATGGTCGATCCGGAAGATGCGGTCTTCGCTGAACGCGGCGGCGACGGCATCGTTGATTTCGCGGCTGGTATCGAGGCTGGTGCCGAGTGGTTTTTCGAGCCCGATGCGGACCTTGTCACCGGTCAGGCCTGCCTTGGTCAGCCCGGCGATGGTCGGTTCGAACAGGCTGGGCGCGGTCGACAGGAAGATCGCCATGCCCTTGCCCACCGTGCCGATTTCGTCGGAAAGTTCGGTGAAGTGGTCAGCTTGAGTCGCGTCGAGTATCTGGTACTTGAGCCGCGGCAGGAAGCTGTCGATCGCATGCTTGCGGAAGTCGGGAAGGTATTTGTTGAGCGCGTCGCGGGCTAAGGCCTGGTACGTATCGTCATCATATTCGGACCGCGCGGTGCCGATGATCGTCAGTTCGGGCGAGATCAGCTTGTCATCGTGCAGCGCGCACAGCGAAGGCAGCAGCATGCGCTGGGCAAGATCGCCGGTTGCACCGAATAGCAGCAAGCGGTCTGCAGTGAAGCTCATGCCAATTCACTCCCGTGCCCAAAGCTCTTCCGACTTTCGGCCGAGCGTCCGGGCAGGGTGCGGAGTTAGCAGCAGGGTGCAGGGTGCGCCAGTGCGGCGCAGTGCAGTTCAGGCGCGCTTGCGGTGTGAATACGTCTGTGACACGAGGACCTTGCGCTGGCGGGGTAACCGCACCGGCGCAATCGGGGCGACCGGCAATTGCGCGCTGCGGGGATGATATTCCTCGCTGGGCAGCGCCTTGCCGAACAACCAGCCTTGAACCATGCGGCAACCCTGCGCCTTCAATTGGTCGAGCTGGTCGGTTTCCTCAACCCCTTCGGCCAAAGTGCACATCCCCAGCGCATTGGCGAGCCCGATCATCGAGGCAACGATTGCGCGCGATTCCTTGCGCGTTCACAGGCTGGCGATGAAGCTGCGGTCGATCTTGATCTTGTCGAACGGGAAGGTCAGCAGATAGTTCAGCGAGGCATAGCCGGTGCCGAAATCGTCAAGCGCGATCTTGAGGCTAAGGCCCCAGACACAGCGAATTCCACCAGAAGGCCTAGATAATCTTGGCGCTGCGGCGGCGGCGGCGACCGCGTTCGATCCCTTCGGCGAGCCACAAGCGTTGCAAGCATGCCGCAACCATCGTGCTGCCGAAAAGCGCAATGTGGGTGGCAGGAATTTGCCCGGTCAGTGCCAGCACCAACATCGCCGCATTCAGCAGGCTGCCAAAGACCAGCGGACGCACCAGCCGGATATGCGCGATTGGGTCGATTATCGACCCAATCGCGCAGCTCTTCCGGATTGGCGACGCGGAGCGCCGCCTGCTTGCTGACCAATAAGTACTCGCCGACCCTGTTTTTCGGCAGAGGTCATCTAGGGTCCGGACCCAATAAGCGGATTCCCATTGCCTCCGTCATGTGATTCAAGGCCTCGGCGAAGGAGGCGTTGGCAATGGCGGAGTTCTTTTGG
>JAYUCG010000164.1:0-11688 GCA_043740455.1 Novosphingobium sp. | reverse complement strand
GAGGTTGAGGAAGCCGCACCGGTTGAGGTTGCGCCGCCGCTACCTCCTCCTGCGCCTGCGCCTGCGCCTGAACCGTTCGTTGCGCCGGAACCCGAACCTGAGCCGGAATCGGCACCCGAACCAGTCGCGGAATTTGAACCAGAACCGGAGCCCGCTCCGGCACCAGCGCCCGAACTGGTCGCACCGCCGCCATCGGCAAGCGCGGGCGATGACCTCTCGAAAATCAAGGGCCTCGGCCCCAAGCTCCAGGCGCTGCTACCCACACTGGGCCTCAGCACCTACGCCCAGATCGCCGCACTAACCGAAGCCGACCTCGCCGCGCTCGACCCCAAACTCGGGCCATTCGCAGGCCGCCCTGCACGCGACGGCTGGGTCGAACAGGCGAAATACCTCGCGGCCGGCGATGTGGCCGGGTTTGAAGCGCGGTTCGGGAAGGTGTGACCGGCTTGTTAGGCCGCCGCGTACAGCGCCGGGCAATAGCAAGGCTCGGGCATTGGAAGCCCGGCCTCTCGCGCTGCCGCGAGCCAATGTTCGATTGCCTGGCATGCCCCGGCGAGCGCACTTTGCGGACTGTCACCCTTGGCCGAGCATGGGCGCAAATCGGGTACATCGGCCACGCAGCATCGTTCGACCGGGTTCCAGAACACGCTAATGTGATAGCGCCGCTGATCTGACATGCCGTGAAGCTAGGGGAAATTCCTGAGCGTGCGCAACCGCAACTGGGTCCGCTTTGGAGCGAAGGTCAGGCGGCGCCCGGGACGATCCGGTCAAGGTCGCCGTTGAGCGCGCTTGGCTTCGAACCTATTCCACCAACTCACGCACGCCGGGCCACACATTCTTCGCCTTCGTCGCAAACCTGGCATCGCAGGTCACGAGGTCGCAGCCCAGTTCCATTGCCAGCGCGAGATAAATACAGTCCTTGAGCGGGTGGCCGAGATCGAGGGCTAGCTTGGCGGCCTGCGCCATGCAGTGTGGCGCGGTGACGTCCAGCTTGATCAACCCCTCAACGAACAGTGCCACGAATCGGGCAATCGAGATTTCAGTATCCCGACGGAGCTTCTTGTCGATGTTGGCCCGCCGGACCAGTGCGCCGGTTACTTCGATGAGGAAGACATTCGGAACGACAATGTCGCCCTCGTTTTCTGTTAGCCAATCGTCGGCCTCATCCGCGAGCGCCTCATCAAGATACCATTTGAGCGCCAAGCTGGCATCGACAACGATCACCAGGAATCGCGCTCTTCGCGCAACAGATCGAGCGATGTCATCGCATCACGCAACTTGAGTGGATTGCGTTTACGAAATTCGCGCATTTCCTCTCGCAGTGTCGTGACCCGCCGCATCCGAGCACGTTCAGCGATCAATTCGCGGACCTCTGCGGACATCGACCGGTTGTTGCGCTTGGCTTCTTGCGCCAGCCCGGCGAGCTGGTCGTCGGGGATGTCGCGGACAGTTAGAGAACCCATGATACGCACTCCATGCATGCAAAATGTGTCACAATTGCATGCAAAATGCAAGCACTAACGCCCCCACTTCGTCTTCCCCTGCCGCCCGAACCGGCCCTTCCGCGTCCCGGGCTTGCCCTCGTTGCTCCGCCCGACGATTGGCGCGCGTTTGTCGCCGTCGGGGATTCCCAGCTCGTCGGCCTCAAGCTTGCGGATTTCGTCGCGCAGCCTTCCGGCTTCCTCGAATTCGAGGTCGGCTGCAGCATTGCGCATCTTCTTTTCGAGTTCCTCGATATAAGCGCGCAGGTTGTGGCCGACGAGGTTGTTGGCGCCTTCCGCATCGATCTCGACCAGCACCCCGTCGCGGCTCGCGGTGTCAGCGACGATGTTGTGGATGTCGCGCTTGATGCTCTCAGGCGTGATGCCGTGTTCGATGTTGAACGCGTGCTGCTTTTCGCGGCGGCGGTCGGTTTCGGCGATCGCGCGTTCCATGCTGCCGGTCATCCGGTCGGCGTAGAGGATTACCCGGCCATCGACATTGCGCGCGGCGCGGCCGATCGTCTGGATCAGGCTGGTTTCGCTCCTCAGAAAACCTTCCTTGTCCGCGTCGAGGATCGCCACCAGCCCGCATTCGGGAATGTCGAGGCCCTCGCGCAGCAGGTTGATCCCAACCAGCACGTCGTACACCCCCAGCCGCAGGTCGCGGATCAGTTCAATGCGTTCCAATGTTTCGACGTCGGAGTGCATGTAGCGCACGCGCAAGCCCGCCTCATGCATGAATTCGGTCAAATCTTCGGACATGCGTTTGGTTAGCGTGGTGACCAGCGTGCGGTAACCCGCCAGCGCCACTTTGCGGCATTCCTCGATGCAATCCTGGACCTGGTCCTCGACCGGGCGGATTTCCACCGGCGGGTCGATCAGGCCGGTGGGGCGGATTACCTGTTCGGCGAACACCCCGCCCGATTGCTCCATCTCCCAGTGGCCGGGGGTGGCGGAGACCGCGACGGTTTGCGGGCGCATCGCGTCCCATTCGTTGAACCGCAGCGGGCGGTTGTCGATGCAGCTGGGCAAGCGGAAGCCGTATTCGGCGAGCGTGATCTTGCGGCGATGGTCGCCTTTGCTCATCGCGCCGATCTGCGGCACGGTCTGGTGGCTTTCATCGACGAACAGCAGCGCATTGTCGGGGAGGTATTCGAACAGGGTCGGCGGCGGCTCGCCCGGCAGTCGCCCGGTCAGGAAGCGGCTGTAGTTCTCGATCCCGGCGCAGCTGCCGGTTGCAGCGATCATCTCAAGGTCGAAATTGGTACGTTGCTCCAGCCGCTGATGTTCGAGCAGCTTGCCCTCGGCCTCCAGTTCCTTGAGCCGCTCGGTCAACTCGAAGCGGATCGCTTCGGTCGCCTGCTTCATCGTCGGACCCGGCGTGACGTAGTGCGAATTGGCGTAGACCCGCACAGCATTCAGGCTCGCGCCCTTCTTGCCGGTGAGCGGGTCGAACTCGCTGATCTCCTCGATCTCGTCGCCGAAGAAGCCGATCCGCCAGGCCATGTCCTCGTAGTGCGAGGGGAAGATCTCCAGATTATCCCCGCGCACGCGGAAGTTGCCGCGCGCGAACGCCGCGTCGTTGCGCTTGTATTGCAGCGCCACCAGCTTGCGGATGATCTCGCGCTGGTCAGCGCCCGCGCCCTTTTTGAGGTCGAAGATCATCGCCGAATAGGTCTCGACCGAACCGATCCCGTAGATGCAGCTGACCGAGGCGACGATGATCACATCGTCGCGTTCGAGCAGCGAGCGGGTCGCCGAATGGCGCATCCGGTCGATCGCCTCGTTCACCGAGCTTTCCTTCTCGATGTAGGTATCGCTGCGCGGGACGTAGGCCTCGGGCTGGTAATAGTCGTAGTAGGAAACGAAGAATTCGACCGCGTTTTCGGGGAAGAAGCTCTTGAATTCGCCGTAAAGCTGCGCCGCCAGCACCTTGTTCGGGGCGAGGATCAGTGCCGGGCGCTGCAACCGTTCGATCACCTTGGCCATGGTGAAGGTCTTGCCGCTGCCGGTCACCCCGAGCAGCACCTGGGTGGCATCGCCGTTCCCAAGTCCCTCGGTCAGTTCGGCGATCGCGGTCGGCTGGTCACCGGCCGGCTGATACTCGCTGGCGAGCACGAAGGCCTTGCCGCCCTCAACCTTGGCCGGGCGCGCCGGGCGGTGCGGGACGAAGTCGCCTGAGGTGTCAGGCTCTTCCAGCCCGCGACGGATTACCAGTTCAGCCATGCGGGACATATGGCGAACATATGCCCCGGGTTCAAGCGCGCGTGCCCCGCCTATTCGTCGCCCCGGCCGCAGATCTCTTTCATGTGCTTCATGATCCCGTTGAACTGGTCCTGCACGCCTCCGGTATCGAGGCGGCCCGGCTCGGTAAGAGTGCCAAGCATCGCCGCCGTCAGCTCGTCGCGGGCGTATCTGTAATACTGGCAAGCGGTGGCATACTTGTGATCTTCCTCATATTTAACCGCCTGATCGGCATAGGCATAGCCCGAATCGAGGTGCTCCTGCACCGACTTGGCCTGTGCGGGCAGGGCATTAAGGCACAGCGCGATGGGCAGCGACAGGATCAGCAGCAGGCGTGATGAAGTGCGGGTCTGAGCGGGCATGATTGAAGCCTTACGATGAAGGTGAGACTGGAGAGCGCAAGTGATCGCGGCTCGCCCCTCAGGCTATTCCGGATTATCGCGCAGGTAACACGCCGCCTTGGCCGCCTTCTTCGCCTCGTCGGCGCGGCCCTGAAGCATATCGGCGTAGCGTTTGATGTAGTCGCGGTCTTCCTTGGTCGCCATCGATTGACCCATCAACGAGCCGATCGCGTTCTCGTACATCACCGCGGCGTTGTTGAAGCCCAGGCAGGCGGCATCATAGCGATGCTCCTTGGCCGCATCGACTGCGTCGTTATACGTCTCGGTCGCGCGGGCTTCCTGCGTGCTGGTATCCTGCGCGGCAGCTGGAACGGCGCTGAGCAGCACGGCGATGGTGATCAGCGCGCCGACAACGCGGCCCCGCTTGGCATGACGATGCATTCGATTTTCCCCCATGGCACCCGCCGCTGTCGGCAGGTGTTACAGCACGGCTGCCATGTGCGGCCTGGGGGAAGCAGGCTTGGCAAAACGCGACAAGCCGAGCGCGTCAGGAGGCTCGGCAATTCGAGCGAGCCGTGCGGGGGGCGGCGGCGCTCAGGCGTTCCCGGTCAGGCCCACTGGTACTCAGGAATTTCCAGCTCCTCGCGAAAGCGGCGGATCCGTTCGGCGTAGAAATCGACCATGTCCTGGCTGGACTGACGCTCGATCGGCGAGGCCGCCTGATCGGCCTTGAACCGCGCGGTCTGGTGGCTGGCGAGCAGCTGGTTGAGATCGAACATGGGCGGGGTCCTTTCCGGACGGAAAAGCGGCGGCGCGGCCCGGGCTGCGAGGAGCCGGGACGATCCGCCTGAAGGGCTGGGTACGGCGAGATGCCGCGCGCGCGGCGCGGCGGGTGCCGGGGAGGTGGACGATGGAGGGTATGTGGGGTGGGGGAGTGGGATTTTCAAGGTGGGGACATCTCCTAAGCCATTTGGACTCCAGCCAAACATTTGGCGTGTCGGTCCAAGCGAGCCGCTAGTCACGGCGGTTCGCTCGTTCGTTATACGCCCAACCCAACGCTAGTGCAGCTAGGACTACAATCCAGAACGGCGGCTTTAGAAGCGCGCCGACAGCGGTAGCAATTAACACCCAGCTTCCTCGAACCGGCGGACAAGGTCCAAAAGACGCTGGCCCGGCTGGGCTTCGGCGCACCGCTCGAACCCGATTACAGCCCGATCGAGGATGAGGCTTCGGGGGGGCGGCGCAGGTGGTGTCGCTCAACGGCGGCGCAGCGCTGAGCTGTACCTGGGGCTGCTGATGTAACCGTTCGGCGAAGCATGGCGAACTGGTGGGTAACCCAACCGGAGTACCGTCGATGACCAAGCCCGCTTACCTGTCCAGCGCTGCGCTGACTTCGCTGCTGGCCGCAGTTCTGACGGCGTGCAGTTCGGGAAATGCCGCGCCGGTGCCTCCAGTCATGCCCGGCCACGGCCTACAAGTGGTCGAACTGTTCCAGAGCCAGGGGTGCTCTTCCTGTCCGCCGGCCAATGCCAATGTCATGGCGCTGGCCGTTCGTCCGCAGGTGCTGACCCTGTCGTGGCAAGTGACCTATTGGGACTACCTCGGCTGGAAAGACAGTTACGCCCAGCCCGCCTTCACCGCGCGCCAGCACGCTTATGCCGATGCGCTTCATCATGACGGGGTGTTCACTCCGCAAGTTGTGGTCAATGGCCGCGGCGACGTGATTGGCGGCGCCAAAGGTGAGGTCGAGGGGGCACTCCGGCGGTTTGATCGCGGCGGCGATGCGGTGAAGGTGGCGCTCGATGCAAGTCAGGTGACCCTCACCGGAGCCACCGCGCAGAGCTCGGTTTATCTGGTGCGCTACGATCCCCGGATCGTTCAGATTCCGATCAAGGCCGGCGAAAATGGTGGCCGCACGCTGCCGCACCGCAATGTCGTGCGCGAGTTTGCGCTGCTCGGCAAATTCACCGGCGGGACAAGGCATTGGACCTTGCCCGCAGCCAAACAACCGGGACTGAAGACCGCGGTGCTCGTGCAAACCGGAGTGGCCGGGCCGATCGTTGCGGCGGCGCACACCTGAGCGGCCGACTACCAGGGTAGGCGCGTGCCGTCCCAGGCGTAGAGCCCGCCCGACTGATCGGGGGTGAACTGCGCCAGCGTGCCAAGCAGGCTCGCCGCAGCCCTAATCGCATGCTGCACCTGGCCATCCGGCAAACCGCGCTGGAACGGGCGGCTGAGCGGGGTGTCGACGGTGCCGGGGTGCAGCGCGGCGACCACCGCTTGCGGGTGGCTGCGCTTCAGCTCGATCGCGAAGTTGGCCACCAGCATGTTGAGCGCGGCCTTGGCGGCGCGGTACGAATGCCAGCCGCCCAGCCGGTTGTCGCCGATCGAGCCGACCCGTGCCGAGAGCACCACAAAGACCGCGCGGCGCGAACGCGGGAGGAGGGGCAGGAAGTGCTTGGCGATCATCGCCGGGCCGATCGTGTTGGCGCGGTACAGTTCGGCCATCGCGGCAGGGTCGAGGCTGCGGAAGCTCTTCTCTGGCGGCGGCAGGCCCTCGCGGTGGAGCAGCCCGGTGGCTACGAAGACCAGATCGAGCTCGCCGCCGATCAGTGCGGCCGCAGCAGCGAGGCTGGGTTCGTCATCGCTGTCGAAGCGGAAGGTGCGGATGTGCGGGCTGGCGGGTTCGGGCAAGGCAGAACGCGCGCCGATCCAGACCTCGTCGTAAGCCGGATCGGTGGTGAGCGCCGCACCAAGCGCCGCGCCGATCCCGCCGCCTGCGCCGAACAGGACTGCCCGGCGCACCGCAGTGTGTCCTAGGCTGCGTAAGTCAGCGCTTCGAACCGCTCAAGGTGGTAGTCGGCGCTGCCGAACTGGTTCTCGATCATGGTTGCGCGCTTGAAGAAGTGGCCGATCGCCAGCTCCACCGTGATCCCGATCCCGCCGTGTGTCTGGATCGCGTTCTGGCCGATGAACTTGATCGACCGGGCGACTTTGGCTTTGACCATCGAGACCGCGGCCTTGCGCGCCGCCGCCGGTTCGTCGAGCCGCAGCGTGCCCATCAGGGCCATCGAAGCGATCTGCTCGGCCTCAACCAGCATGTCGGCCATGCGGTGCTGGAGCACCTGGAACTTGCTGATCGGCTGGCCGAACTGCTTGCGCTGGCCGGCATAGTCCTGCGTCTGGGCGAGCATCGCGCGGCCGATCCCGGTCGCTTCGGCGCAGATCGCGACGGTGCATTCGTCGACCACCTTCTCGATCAGGTCGATCCCGCCGGGGAGCAGCGCCTCACCGGGAATGGCGACGTTCTCGAAGTAGACTTCCGAAGCGCGGAACCCGTCGACGGTCGGATAGTCACGGCGAGAGATGCCTGCTGCCTTGGCATCGACGAGGAACAGCTCGACCCCCTCGCGCTCGCGGCGTCCGCCGCCAGTGCGTGCGGTGACTAGCAGGTGCGTCGCCCAAGGCGCGGCATAGACCACGCCCTTGTGGCCGTTGAGCACAAAACCCGCGCCATCCTGCTTGGCAGTCGTGCCGATATCGGCCAGGTTGTAGCGGCCCTGCGGCTCGGCATAGGCAAAGGCGATCACGCAGTCGCCCGCGATGATCGCGGGTATCGTCGCCTCGGCCAGCGATCCGCCCGCGGCCTTGAGCGCCCCGCCGCCGGCCACGATGGTCTGCACCCACGGCTCGATCGCGATGACCTTGCCGAGCTCTTCCATCATGATCTGGTTTTCGATCGCGCCGCCGCCCATGCCGCCCAGTTCTTCCGAAAACGGCGCGCAGGTCAGGCCAAGCTCGCTCGACAGCGCGCGCCAGATCCCCGGATCGCGACCTTCGATGCTCGCCAGCATCTTCTGGCGGGCATCGAAGGTGTAAGTATCGGCCAGGAACCGCGCGAGGGTGTCGCGCAGCATGGTCTGGGTTTCGGTGGTGCTCAGGTCCATTTCGTCAAATCCTCAAAGGTGTCAGGCTCAGAGCCCGAGCACCATCTTCGCGATCACGTTGCGCTGGATCTCGTTGGATCCGCCGTAGATCGTCGTTTTGCGTGCGTTGAAATAGGTCGGCGCGGCGCGGTTGGCCCATTCCTGACCGATCGGATGTTCGTTGTCGCCTGCGCCGAAGCCGCGGAAATAGGGGGCGCCATAGTGCCCCGCCATCTCGAGCGTCAGTTCGGTCAGCCGCTGCTGGATTTCGCTGCCCTTGATCTTGAGCACCGAACTTTCCGGGCCCGGATTGTTGCCCGCGGCCATGCCAGCGAGCGTGCGCAGTTCGGTATATTCGAGCGCGGCCAGATCGATCTCGAGCTCGGCCACCTTGCGCTTGAAGAACGGGTTGGCAAGGAGCGAACGATCGCCGTCCATCTCGGTCGCGGCGATCGCTTTGATCTTTTCCACACCGCGCTTCGACGAGGCGACCCCGGCAATCCCGACGCGTTCGTGCGCGAGCAGGAACTTGGCGCAAGTCCAGCCCTTGTTCTCTTCGTAAACACGGTTGGTCACCGGCACGCGGACATTGTCGAGCCACACCTCGTTAACTTCATGCTCGCCGCCCAGCGTGATGATCGGGCGGACCTCGATCCCCGGGCTCTTCATGTCGATCAGGAGGAAGCTGATGCCTTCCTGCATCTTTGCATCGTTATCGGTGCGGACGAGGAAGAAGCCCCAATCGGCGTGCTGGGCCATCGTGGTCCAGGTCTTCTGGCCGTTGACCACGTAATCATCGCCGTCACGCACCGCCTTGGTGCGGAGCGAGGCGAGGTCGGAACCGGCGCCGGGTTCGGAATAGCCCTGGCACCACCAATCCTCTCCCGACAGAATGCGGGGGAGGAAGTGGGCCTTCTGTTCGGGCGTGCCGAAGGCGTAAATCACCGGTCCGACCATCGCGAGGCCGAAGGGCATCAGGCGGATGCAATCGGCCCGCGCAGTTTCTTCCGACCAGATATAGCGCTGGGTCTGCGACCAGCCAGTGCCGCCGTATTCGACCGGCCACGCAGGAGCGACCCAGCCCTTCTTGGCTAGTACTTTGTGCCACGAGAGAAAGTCCTCTTTCGACAGTTCGTCGCCTTCGTCCTGCTTGCCGCGCAACTCAGCGGGATAGTTTTCGGCGATGAAGCTGCGAACCTCATCGCGAAAGGCGAGGTCCTCGGCGCTGAAATCAAGGTTCATGACAGGTCTCCCACAGGTAAGTTTAAAGCTAAGATAGGCGCAGGAAACCCCCCGCTGCAAGCCGGATTTGCAAGGATTTCCGGGCTTGCCTCGCTGCCCCTACGGCAAGGCCGGGTTGCGGCACGCGGCCGCCAGCGCCAAGTGCGATTGGCAGCGCGGTGCAGGCTTGATAAGATTGCGCCGGATCGTTCTTGCTGAAGGGAATCCCCCATGCGCTTGTCACTCGTCCTGCCGCTGGCCGCGGCGCTATCGCTCACCGCTTGCAACAAGGCCGGGACCGGCTCTGACGCTGCTGCAGGTAACGGCGGTTCGACCCCTGAAAAGGCCGCCGCAGTGCTTTCCGGCGTACACTTCCAGCCCGGGCTTTATCAGACCAAAATCGACATCAAGGCGTTCGACATGCCTGGAATGCCCGCGGCGGTCGCGGCGAGCGTCAAGGGCTCGATGACGGGCAAGCCGCTGACCTATTGTCTCTCCACCGCGGATGCCGCCAAGGGCGCCGAATCAATGAAGGAGCACATGGCGAAGGGGAAATGCCAGTTCAACAAGTTCGATGTGGCTGGCGGCACCATCGATACCGCCATGTCGTGCCAGATGGGCAACGGCACCCTCACCGCCAGCGGACACGGGACTTACACCGATACCGGCACTGTCGTCGCGTCGACCTCCGACATGACGATTGGCGGCGGGCGCAAGATGCATATCGTGGAAGTAGTGACCACTGCGCGCGTGGGGGATTGTACCAAATAACCTTACGTAATGCTTGACTTGGGCCAAGCCGTGGTGTCGCTTCGCCCCAGTTCGGCGGGTGCGGCGCACTCGATGCCACATGCTCCGCTCGGCATGGAAGAGGGGAATAACGATGAACTATGTAATCATGGCGGTGGTCGGCCTGGTGGTCGGCCTGCTGGCAAGGTTCTTCTATCCCGGGCCAGTGGATATGGGCCTGTTGATGAGCGCAGTGCTGGGCATTGCCGGGTCATTCGTGGCCGGATTCATCGGCTCTATGGTGAACAAGACTGCGGACGGCCGGATGCATCCAGCCGGGTTCGTGTGGTCGATCCTCGGCGCGATGATCTTGATCTTCATTGCCCGCCAACTCGGCTACGTTTGAGCCTCGTCTAGGCCGATTCAATGCGGGCGGGGTGCTATCAGCGCCTCGCCCGTTTTCATTTGAGGCCCGTTTTCATTTAAGGAATGACAGCACCATGAAACCCCTTCGTAGCCTCGTTCCCCTGGCACTCATTCTGGGGAGCGGCGCGCTGCTTGCCTCTGCCGCTCAGGCGCAGTTCGGCAGTATCGGCAGTGTGGTGCGCAACCTGCCGATCAAGGCCCCGGCGATCCCGGATGTGCTGAACGGCCCCACGCCGGTTTCCACCAGCATCAAGGATGCGATCTACGGCGATCCGGCGAAAGACGGCTTCACCCCGCCCGGCGCGGCGCTGCCGCTGACTGGGCTCAAGCGCACGTCTGACGGCGGCTTCATGCTGGCCGCTGGGTACTTCGCGATGACTGCGCAAAGCTATTGCCTGCACGCCGGCACGCACGGACCGGGCGGCGGCGATGCTTACCTGTTCGCCCCGGTCAAAGGCTCGGCGCGCGATGCGGTGATCAGCATCCTGCACAATTCGGTTTCGCATCCTGAGATCGAGCAGCACGATATCCAGCTGCTGCTGTGGGCGAACTTGGCGCGCGCCAAGTTCGAGGATCTCGACACGCGGCTGAAGGGGGTTGCGTCCAAGCTGCTGACCACCAAGCAACTCGTCGGGCTCAATCGCAGCGCGCTGGGCGTGCTGACCAGCCCGCAGCTGGCCTCGATCACTGGCGGATTGCCGGGGCCGGTGCGCACCGTGGTTGAAGCGGAAAGCCGGATGCGCGGGCTGCTGAGCACGCCGGGTTCGTCCTACGCCGAAATCGAACGGGTCGCCGTGCTGGGCGGGATCGCGCCGCGCGGGCCCGGCAGCATCGATCTTCCCGCCACCCGGTGGAGCCTGCATCCCGACGGTTTCTGGGTGCGCTACAATCCCAGCGGCTACACCAACACCCGGGTCGAGATCTGGGTCCCGGCAGGCAGCAAGGCAATGGGCAAGGCCTATGATCCGGGCAGTTCGATCGCGGTCCCGGCCAACACCTCGCGGCAGCGCCTGGCACAATCGGGCCGGGTTTACGGCAGATAGGCCACATCACGTTTCGCAGGTGCAGCATTCGCTGCTTGACTCTGCGCCGTCATCGGGCAGTTTTCTCAGGTGAACAGGGCTGCCCCACATGACTGAAGCCGCTGCGTGCTTTGACGAGATGCACACCGCAGAAGGTGGCGTGCGTGGTGGTTATGAAACCTATTGCGAATGGTACCACCACCAGGACCCGGCGATGATGCGGCGCAAGGGGCAGGAGGCGGAGACCTTCTTCCGCAAGACCGGGATCACCTTCAACGTCTATGGCGACGATGCCGGC
>JAYUCG010000163.1:0-6817 GCA_043740455.1 Novosphingobium sp. | reverse complement strand
TAATGAAAAGCCAAAGCCCTTCACATGGACCGCCGATCCAGACCGGATCATCGCCGCTGTCAAAAGAGGGCACCAAGCGTTAGATTCTATCCACTAGCTACACGCCTTCACGATTTTGGTTTGGGCTTGTCGGTCGCGGCTTCGCTAGGCTGGCTGCCCGGCGGGGGGTCTTTGGCCCAGGGATTTACGTGCTCTTCCTTGGCCGCTCCGCTAGCGGCAGCTACGGTGTCGTCAGGCTTCGCCTTGCTGGAACAGGCGCCAAGCGGAAGTGCGACGAGAGCGAAAAGGATGATTGCGCGTTTCATGAGGGCGGCTCCAAAGAACTGCTTCCTAACTCAAAAACCCTAACAAACGATTGGGTAAGCCTAGCCCAGCGCAGCCTGTTTCTCGTCCGCCAGCCGGTCGAGTTCCGCGCGGGTCATTTTCTGCGCGGTGGTCTTGAGCTGGCCGCAGGCGGCATCGATGTCGCGCCCGCGCGGGGTGCGGACCGGGGCGCTGATCCCGGCATCGAATACGATGTCGGAGAATCGCCTGATCCGTTCAGGGCTGGAGCATTCGTAGATCGTGCCGGGCCAAGGGTTGAACGGGATCAGGTTGACCTTGGCGGGCAAGTTGAAATGCTTGATCAGCCGCACCAGTTCGCGCGCATCGGCATCGCTGTCGTTCTTGTCCTTGAGCATCACGTATTCAAACGTGATCCGCCGCGCGTTGCTGGCACCGGGATAATCGGCGCAGGCCTGGAGCAGTTCCTCGATCCCGTACTTGCGGTTGATCGGGACAATCTCGTCGCGCACGAGCTTGTTGGTGGCGTGGAGCGAGACCGCAAGGTTGACCCCGATTTCGGCCCCGGCGCGGGCCATCATCGGCACCACGCCACTGGTCGAAAGCGTGATCCGGCGGCGCGACAGGCCGAGGCCGTCGCCATCCATCACCAGTTTCAGCGCGTCGCGGACGTTGTCGAAATTGTACAGCGGCTCGCCCATGCCCATCATCACGATGTTGGTCAGCAGGCGGCCATCGGCGGAATAGCCGCCGCCATCGTCATCCTCGACCTCGTCAAACCCTTGCATGCCGCCCTTGGGCCATTCGCCCAGCGCATCGCGGGCGAGCATGACCTGGCCGACAATCTCGCCCGGGGTCAGGTTGCGCACCAGCCGCATCGTGCCGGTATGGCAGAACCGGCAGTTGAGCGTGCAGCCGACCTGGCTGGAAACGCACAACGTGCCGCGGCTTTCATCGGGAATGAAGACCATCTCGTACTCGTGGTCGTCGGCGGTTTTCAGCAGCCACTTGCGCGTACCATCGCTCGAATGCTGCGACAGCACGACTTCGGGCCGTCCGATCACAAAGCGCTCGTTGAGCCACGGGCGCATGTCCTTGGCGATGTCGGTCATCGCGGCGAAATCAGTGACGCCGCGGTGGTAGAGCCAGTGGAACACCTGCTTGGCGCGCAGCTTGGCCGCCTTGGCATCAAGCCCGGCGGCTGCGAACAGTTCGGTGATGCGCGGCTTGGGCAAGCCGATCAGATCGACGCGCCCGTCGGCCCGCGCGGTAATGTCGCGCGGGGTCGGGACCGGGTCGATCAGACCCGGGATGCTCATGAGTGCGGTATCGGCCATAAGCCGCGCCACATAGTTACAATTGCACCGAAAAGCTAGCGCAACCCCGCGCAGCTTAGTGTGGCGGCATCCATTGCGCTGGCCGCACCGGTGAGATCCCAGGTATTGGAGAACCCGCCGCCCGTGGCGTCACGAGCGCTGACGGTCATTTCGCCAGCCCCCCGCATCGCCGCGATGATGGCTGCATCGCCGCGCTTGTCGCTGGCCCAGGCATCGGCGCCGCCGCCCGTCAGGGGCAAACGCTGCCCGCCGATCGACAGGGTGATCGCGCCGCCCGGCTGAAGCTTGCGTGAGAGGCGAAAATGCACTTGCCCGCGGACATTGGCACGCGGCCACCAGGCGACATCGGCGTAAGGCTGGAACTCGCGTTGCTTGGTCGATGGTGCAGCCATGGCGATGGCATAGCAGCGCGGCACCGCGCTATCGCGAAACGCGCCCCAGCCGCCGAACATGCCCAAAGCGTCACGCGCCAGCGCCGGACTTGCGGCGAGCAGCAGGACAGCAAAGGCAAGGCGAGCAACACGCATGGCCAGCTTTTTGCAGCAATGCGCGGGTTTGGGAAGGGGCGGGGCCGGCAGACTAGGCTCTATTCGCCATCATCCAGGCGGGCACCATCAAGCAGTCGGTCGGCGCGGGCGGATTCGGCCTTCTGGCGGGCGCGTTCGGCCTTGCTCTGCCCGAATTTGGCGCGGTTGGCGGCGCCACTGGCCGTTGCCGCTGCGCGTGCCTTGTCTTTCCGCGCAAGCCGGAGGTTGATAACTTCGGCCATGGGTCAGGTGCCTGCGGGGTACAAGATTTCAAGCACTTCCCATTCCTTCTCACCGCCCGGCAGTACGACCTTGCGCAGATCGCCCATCGCCGCCCCGCGCAGAGCTTTCGCCATCGGGGCGTTCCAGCCGATCAGGCCCTGGCTGGCGTCCTGTTCGTCGTCGCCAACCAGAGTGACCTCGCGCTGGTTGTCTTCTTCGTCCGCGATGGTCACGGTTGCACCAAACCATACCTTGCTGCGGTCCTCTTGCCGCGCCGGATCGAGCACTCGGCAGGCCTTCATCCGCCGGGCGAGGTGGGCGAGTTCGCGGTCGATCTCGCGCATCCGCTTGCGGCCATAGATGTAATCGCCGTTCTCGCTGCGATCGCCGTTGCCTGCGGCCCAGCTGACGATTGCGCAGATTTCGGGCCGCTCGGTGCCGAGCAAGTGATCATAGCGGGCGCGCAGTTTGGCCATGCCGGCAGGCGTGATCGGCGGGCCGTCAGGCTTCATCCAGGATAACGCTTGCCCAGAAAATGGCTGAGCGGGTTGGGGCCCTTGTAGCTGGCACGGCCCGGGTTCATCGCTTCGTAAACCACGGCATTTTCCAGCACCCGCTGCACATAGTTGCGGGTTTCGGGGATCGGGATCTTCTCGACCCATTCCACCCAATCGATAGATCCGTTGCGCGGATCGCCATTGAGCCGCAGCCAGTTGTTCACGTTTCCAGCACCCGCGTTGTAGGCGGCGACCGCGAGCGGGTAGCTGCCGCCGAAATAATCCATCATCCGCCCATAATAGCTGCCGCCGAGCGTCAGGTTATACCCCGCATCCACAGTCAGCGCCTGCGCATCGTAAGCCAGCCCGAGCTTTCCCGCCTGCTCGCGCGCGGTGCCGGGCATCAGCTGCATCAGCCCGCGCGCACCGGCGTGGCTGATCGCGTTCATCGCGAACTGGCTTTCCTGGCGGCTGATCGCGTGGACCATCGTCCAGTCGCTGCCTTGCGGTGCGGGGATCAGCGGGAAGGCAATGCGCTGGAAATTGCCCAGCCCGTCGCCTTGCGCCGATTGACCGAGAATTACGCCGAGATCGCGGCGGCCCAGTTCGCGCGCCAGATCGGCCACCAGCACGTGATCGGCCTCGGTGTCCGCCTGATCGCTGATCTCGCGGAAGAAGCGCACGGCGGTCGGCCAGTCGCTCTCGCGCGCCACTTCGCGCACTGCCTGGGTGATCGGGCGGACGTTGAAGGCGGCGCGCTCGGCTGCGGTCGGTGCCATCCCCGGCGCGCCGTTGAATTGCGGAAGCGGCAGGCCGAGCCGTTCGAGCGCCAGCAGGCCATAATACTGGTCAGGATATTGCGCGGCGAGCTGGAAGTAGCGCGCCGCTTCGCTTTGGTCGCCCGCCTGCGCCGAGGCGCGGCCCGCCCAATAGAACCCCTTGGACCGCGTCTGCGGGGTGCGCGCTGCTGTGCCATAGCGATAGAACAGCGGCGCCGCGCGGCGGCCATCGCTAAGCGAACCCAGCGCCTTGGTACCGCCAAGCCACATCAGCGAGGTATAATCGTCGCGGATCGCAAAGCTTTGCTGGCTGACGTCGGTGCCGGGGGCCAACATGTCATCGCTGCCCGCTGTAATCCGCACTGTGGAGCCCGCATCGGTGCCGCGCGCGACCGCGAGCAATTCGGCGACCCATTTGCGCGGCTCGCGCGGCGGCGCAGATGCGCGCGGACGCATGGCCAGCAAGTTTGCCGCGCCGCTCGTTTGCCCATGCGTTCGCAAGTAACGCGAGCGATTGTAGACGTAGCCGGCGTCACCTTGCAGGTCAGGAAGGGCTACAGGCCCGGGATCGCTCCCCTGCGCCATCGTCAACCGCGCGGCGAAACCCGAACGGCGGGCGGGCGAGGTATAGACGAACTCACGCAATGCCTGATCGGTCGATCCGGACCACAGCAGCGCGTCCATTCGTGCATCATGATCGTCGAGCGTCAGCGACGGCCCAATCCGCGAAAGCAGGGTCGCCTCAGCGGTGTCGCTCATCGCGCCGCCGCGCCATGCGGCCCTCGCGATCTCGGCTGCTTGGGGCCGGCCCAGCGCGTAAAGCGAGATCGCGTAAATCGCGCGGCCGGAGTTGGTCAGCGGCGGGAACCGATCGAAGTAAGCTGCCGCCTGCCGAGCATCGACTGCCTCCCGGTCCAATGCGGCTTCTGCATAGCCGCGCAATTTGTCTTGTTCGGGCAGGCCCGGATAGCTCAGCAGAAACGCCGAATAATCGAAGAAGGTGAAGCGCGCGTTCCCCGTGAGCATCTTCCAGCGCGCGATCGCCTGAACCATGTTGCCGGGCGGCAGCGCCTGCAGCTTGGTGCGGGCCTGATCCCACTGACGACCGTCTTCGCCCATGACCTGATCGTCCTGCGCGCGGGCAACGCCGGGAGCCACAGCCAGCAAAACCAGTGCCGATACGATTGAAGTGCGAACCATGCTGGACATTCTGGGCTCGCGCTCCTTATGGCTGGATGAACAGGATGCCCTATGGGGCAAGCGTAAGGGCGATGGCAATGTTCTCCAGATCGATCCCGGCTCTGATTACCCCGTTTAAGGACGGCCTCATCGACGAGGCGGCGTTCTGCCGGCTGGTCGAATGGCAAATTGCCGAAGGGTCGAGCGCATTGGTCCCTTGCGGCACAACCGGCGAGGCCCCGACGCTGACGAGCGACGAGCAGCATCATCTGTTCAAGCTCTGCGTTCAAACTGCGGCGGGCCGCGTGCCGGTGATCGCCGGCTGTGGGTCAAACGACACCCAGACCGCGCTATGGCACATGCAAGTCGCGAAGGAACTGGGCGCGGACGCCGCGCTGATGGTTGCGCCCTATTACAACCGGCCGAGCCAGGCCGGGCTGCTTGCGCATTTCGGCTATCTGGCCGAGCGGGTCGATCTGCCGATGGTGCTGTACAACGTGCCGGGGCGGACGGTGACCGATATCCAGCCCGCGACGGTGATCGAACTGGCGCGGTGCTTTCCGCAGCGTATCGTCGGGATCAAGGACGCCAGCGGCGACATGACCCGCCTGACCGCGCACCGCATGGCGCTGGGCACCGGCTTTGCGCAGATCTGCGGCAACGATGACATGGCGCTGCAGTACAATGCCGGCGGCGGGGTGGGCTGCATCTCGGTTACCGCCAACGTCGCGCCGAGGCTGTGCGCGCAGTTTCAGGCGGCGAGCCTGGCGGGCGATATGGCCCGCGCGCATGAACTTAACGAGAAGCTGTTCCCGCTGCACCAGGCGCTGTTCACCGATTGCTCGCCCGGGCCGCTGAAGTATGCGCTGACCCGGGTGCATGACTGGCTGACCGAGGATGTGCGGCTGCCGCTAGTCAACTGCAGCGGCGAAGCACGGCAGGCAGTCGATGCCGGCCTGGCGCACGCGGGCCTGATCTAATGGAGGTGGCATTCGCTGAAAGCGAATGACGGAGGGGTATTCTTTTCCGCTCCTACATCCTACATCCCATCCCATCATGGCCCGCCCCACTCCCGCTGAATTCGACAAGACCAAAATCGTCGCCGAGAACCGGCGGGCGCGTTATGACTATTATATCGAAGAGGTGTTTGAAGCGGGGATCGCGCTGACCGGCACTGAGGTGAAAAGCCTGCGGTTCGGTGAAGGCTCGATTGCTGAATCCTATGCCGAGGTGAAGAACGGCGAAGTTTGGCTGGTCAATTCCAACGTCCCCGAATTCAGCCACGGCAACCGCCACAACCATGAACCCAAGCGCGTGCGCAAGCTGCTGCTGAAAGAGCGTGAGATCGCCAAGTTCCACGGCGCGGTCGAGCGCAAGGGGATGACGCTGGTCCCGCTGTCGGTTTATTTCAACAGCCGCGGCCGCGCCAAGGTTGAACTCGCGCTGGCCAAGGGCAAGAATGCGGCAGACAAACGCGCGGCGACCAAGGACCGCGAGTGGAAGCGGGATCAGGCGCGAATTATGCGGGACCACGGATGAGCACTTTGACCGCCCGCGCGCTGAACTGGTTCAAGGGCCATGTCCCGACCCGCGAGCAGCTTGAGAAGAACCGCCTGATCAAGCCGTTTTCCAAGCATGTGCTGCGCAGCGACCTATGGCGGTTCAATCGCCGCTCGGTGCCGCGCGGCGTGGCGCTGGGGCTGTTCGTCGGCGTCATGATCCCGCTCGCTCACTTCGTGGTCGCAACGATCATCGCGGTATTCGTGCGCGCCAATATTCCCGCTGCACTCGCTGCAACCTTCATCGGTTTCCCGGCGGTTTACGTGTTCATCGTCGCGGCGGCCTACAAGCTTGGCCCTTGGCTGCTGCGGGTTGACCAGATGACTGGCGTTGCGCCGATCTCGGGGACCATGCAGACCACCGAGTTCGACCACCTGCTTCAGATCATCACCTCCAAGGGCCTGCCGATCGCCTTCGGGCTGTTCGTGATCGCC
>JAYUCG010000162.1:0-3857 GCA_043740455.1 Novosphingobium sp. | reverse complement strand
GGCAGGATCGGTCTTGATCGCCGCCGGATCCTGTTCCTTCGAGCAGGCGCTGAGCGCCATAGCGCCGCTGGCCGCAGCTAGCAGGATGCGTTGCATTGTCTGTCCTTGACGTTGTTGGTCGTGTGCCAATCAACGCGATGTGGACCCTTGCGTTCCGCGAGCGCTACGCCGCCATGATATCTGCTTCGATTTCGACCTTCCATTCGGGGCGGATGAACCCGGTCACGATGAGGGTGGTGCAGGCCGGACGGGCCGATCCGAACCACTTACCGTGCACCTTGGCCACTGCTTCGAAGTCTGCCCGATCAGTCAGGTAGATGCAGGTGCGGACGGTATCGCCGATTGACCCGTCAAGATCGGCGATCGCCTGCGCGATGATCTGGCAGCACCGCTCCATCTGCGCCGCCGCATCGCCCGGAGTGGTCGATCCGTCGGGCTCGATCGGCGCGGTGCCGGCGACCATGATCTGTTTGCCGGTGCGGACCGCCCGGCAGAACCCGAGTACCGGCTCGAGCGGCGAGCCGCTGCTGATGCGCTGCTTCACCTTGTTCAACCCATCGTGGGGATGACGAAGGCGTTCGATCCGTCGCCGCCGCCGTCGGGCCAGCGCGCGGTGATCTTCTTGACCTTGGTCCAGAAGCGCAGGCCTTCGAGGCCGTACTGGTCGGTATCGCCAAAGCCCGAACGCTTCCACCCGCCGAAGCTGTGGTAGGCGACCGGCACCGGGATCGGCACGTTGATCCCGACCATGCCGACGTTGACTCTGGCCGCAAATTCGCGCGCGGCGTGGCCGTTGCGGGTGAAGATCGCGACACCGTTGCCGTACTGGTGTTTGCTCGCGAGGCTCAGCGCCGCCTCGAAGTCAGCGGCGCGCACGATCTGCAGCACCGGGCCGAAGATCTCGTTGTGGTAGCTGGTCATGTCCGGGGCGACATGGTCAAGCAGCGTCGGCCCGAGGAAATAGCCTTCCTCATGCCCCTGCAGGGTAAAGCCGCGGCCATCGACCACCAGTTCGCTGCCTTCGTCGACCGCGGTCTGGATCCAGCGTTCGATATTGGCCTTGTGCATCGCGGTCACGACCGGGCCGTACTGCGCCTCGGGATCGCTCGACACGCCGATCTTGAGCGCGTGGATCGCCGGGATCAGCTTGGCCCGCAGGCGCTCAGCCGTGTCCTCGCCCACCGGCACCACGACAGGGAGTGCCATGCAGCGTTCGCCTGCAGAGCCGAACGCCGCTCCGCACAGATCGTTCACTACCACGTCGAGATCGGCGTCGGGCATGACCACCCCATGGTTCTTGGCCCCGCCCATCGCCTGGACGCGTTTGCCTGCGGCAACCCCGCGCGAATAGACGTACTGGGCGATGTCGCTTGAGCCGACGAAGCTGACCGCGCCGATCGCCGGATGATCGAGGATTAGGTCGACCATTTCCTTGTCGCCGTGGACGACCTGGAAAATCCCGGCGGGCAGCCCCGCCTCGAGCCACAGCTGCGCAATCCGCACCGGGACGGAAGGATCGCGTTCGCTCGGCTTCAAAATGAAGGCGTTGCCCGCCGCGATGGCCATTGATCCCATCCACAGCGGGATCATCGCCGGGAAGTTGAACGGGGTGATGCCAGCGCCGATGCCGATCGGCTGGCGCATCGAATAGACATCGATCCCGGGACCGGCACCTTGGGTATATTCGCCCTTCAGGACATGCGGCAGGCCGCAGCAGAATTCGACCACTTCAAGCCCGCGCTGGATGTCGCCCTTGGAGTCGGCGATGACCTTGCCGTGTTCGGAGGAAAGCAATGCGGCGAGATCGTCCATGTCGCGCTCGATTAGCGCCTTGAAATTGAACATTACCCGGGCGCGGCGCTGCGGGTTCATTGCCGCCCAGCCGGGCTGCGCCGCCGAGGCCGCTGCAACTGCGCGTTCCAACGCATCGGCGCTGCCCAGTACCACCTCGGCCTGCTGCCCGCCGTTGTTGGGATCCATCACTGCGCCCTTGCGGGTTGCTGCGAGGCCGGCCGTTCCGCCTTCGATGAAATGATCGATTATGCGCATGCAAAAATTCTCCGGATACTGTGGCTTTGCCCCTGCACTCGCCGCCGATTCGAAACAAGCATGCTTTTTTTGAGCGGGGCGCTGTAACCGATCGCTTGCTTGTCCCGAACCACACGCAGGGATAGGCTGTGCCGCGAAGGGGACCGAGATGAACGAAGCCGCGGCCGAAAGTACACCACCGCCCGAGCTGCGCGGCGGCGACCTTGTTCGCCGCCACCGTCTGGTTACGCGGCTGTGGCACTGGACCAACGTGGTTGCAGTCACGGTCATGCTGATGAGCGGGTTGATGATCTTCAACGCGCACCCGCGGCTATACTGGGGTCGGTACGGCTCGAACGCGCCGAGCCATCCCGACCCCGCCTGGCTTGACCTGAGCCAGATGAATGGCGGTGTCCCATTCCCCGGTTGGATCACCATCCCATCGCACTATAGCCTGGCCGATGCGCGGTTGTGGCACTTTGCCTTTGCCTGGCTGCTGGGCCTGGCCATCGCGGGTTACCTGCTGTGGTCGCTGCTGACGGGCCATATCAAGCGTGACCTCGCGCCGAAGCCGGCCGAGCTCAGCCCGGCGCACCTGTGGCATGATATCAAAGAGCATGCGGCGCTGCGCTTCCCCACCGGCCCCGCGGCGCTGCAATACAATATCCTGCAAAAGCTGGCTTACGGCGGGGTGCTGTTCGTACTGCTGCCCGGGATTATCCTCACTGGCCTGACCATGTCACCCGGGATAGACGCTGCGGTGCCGTTCCTGGTCGATGTGTTTGGCGGGCGGCAATCAGCGCGTTCGCTCCACTTCCTGTGTGCATTTGGACTTGTCGCTTTCTTCTTCATCCACATCGCGATGGTGGTGCTGGCGGGGCCGATCAACGAAGTGCGCTCGATGATTACCGGCTGGTACCGTCTGCCGCGCGAACGCGCGGTTCCGGTCGAGGCTTCGCGTGAACAGAGAGAACAACCATGATCGTCTCACGGCGCGGACTTATCGGAATCGGTGCGGCGGGGGCGGGCACCCTGCTGCTGGGCGGGTGCGACAAACTCAACTCCTCCGACAGCTTCCGCGGAGCGCTGAAGGGCGCGACGGGGCTCAACCAGCGCGCCCAGCGCTTCCTGATGGGCGATGGCCTGGCGAAGGAATTCTCGGAAGGCGACATCTCCCCGGTGTTCAAGGCCAACGGCAGCAAGATGGTTGCCGATCCCGCCTATCGGTCGCACCTTGCCGCAGGCTTTGCCACTTGGGCGCTCAGGGTCGATGGGCTGGTCAAACAGCCACTGATGTTGCCGCTGACCTATCTCAAGGGCCTGCCGCAACGCACCCAGATCACCCGGCACGACTGCGTCGAGGGGTGGAGCGCGATTGGTAAATGGCAAGGACCTCAGCTCGGCAGTGTGATTGCTGCAGCGGGATTGCTACCGACGGCCAAGTATGTCGTGTTCCATTGCGCCGACCTCTACAATGGTGCGCCATATTATGAATCGATCGACCTGACCGATGCTTTCCATCCGCAGACCATTCTTGCCTGGGCGATGAACGGCCAACCGTTGGGTGAGCCGCATGGCGCCCCGTTACGGCTCCGGGTCGAGCGGCAGCTGGGCTACAAGCAAGCAAAATATATCGCGCGAATTGAGCTGCGCGATACCTTGGCGGGTCTGCACGGCGGCAACGGCGGTTACTGGGAAGACAGCCATGACTACCAGTGGTACGCCGGGATCTAGTGGATAACGCCTGACACAAGAGTCCTTTTTGGGATTCCCTTTCTGATTGCGCCATGCGATTCAGCACCATGCGCACCGGGATCATATTTCAAGTT
>JAYUCG010000161.1:0-7930 GCA_043740455.1 Novosphingobium sp. | reverse complement strand
CGAGGTGAATGCGTTTCAAGTGACGCTGCCTGCGGGCACCCGTGAAGTGACTGCTAAGTTCATCCACACTTCGCCGCTGCAAACCGCCGAAGGCCGGATCACCATGACCGCGGCGATGCTCAACCTGCAGTGGGAGAAGATGAGCCTGTACCCGGCCGGGCATTACGTGCGGCAGATCCGGATCAAGCCGCGGGTAACGTTCCCGACTGGGTGGACCCCAGCGACTGCGCTTGACGGTGCAGTGCAGGCGGGCAGCACCTGGTCGTGGGCCGAAACGAACTACGAAACGCTGGTCGATTCGCCGATCTTTGCCGGGGCCAACTACCGCAAGTGGGACCTGGGTAGCCGGGTGACGCTCAACACAGTGGCGGACAAGCCGGGCCTGCTGGCGGCCAAGCCAGAGCAGATCGACCTTTACCGCAACCTCGTCATCGAAGCGAAGCTCGCCTTCGGGGCGGTCCATTTCGACCATTACGAACTGCTGCTGGCGGTGTCGGACAAGATCGGCGAGATCGGGCTTGAGCATCATCGCTCAAGCGAGAACCAGCTCGATCCCGACAGCTTCACCGCGTGGGAAAAGAACGAATTCGATCGCGGGCTGCTGCCGCACGAATTTTCGCACTCATGGTCAGGCAAGTTCCGCCGCCCGGCGCGGCTGTGGACCCCGGACTATCGCCAGCCGATGCAGGGCGATCTGCTCTGGGCCTACGAAGGGCAGGACCAGTTCTGGGGGCTGGTGCTGGCGGCGCGGTCGGGGCTGCAGAGCAAGGACATGGTGCTGGGCCAGCTGGCGGGCTACGCCGGTAACTTCTCGGTGCTGCCGGGGCGGCAGTGGCGCTCGGTCGAGGACACCGGCAATGATCCGGTGTTCGCCGGACGCAAGGCAAAGCCGTTCGCCAGCCTTGCCCGGGGCGAGGACTATTACACCGAAGGCGCGCTGATCTGGCTCGAGGCAAGCCAGCTGATCCGTGCACGCACCGGCGGCAAGAAGAGCATCGACGATTTCGCGCATCTGTTCTTCGGGATGCGCGACGGCGATTGGGGCGAGCTGACGTTTGAGCTCAAGGACGTGGCCGATACGCTGAACCAGGTCACGCCTTATGACTGGCAGAGCTTCCTCGACACCCGGCTCAACCATCCCGCCCAGCCGGCGCCGCTCGCCGGGATCGAGGCCGGGGGCTACCGGCTGGTGTGGAAGGAAGACCCCAACCCCTATGACAAGGCGCGAATGACCGACGCCAAGGCGCTGGCGCTGACCTATTCGATCGGGATTACCGTCGACAAGGACGCCAAGGTCACCGCCACGCAATGGGACAGCCCTGCCTTCAACGCCGGGGTTGTTCCGGGCGCGAAGATCCTGGCGGTGAACGGCATCGGCTATGACATGGACGGGATCAAGGCCGCGATCACCGCAGCCAAAACCGGCGCGCCGCTGGTGTTGTTGATCCAGCGCGGCGACCGGTTTGAAAGCGTGACGGTGAACTGGCGCGGAGGTCTGCGCTATCCGTGGCTGGAGCGCGCTGCGCCGGGCAAGGCACCGGCCGGTCTCGACCTGCTGCTCAGTCCCAAGCGCCCGAACCCGAAGATGCCCAAGCCCGCCAAGCCGTCCAAGGACGCTAAATGACCGCCCGCAGCGTGGCCCGGCTGAGCCTTCGCACCTTGCTGGGCAAGCGCATCGCGCCGCCGCGCTTCGTCCTGTTCGGTCTGGCGATGATCGCGATTACGCTTGGCTTCCACGAACTCAACCACACCACCTGGAAAGGTGCTCTGGTCGACGGGTTCGATATTGCGGTGGTGATTTTCATGGTTTCGCTGTGGCCGCTGAGACAGGATCACTGCGCCGCCGACATGCTGCGCCATTCGACCCAGAACGATGCCAACCGGGGCATGGTGCTGGCGATAACCGGGGTGATCTCGGTGGTGGTAATGGTGGCAATGGTCGCCGAACTGCCTGCCGCGCACAATGGCAACGTACTAGCCATTGCCAAGTTGGTCGCCACGCTGACCTTGGGCTGGCTGTTCGCCAACCTGATCTTCGCGCTCCATTACGCACACATGTTCTACACCCCAAGCAGTGAGAAGGGCGGCTGGGCTGAGGGCCTGGAGTTCCCCGGCACGCTTGAGCCCGATTATTGGGACTTTCTCTATTTCTCGTTCACCGCGGGGATGAGCTTTGCCGCCTCGGACGTGAATGTGCGGCGCGGCGACATCCGCCGGGTGCTGGTGGCGCAGTGCTTGCTCGCGTTCTTTTTCAACATCGGCGCGCTGGCCTTTTCGATCAACGTGCTGGCTGGCGCGGCGGGTTGAGTCCGAACGTGTTGCGGTGCAGCAAGTAGCCTTCTAAAGGCCAACGCCATGAGAATTGACCTGATCCCTGTCGGCGACAATCCGCCTGAAAGCCTCAACGTGGTGATCGAGGTGCCGCTTGGCGGCGAGCCGGTGAAGTACGAATTCGACAAGGCATCGGGTGCGCTGTTCGTTGACCGGATCCTGCACACCCCGATGCGCTATCCGGCCAATTACGGGTTCATCCCGCACACTCTATCGGATGATGGCGACCCGCTCGACGCGCTGGTCATCGCGCGTTCGCCGTTCGTGCCGGGCTGCGTGGTGCGGGCTCGTCCGATCGGGGTGCTCAACCTTACCGACGAGCACGGCGGCGATGAAAAACTGATCTGCGTGCCGGTCGATTCGACCTTCCCGTATTATTCGGACATCGGCGAGCAGAAGGACCTGCCCTCAATCGTGCTCCAGCAGATCGAGCACTTCTTCACCCACTACAAGGATCTCGAGCCCGAAAAGTGGGTCCGCGTGGGCAAGTGGGGCGATGCCGATGATGCCAAGCGCGTGGTGCTCGAATGCATCGCGCGGGCCAAGGCTGCGAAGGACTAATCGCTACGCCGGGCGGCGCGGTTTTTGGTTGGCCGAGATTGACTTGATCACCAGCGTGCCAGGTCGCTGCGCGTCGTAGGGCGCAGGGGCCTGCGCGATCGCTGTTTCGATCATGCCCCGGATGTATGGCAGATCGAGGTCGCCAATCCCGCCCAGCCGCACGTGGCGGACAATCGATCCCGCACCTTGCAGCAGCCCTTCTGGATCCTTGAGCTGAGCACCCTGCAGGAAGAACAGGTTCACCCAGCGCGGATAGAGCGCGACCGAGACGAACGCGCTGCCAGTCTTGCCATCGGGCGAGAACCCGACCGCAAGCGCCTGGTAATTGTCGTAGACCAGCACGTCGCAGCCGGGCAGACGCGCGCGCAGATGGCGCACTGCGCCGCGGCCAATCGCAGCAACGCCGGGAAGATAGCGTCCGAGGAATGCTTCGAGTTGCGCTTCGGCTTGGTCCATTCCTGAACGGCTGCGCCCGAAGCCTCGCGGGGTCAATCCCCGGCTACGGTCATTCCGTCGATCCGCACCGTGGGAACGTTGACGCTGCGATACCACTCGAGATCGTTCGCCGCACGCAAGCCTGCGAACATGTCGATGAGGTTACCCGCCACGGTGAATTCGGCGACCGGACCGGTGATTTCCCCGTTCACGATCCGGAAGCCCGAGGCGCCGCGGCTGTAATCGCCGGTGATCGCATTGACCCCCTGCCCGATCAGTTCGGTGACCAGCACTCCTTCTTCGATATCGGCAATCAGTTCGGCCACGCTAACCGCCCCGGCGGCGAGGTGCACGTTGCTTGGCGACACGCCGGGCGAACCACCTGCGCCGCGGACGGCATGGCCGGTTGGCACCGCGCCAAGTTGCCGCGCGGCGGCGCTGTCCATCAGCCAGCCGGTCAGGCGGCCATCGCGGACCAGGTCGCGCGGTGCGGTGGGCAGGCCTTCGCCGTCGAACGGGCGCGACGACAGGCCGCGCCGGCGGCGCGGATCGTCAATGATGGTAATTCCTGGCGCGAACACCTGCGCCAGATCCTTGCCGAGCAGGAAGCTGGCGCGCCGGGCGATCGCATTGCCGCTGATCGCTGAGGACAAATGCCCGAGCAACGTCCCCCCGACCCGGGGATCGAACACCACCGGCATCGAGCCGCTTTTGAGCTTGCCGGGGTTCAGGCGCGCCACCGCACGTGCCCCGGCTTGCTGGCCGATTTCCTGCGCGCTGGGCAAGTCAGCCAGATGGTGCGCGGTGCGAAAGGCGTAGTCGCGCTGCATGGCGCTGCCTTCGCCGGCGATCACCGAAGCGCTGAGCATGCGGCTGGTCCCGCCGAACGCCCCGGCAAACCCGTCGCTGGTGACGAGCGCAAAGCTGCGTGTGCCGGCGCTGGCGCCGCCGCCTTCGCTGTTGGTTACGCCTGGAACCGCGCGCGCGGCATCTTCGCAGGCCGCGGCGAGCTCGCGTAAAGCGGCCGGGCCGAGTTCGGCGTCGTCGCTTACATCAAGCGGTTCGAACGGCCCCTTGGCCAGCAAATCGGCGGGAGCGAGACCGGCGTAGGCATCTTCAGGCGCCAGCCGGGCCATTGCCACCGCCCGTTCGGCCAGTTCTGACAGTGCCGCATCGCTGAAATCGCTCGACCCGATCGAGGCCGAACGCCGCCCGACGAACACCCGCAGATCGAGGTGCTCGCTTTCGCTCCGCTCGACATCTTCCAGCTTGCCGAGCCGGACTTGCACCCCTTCGGACGATTGGCCCGAAACCACTGCGTCGGCGGCATCGGCCCCGGCGCGGCGCGCGATCTCGATCAGCGCGGCGGCGCGGTCCTGGGCGGCTTCGGGGCTGAGCATGGGGAAAAGGTCACTCCGGCGGTGGGAGCCGCCGATTTAGGGACGCAGGTGGTAAAGCGCAATCAGTCGGCGGTGCTGTCAGCCGAATGCGAGCGTCAGGCCCTTGAACATGCCGGTGACCAGGAACGGCAGCCCGATCGCGATGGCCCACAGCCACAGCAGGTCGCGGCGGAAGAACGAGCGGAACTGCGGGTCAGCGGCCTGAACATCGCTCAGCCGGTTCCAGCGCTTTTCGAAAGTGCGGCACGCCGGGATGATCGCGGCGACCAGGATGACCAGCGCAAAATAGGGCAGCAGCGAACCGCCTTTGACTTCCAGCGAACCCATGGTGAAAAAGATCTGCAGCGCGGTGTAGACCAGCAAGGCATAAGCGATGTGGTCGCTCATCCGCTTGCGCCAGTCGAGCGGCTTGCTCGCGGCGGCGGGTTTTCCCGAAATCAGTTCCCATGCGCTTGCCATGTTCAGCCCTTTGCCCGTGTTCTTTTTTGTTTCGCAGAGTAAATCACGGACCCGCCCCCGCCGCAAGGTTATTAAGCAACGCCGTAGGCATTGTACCCGGGGTGCCATGCAACAAACCTGCCAATTTGCCGCAAGCACGCTTGCCCCGCTTCGAATCCCGATTTACATCGCGGCTGTATGAGCGAAGCCGATACCCATCCCGCCCCAAATACCAGCGGCGTTATCAGCGCCTCGCAGCCGATCCCGCAAGGCGGGCTCGAGGTCATCTCGATCGCCAAGTGCTATGACAAGCGCGCGGTGCTGAGCGATATCTCGCTGACCGTGGGCAAAGGCGAAGTGCTCGGGCTGCTTGGCCCCAACGGCGCCGGCAAGACCACCTGCTTCTATTCAATCATGGGGCTGGTGCGGCCCGATTCGGGCCGGATCCTGATGGACGGGGTCGATGTCACCAAGCTGCCGATGTATCGCCGCGCGATCCTTGGGCTGGGTTACCTGCCGCAGGAAACCTCGATCTTTCGCGGGCTGACGGTCGAACAGAATATCAGCGCGGTGCTCGAACTGGTTGAACCCGATGCGGCGACCCGCGCGTCCGAGCTGGAACGCCTGCTCGACGAATTCGGGCTGCAGCACTTGCGCACCAGCGCGGCGATGGCGCTGTCGGGCGGGGAACGCCGCCGCTGCGAGATTGCCCGGGCGCTGGCCGCGCGGCCCTCGATCATGCTGCTCGATGAACCGTTCGCCGGGATCGACCCGCTCTCGATCAGCGACATCCGCGATCTGGTCAAGGATCTTGCCCGGCGCGGGATCGGGGTGCTGATCACCGATCACAACGTGCGCGAAACGCTCGATATCGTCGACCGCGCCTGCATCATCTATGGCGGCCAGGTGCTGTTTGCGGGCAGTCCCGAAGACCTCGTCAAGGACGAGAATGTGCGGCGGCTGTATCTGGGCGAAGAGTTCACGCTTTAGGGCGAGCACCAATGGCCATCGGCCCGCGCCTTGACCTGAGACAAAGCCAATCGCTGGTCATGACGCCGCAGTTGCAGCAGGCGATCAAGCTGCTGGCGCTGTCCAACCTCGAGATCGAGGCGTTCATCGGCGATGCGCTCGATGCCAATCCGCTGCTCGAACTGGGCGACGGAGTGCCGGCCGAGGTCGCAGCGGTGGTCGCCGAGCCCGAAGACGCGCGCCGCACCACGCTCGAAAGTTCGCCGGTCGACCAGCTGATCGGTGAAGGCCGCGCCGAGGATGATCGCCCGCTCGACCTGGACCGCACTGCGCTTGACCGTGACCGCGATACCGGAGACGGCGAATGGGGCAGCGACCTGCGCTTCTCGGTCGGCGAAGCGGGGCCGGGCATCGATGAGCGCGCCGATAGCGACAAGACGCTGGGTGATCACCTGCACGTCCAGCTTGGCACGGTGGCGAAGGATCCCGCGCAGGCCTTCATCGCCCGCCACCTGATCGGCCAGCTCGACGAGGCGGGGTACCTGCTGGAAGATCTGCGCGAGGTGGCCGCCGGGATCGGCGTCACTCTGGCCGAGTGCGAGGCGGCGCTGTCCCTTGTCCAGTCGCTCGAACCAACCGGGGTGGGCGCGCGTTCGCTGGGCGAATGCCTCGCCCTGCAAGCGCGCGAGGCCGACCGCTATGATCCGTGCATGGCCAAGCTGCTCGACAATCTCGAGCTGTTGGCGCGCGGCGAACTGGCGCGCTTGAAGCGGATGTGCAGGGTCGACGACGAAGACTTTGCCGACATGCTGAGCGAGCTGCGCGGCTACGATCCCAAGCCGGGGCTGCGCTTTGCCAGCGGCGGCGGCGAGCCGGTGACCCCCGATGTGCTGATCGCTGCCAGCGCTGACGGCACGGGCTGGGATGTCGCGCTCAACCAGGCAACGCTGCCGCGGCTGATCGTCAACCGCACCTATTATGTCGAAATGCGCGGAGCCTGCGATGACAAGGCGGCGCGCGGCTGGCTGTCTGAAAAGCTCGCCGATGCGGGCTGGCTGGTGAAAGCACTCGACCAGCGCGCCAAGACGATCCTCAAAGTGGCGACCGAACTGGTCAAACAGCAGGACGCCTTCTTCCGTCACGGCGTCTCGCAGTTGAAGCCGCTGACCCTGCGCACCGTGGCGGAGGCGATTGCGATGCACGAATCGACCGTCAGCCGCGTCACCTCGAACAAATACCTCAGCTGCGAGCGCGGCACCTTCGAGCTCAAATACTTCTTCACTTCGGGCGTCGGCGCGGTCGACGGCGAAGGCGGCGCTTCGGCTTCGGCGGTCAAGGCGGCGATTCGGACGCTGATCGATGCGGAGGATGCGGGGGCGATCCTGTCGGACGATACTTTGGTCGATCTGCTGGGGGGCAAGGGCTTCGATCTCGCCCGGCGCACGGTGGCCAAGTACCGCGAAGCGATCGGGCTGGGTTCATCGGTGCAGCGGCGGCGGCAGAAAGCCCTGGCGGGGCTGCGTCAAATTGTGCGGTAAACTGCATTGTCGTACAGGCGATTGCTGTTAGCCTTCCGCGGCTGACAGGGCGCCGCGTGGCTTTTGGAAGGACCTTCGTTTGACAGTAAATGAGGCTGCGGCTGGCGCACACGGCGAAACTGTTCCCATTGCAACTGGCGCGGGTGCCACCACCGACCATGCGTTCTTCGGCCACCCGCGCGGACTCGGGTTCCTGGCCGGAACCGAGCTGTGGGAGCGGTTCAGCTTCTACTCGATGCAGTCGCTGCTGATGCTGTA
>JAYUCG010000160.1:0-5593 GCA_043740455.1 Novosphingobium sp. | reverse complement strand
TCGGCGCTGGCAAAGCCGCCCGGCGGCAGATCGGGCGCATAGGCGAGCGCAATGCGGGCAAAACCCTGACGCGAGACTGGGTCGATCACCGGGGCCTTTTGCCAGACCTGACCGGTATAGACATTGGTCGAGCCGACCGGCGTGACCTTGGCGGTAACCCCGGGGGCAATCTGCGCGAGGTCCGACTGGCCAAGCGCGGCCTTGAGTTCCATCTCGCCGCCCTTGGCGAGGCGGAACAGCATGCCCGAACCGGCGCTGACGATCTGCCCCGGTTCAACCCGGCGTTCGAGCACCAGCCCGGCGGCCGGTGCGACCACGTTGAGACGGCGGCTCTGCGCTTGGATCACGCCCAATTGGGCACCGGCAACGCGCACCTGTGCATAGGCCGCATCGCGGGTTGCCCGCAGGCGATCGACATCGGCCTTCGAAATGAAGCCCTTGTCGACCAGCTTGAGCGCGCGGTCGAGATTGGCCTGCGCGAGATCAGCATTGGCGCGCGCCACCGAGACCTGCGCGACCTGGCTTGATTGCTGCTGGACCTGCACTGACCGGTCGATCACCGCCATGACCTGGCCGGCATTGACCCACTGGCCCGGTTCAACCAGCACCGACAGGACCTGGCCGCCTTCGCCGGCAATCCCGACCGGCAGCTCGCGCCGCGCGGCCAGCGTACCGGTGGCCGAAATCGTCCCCTCAATCGTAGTTTTGCCGGGCGTGATCACGCTGACCACCGGGGCCTGTTCCTTCTTGTCGGCGTCTTCGGCAGCGCCCGAACCGGCGCGATGAACCATGAACCAGATCGCGGCCATGATCAGCAGCAGGACCACTCCTGCCAAGATCAGGCGGCGCTTGCTGCGCCCCTGCCCCTGGTCATCCAGCAGCGGATTGCCGCCGGTGTACCCGTCCGCATCGATCCTCGATTCGTAATTCATCGCCGCAATTGCCTTCAATCTGGGAATTCGGCGGCCACCCGTGGCCCGCCGCCCCTGCCGCCGCAGGCAAACATCCGCCTCGGCACCCTACTGTATTACAGTGCTATATCACCCGCGACAAGCCCCCATCGCAATGGCGGCGCCGTTCTTGAAACGCGAGAGCTGACAATAAACAAGCGCGGCCGGGCCAGCAATGGCGCGGTCGTCAAACAGCACTGGCGGGCCGTTGAACTGCAGCATTTGCGCAACCATGCGCCAGTTTCAGGATATACAACGTCCGGGGAGAACCATGTTTGCCCCGGCCGCCGGTTGGTCGCTATGATGCGTTGATCAGTACTTGAGCTGGCGCTCGTAGAGATCGCGGTAATGCTGGATCCGCGTAACCCGCAGTCCCTGCATGCCCGAGCGGTCGACCGCGCGCTGCCACGAGGCGAACTCTTCGAGCGTCAGGTTGTAACGCTCGCAGACTTCGTCAATGGTCAGCAGGCCGCCGTTTACCGCCGCCACGACTTCGGCCTTGCGGCGCACCACCCAGCGGGTGGTCGAAGGATCGGGCAGCGAATCAAGGGTCAACGGCTCACCGAGTGGGCCGATCACCATTGCCGGGCGAATTTTCTGGTTCTCGATCATCACAATTCCCGATCGCCGGCGTGGACATGTCCGACACTGTCAGCCTTCATGCCCCACGGCCCTTTGCGATCTGTTGAATCTTTGAGGTTAACAGGCCGTTTTTCGAACAACCCGTCGCAGCCCGGCACCGGCCAATCCGAAAAGCTGCCGAAGGGCAGCGCGCGGACCGATTCGCCGCGCGCCAGTTCCCGCCGCAGGGCATGCGCCGCGCTAAGCCGCGCGTAGAGCCCGGCCCAATCACGCCAGGCCATATCGGCCCCGGGGACGAAGCCAGCTTGATCGAGGCCGCTACATGCGATCCGAAGGTCATTGGATAGTTCCATGAGCCGCGGTCTAGGCGAACAAGGTCAATATCGGGTAAAGCTGCAGTTTACCTTGTGGTCACAATGCTTACCGAAATGCAGCGCCAGCGGATGGCCTGCTTTGCCATGCCGCGTCCACGCGTGTATGCGGCGCTGCCATGCCCGCCGACCCTCTCCTGACTGCCGAACCCGGCGCATTGTTCCAGCTGGAAGGCCCGCTGTCCGACCGGCGGATCGTCGTTGCGATGTCGGGCGGAGTCGATAGCTCAGTGGTCGCCGCGCTGGCCGCGCGCAGCGGGGCCGAAGTCATCGGAATCACGCTGCAGCTTTACGATTACGGCGATGCAGCCAAACGGAAAGGCGCCTGCTGTGCGGGCGATGACATCCGCGATGCCCGCGCCGTCGCCGACCGGCTAGGCATCGTCCACCATGTGATCGATCACGAGAGCCGGTTCCGTGACGAAGTGGTCGAACGCTTCGCTGACGATTACCTTAACGGACGCACTCCGATTCCCTGCATTCGCTGCAACATGGGGCCCAAGTTCACCGACCTGCTGACCATGGCGCGAGACCTTGGCGCGGATTGCCTGGCGACGGGGCATTATGTGCGCCGTGCCATCGGTCCCGCCGGTCCCGAGCTCCAGCGCGCGCTCGATCCGGCGCGCGACCAGAGCTACTTCCTCTACGGCACCACCGAGGCGCAGCTGGGCTACCTGCGTTTCCCGCTGGGCGGCCTGCCCAAGCCGGAAGTCCGCGCCATCGCCGAAGCCGAGGGATTACGCGTTGCCGCCAAGCCCGATAGCCAGGACATCTGTTTCGTCCCCGATGGCGACTATGCCAAGATCGTGCGCAGCGTCCGGCCCGAGGGCGCGTTGCCCGGTGAGATCGTCCATGCGACAAGCGGCGAGGTGCTCGGCCAGCACCGCGGGATAATCCATTATACTGTGGGGCAGCGCCGCGGGCTGGAGATCGGCGGGCTAGCCGAGCCGCTCTACGTGACCGGGATCGACGCCGCGTCAGCGCGCGTGCTGGTCGGGCCGAAGCGGTTACTCGCGGTGACTTCGGCGCAGATCATTGAAACCAACCGCATCGGCCCGATGCCGGATGCACCGCTGACCGCCAAGGTCCGCTCGCTCGCCAAGCCGGTGCCGGTGGTGTTGGAAGGCCACTTCGGCGATGGCGCATCAGCCACCTTGCGCTTCATCGCGCCAGAATATGGTGTCGCCCCGGGCCAAGCGGCGGTGATCTATGCCGGTGACCGCGTGGTGGGCGGCGGTTGGATCGATTCGACCCAGGCCTGAAGCGCAAACTCAGACCGGCTGCGCGATCAGGCTCCGTCCCGCGAACGCAACCTTGTCGATCGAAGGGGCGAGTGCGCACTGCCCGGGGCCGACGACTTCGCTGCAGACCTCGAGCGGGGTGTCGAGCGGCAGCACCAGCAGCGGGCCATCATACCGCGCGGCGGTTGCAGCGGGCGACGGGCCGTCGAGCCGGTCGAGCCGGAAATGCGGCCCATCGACCAGCGCCACCTCGCCGGCGCGCGGCACGTGGCGGCGATTGGCTGGATCATAGGGACTGCCGTCCGCCACCGCGATCCCGGCATCGAGATGCAGTTCACGCCCACGCCCGTAATCATAGAGCCGGTAAGTAATGTCCGAATTCTGCTGGGTTTCGATCAGTGACAGACCCGGCCCGATCGCGTGCACCGTTCCGGCGGGGATATAGAAGAAGTCGCCCGGCTGGACCGGATACCACGCCAGCAGGTTTTCGATACTGCCGTCGAGCGCGGCGGCGCGCAGCGCTTCGGGCCCGATCGGGGCCTTGAAGCCGATGGCGATCCGTGCCCCCGGCTGAGCATCCGTGATCAGCCAACATTCTTCCTTGCCGCGCGATCCCTTGGGGGCCTGGGCATCGGTGGGATGGACCTGGACCGAAAGGTTTTCGGTGGTGAACAGGTATTTGACCAGCAGCGCGTCAAGCGCGGCGGGCGGCGTGAACCACACCTCGCCGATCCGTTTGCCCGCCGGGCTGTGGAACGGCGGCGGCAAGCTATCGACCCCCCACGGCCGTTCGGACAATGTGGTGGCAAGCAGCACGCTCACTGGTTGACCGCTCCGCCAAGCTTGCCGACGAGCTGCGCCCCCGCGCGGGTGGTGACCAGCACCTCACCGCGATCGACCACCACCACCACGTCTTCCAGCCCGATCACCGAAACCCGCGGGCCATCGCTTTCAACGAGCACGTTGCGGCAATCGACCAATTCGGCCGGGCCGATCGCGGTGTTGCCTTGGGCATCGCCGCCGCGCGCCTGATGGAGCGCTTCCCAGTTGCCGATATCGGACCAGCCCATGTCGGCCCGGACCATGGCGGCGCAGGTGGTGTTTTCCATCACCGCGTAGTCGACCGACTCGCTGGCGATCTTGCCGAACTCGGCCGCGTCGGGATGGAATTCTGCGCCTTGCTCGCGCCCTTTGGCCACCGCCGCGCGGGCCTGCGCAACAATCTCGGGCCGATGCGCAGTGAGTTCTTCGAGGAAGGTGCCCGCCCGAAATGCGAAGATCCCGCCATTCCAGGCATAGCCGCCTGACGCAAGGAACTGCTCGGCGCGCACCCGGTCAGGCTTTTCGACGAACCGCGCGACGCGGTAACCCGCTCCGTCGATCGCTTCGCCTTGCTGGAGATAGCCGAAGCCGGTTTCGGGCGATTTGGCCTCAATCCCGAACGAGACCAGCCAGCCTTGCGCGGCGAGACCTGCGGCGGCGCGGGCCACGGCCTGAAAGGCGGCGCAATCGGCGATATGGTGGTCGCTCGGGCAGATCAGCATCACCGCGTCTTCGGGCAGCCGCAGCGCCGCGAGGGCGATCGCTGCAGCGGTGTTGCGCGCCGCTGGCTCGACGATGATCCGCGCCTCGCTGTCACCCGCCAGCTGCGCTTCGACATGCGCGAGATGCGCGGTTCCAGCTACGACGATCGGCGCGGCGAACCCGGCGCCGCGCGCGCAGCGCGCCACGGTCTGCTCGAACAGCGTTTCATCCCCCACCAGCGGCAGGAACGGCTTGGGCTTGGCCGCGCGGCTGCGCGGCCACAGCCGGGTGCCGCTGCCACCGCACAGGATCACGGGGTGGATCTGGTCGTCAATCATAAGCTAGTTTCCCGCGCTGAACTGCAACAATCCAACGCTTTATCCACGCCACGGTTCCAACTGGCAGCCCAGCCCGGGGTGATAAGTGGCGGTCTCGCTAGCGATAAGCGGGAACCGGGCGGTGACGCTTTTGGCTGGCGTATCCTCGGACAACATGATCAATTCCATCCCTGGTTCAAAATCCTTTCGGCAATCGCTCAGCCCACGCCCGCCCAGATACCGGCACGAACAGGCGACGCGCGCGCCGTAAGCCGCCCCAACGTGGGCATAACCGTTGAGCGGGGCCCAGAAATACCCCAGCAACACCGCGAGCAGCACGAGCCCCAGCCACCCCGCGCGGCGGCGCAACCGCGCACGCGGTTGGCTGACCGGGTTGGTGGATGCCGGGTTCACCGGAGCCGGGTTAACTGTTGCCATCGCCAGACCTTTGCGCAAGGGATGCGCGCCATGCCTGCGCGCCGCCCGTTCCTTATCCTGCCGCTGCTTGCGCTGCCAGCCCTGATCGGCTGTTCGGGCCAGAGCGCACCGCCGCCGCCCGCGCCGCTGAGCGCCGCCGCGCTGAAAGCGGTCAGCGCACAACCGGGGGT
>JAYUCG010000159.1:0-7279 GCA_043740455.1 Novosphingobium sp. | reverse complement strand
CACAGCATGGCGGTGCCGAACCAACCGATCATCGCCGCGCCGATGCCGCTGGTGATATGGTCATAGCCGGGCGCGATGTCGGTCGTCAGCGGCCCCAATGTGTAGAACGGCGCCTCGCCGCACACCTCGAGCTGTTTCTCCATATTCTCCTTGATCTTGTGCATCGGGACGTGGCCGGGGCCCTCGATCATCACCTGGACGTCCTGCGCCCAGGCGCGCTTGGTCAGTTCGCCTCCTGGAACGCCTCGAGAGCGAGCACACGCTGCTTGATCCCGGCCTCGACGCTCACCCACTCGGCGACGTAGCACAGCATCGCGGTGCCGAACCAGCCGATCATCGCCGCGCCGATCCCGCTGGTGATGTGATCGTAGCCCGGCGCAATGTCGGTGACGAGCGGGCCTAATGTGTAGAACGGGGCCTCACCGCAGGCGGCGAGCTGCTTGTCCATGTTCTCCTTGATCTTGTGCATCGGGACGTGGCCGGGGCCTTCGATCATCACCTGCACATCGGAGGCCCAGGCGCGCTTGGTCAGCTCGCCCAGCGTGTAGAGCTCGGCAAATTGCGCCTCGTCGTTGGCATCGGCGACGCTGCCGGGGCGCAGGCCATCGCCCAGCGAATAGGCGATGTCATAAGCCTGGCAGATCTCGGTGATCTCGTCGAAGCGTTCGTAGAGGAAGCTCTCCTTGTGATGCGCGAGGCACCATTTGGCCATGATGCTGCCGCCGCGGCTGACGATCCCGGTGACGCGCTTGGCGGTCATCGGGATGTAGGCGAGCCGCACCCCGGCGTGGATGGTGAAGTAATCGACGCCTTGTTCGGCCTGCTCGATCAGCGTGTCGCGGAACACTTCCCAGGTCAGGTCTTCGGCCACCCCGCCGACTTTCTCTAGCGCCTGATAGATCGGCACGGTGCCAATCGGCACGGGGCTGTTGCGGACGATCCATTCGCGAGTGTCATGGATGTTGCGGCCCGTGCTGAGGTCCATCACCGTGTCGGCGCCCCAGCGGATCGACCAGACCATCTTGTCGACCTCGGCAGCAACGTCAGAGGCGACGGCCGAGTTGCCGATGTTGGCGTTGATCTTGACGAGGAAGTTGCGGCCGATCGCCATCGGCTCTGATTCGGGGTGATTGATGTTGCTGGGGATGATCGCGCGGCCGCGCGCAACCTCGTCGCGGACGAACTCCGGCGTGACGAAATCGGGGATGCTCGCGCCCCAGTCCTGCCCGTCGCGAATGTGGCCCGCGATTGCGGCACGGCCGAGGTTTTCGCGGGTGGCGACGTATTCCATCTCGGGGGTGATGATGCCCTGGCGGGCGTAATGCATCTGGCTGACGTTCATGCCCGGCTTGGCGCGGAGGACCTGGCGACGCACGTTGGGGAAGGCGGGGACGCCGCCCGAGCGATCCGGGCCGAGCTGGCCGTTGTCTTCGGGGCGGACCTCGCGCTGGGTCACTTCTTCCACATCGCCGCGCCCGCGGATCCACTGCGCGCGCAGTTCGGTCAGGCCCTTGGCGATGTCGATCTGCACGGCGGGATCGGTGTAGGGGCCGCTGGTGTCATAGACATTGAGCGGAGGCTCGCCCGAGCTCGGTTCCAGATCGATCGCGCGCATTTTGACGCCGAGCGGGCCGACGTGGACCTTGCGGCTGCCTCTGATCGGGCCGGTGGTCACGCCGATTTCGAGTTTGCTGTTGATGTCGGCCATGTGCGCTCCTTGGACGGAGAGCGAGCGCGGGTTTGATGACCGGCCACTCCCTCCGCCCGTGCTAACGGGTTCAGGTTCAACGGGTCGGGCGGCGTTACCCGCCCCTCTCAGTCACACGACTCCCCGGGGATGGCTGGACAATAGGCGGGTGTGCGGTGACAGTCCAGTGCATGACCATCACCACGAATCGCCGCGGCTTCGTCGCCGGGCTTACCGCCGCTGCATTCACCCCGCAGGTCGCCTGGGCGCGCAAGTCCGGGCGCTACGACGTGATCGTGCGCGGGGGCACGGTGTTCGACGGGCTCGGCAACCCCGGGCGCGAGGCAGATCTTGCCATTGCGGGCGACCGAATCGCGGCGATTGGCCAGCTTGGCCGGGCGCGCGGCGCGCTGGAAATCGATGCGCGCGGGCAAGCGGTCGCCCCCGGGTTTGTCAACATGCTCAGCTGGTCGAACGAAAGCCTGATCGAGGATGGCCGCTCGCAGGGTGATATCCGGCAAGGCGTGACGCTTGAGGTGATGGGCGAGGGGACCTCAATGGGCCCGCTCAACGCCGAGATGAAAGCGCGCGCGTTGCACGAGCAGGGCGACATCCATTACCCGGTGACCTGGACTTCGCTCGGCGACTACCTCGGCTTTCTCGAGCGCAAGGGGATCAGCTGCAACGTCGCCTCGTTCATCGGTGCGGGGACCCTGCGGGTCCACGAGGTCGGCTACGACGATGTCCGCGCCACCCCCGAACAATTGCATCGCATGCAGGATCTGGTGCGCGCCGAGATGCGCGGCGGGGCGCTTGGGATCGGGTCCTCGCTGATCTACGCGCCGGATAATTTCGCCAACACCGACGAACTGGTCGCGCTCACTTCTGCGGCGGCCGAATTCGGCGGCGGCTACATCAGCCACATGCGCAGCGAAGGCGACCGCTATCTGGAGGCGATCGACGAACTGCTCGAGATCGGCCGCCGGGCCAAGGCGCGGGTGCAGATCTACCACATGAAGCCGGGCGGTCAGGCCAACTGGAGCAAGGCCGACGCCGGGCTCGCCAAGCTCAACGCGGCGCGGGCCAGCGGCATCGACGTGTCCGCCAATGTCTACACTTACACTGCCGGGGCAACCGGGCTCGACGCGGCGATGCCGCTGTGGGTCCAGCAAGGCGGCCGCGACAAGTGGATCGAACGACTCAAGGATCCGGCGATCCGCGCCCGTGTGCTCGGCGAGATGCGCGGGCCGGCGGTTGGCTGGGAAAACCTTGCTCAGGCCGCCGGAACGCCCGACAACATCCTGCTGATCGGGTTCAACAATCCGGCGCTCAAGCCGCTGACTGGCAAGACACTGGCGCAAGTCGCAAAAATGCGCGGAACCAGTCCTGAAGATACCATCATCGATCTGGTGGTCGAGGATGGCAGCCGGGTCGACACCGCCTATTTCCTGATGAGCGAGGACAACCTCAAGAAGAACATCGCTTGGCCGTGGACCATGCTGGGTTCGGATTCTGCCAGCATGGCGCCCGAAGGCCGGTTCCTGCTCAAGAGCACGCATCCCCGCGCCTATGGCAACTTTGCCCGGTTCCTTGGCAAATATGTCCGCGACGAGAAGGTGATTTCGCTGGCTGAAGGTATCCGCCGCCTGACCTCGCTCCCGATCAAGCAGCTTGGCCTGACCGGACGCGGGAGGCTCGCCGCAAATTACCTTGCCGACGTGGTGGTGTTCGATCCCGCGAAAATCACCGATCACGCCACGTTTGACAAGCCGCACCAGTACGCCACCGGCGTGTCCGAGGTGTTGGTTGGCGGGCAAGCGGTGCTGCGGTCCGGCGCGCACACCGGCGCAAAGGCCGGGCGGTTCGTCAAAGGTCCCGGTTGGCGCGGCTAGCCGCCCGCAGACGATGACCGTACTCTATCGCCTCGATGCTTCCGCCCCCGAAGTCGCCGCGCAGTTCGGTGCGGCAGCGGGCTCCGATCCGTGGAATGGCGGGCACATCGGCCCGGGCCAGTTCGCGCCGGTGCTGACCGCCGGGCGTGAGGCGATTGCCGGGCCGGGGCGGGCGGGGCAACCGCTCAGGATGATCCCCCGGCTGTGGGGTGTGCCGCCGCCGGGGATGCCGGTCGATGTGCGCAATGGCGTGCTCAGCGTGCGCAACACCAAGAGCCCGTTCTGGATCGGCAACCTGCGCAACAGCGAGTTCCGCTGCCTCGTCCCCGCCACTGGCTTCATGGAATGGGGCCACAAGGACGCGCAAACGGGCAAGCGCCGCGCGCATTGGCTGGGCTGCACTGACCAGTCGCTATTCGCCTTCGCCGGGGTGTGGAAGGACAGCGAGGTGCCAAGTTTCGCGCTGCTGACCTGCGAGCCCAATGCCGTGCTGCGCGAGATCGGCTGCTTTTCGATGCCGGTGATCTTGCCCGCAGGCGAGGCGCAGCACATCTGGCTGCGCGGCGAATGGAGCCGCGCGGAGGCTTTACTGGCGCCCTATTCGTCGTCACTGATGTGCGAGTCCGCTGGACATTAACCGAACGATTAAACATACTCCTCGCGCAAGGGAGAGTTCGAGTATGGCATTGCCCAGGGTCTGCATCATCGGTGCGGGGTGCAGCGGTTTCACCACCGCCAAGCGGCTCAAGGATTACGGCATTCCGTTCGATGTGTTCGAAGCCTCGGACAACATCGGCGGCAACTGGTATTACGGCAACCCCAACGGCAAGTCGGCCTGTTACCAAAGCCTGCACATCGATACCTCAAAATGGCGGCTGGCGTTTGAGGACTATCCGGTCCCGGCGGACTGGCCCGATTACCCGCACCACGCGCAGCTGCTGCAGTACTTCCACGATTACGTCGATCACTTTGCCTTGCGCGATCACATCAAGTTCAACACCCGGGTCGAAAATGCCGAGCGGCTGGCGAGTGGCGGCTGGGCGGTTACGCTGTCGACCGGTGAGACGCGGCACTATGACGCGTTGTGCGTCGCCAACGGGCACCACTGGGCGGCGCGGATTCCCGAATATCCGGGTGACTTCACCGGGTCGCAGCTGCACAGCCACAATTACCGCTCTCCGTTTGAGCCGGTGAACTGCGTCGGCAAACGCGTGCTCGTCGTCGGCATGGGCAACAGCGCGATGGACGTGGCGAGCGAACTGTCGCAGCGCCCGATTGCCAGCCGCCTGTTCGTCTCCGCGCGGCACGGGGTGTGGATTTTCCCGAAGTATCTCAAGGGTCAGCCGATCGACAAGAACCCGGCCCCGGCGTGGATGCCCAAAGCCATGCGGCAGTGGCTTGGCGCGCGGATGATCAAGGGGCTGGTCGGCAAGATGAGCGATTACGGCTTGCCCGAACCCACAATCGGCCCGTTCGAAAGCCACGGCACCGTTTCGGGCGAGTTTCTGGTCCGCGCCGGATCGGGCGACATCGCCATGAAACCGGGAATCGAACGGCTCGACGGCGACGGGGTGGTCTTCACCGATGGCAGCCGCGAACAGATCGACGTGATTGTGTGGGCAACCGGTTACGACATCAAGTTCCCGTTCTTCAGCGACCCATCGTTCCTGGCCGACGCCGACAACCGCCCGCCGCCGCTGTACAAGCGGATCATGAAGCCGGGCGTGCCCGACTTGTTCTACATGGGGCTCGCTCAGCCGCTGCCCACGTTGGTCAACTTTGCCGAGCAGCAATCGAAGCTGGTCGGCGCCTATCTTGCCGGGCAATACCTGCCGCCCGCGCCAGCCGAGATGGAGCGGGTGATCAAGGCCGACGAGGACTATTACACCGGGCAATATTACGCGGCGCGGCGGCACACGATCCAGCTCGATTTCGATCACTACGTCCGCGCGCTCGGCAAGGAATTGGCCAAGGGCGCGGCGCGCGCCAAGGCTGCGGGCAATCGCCTCCCCGTCACCGCAAAGGAGCTTCAACCGGCATGACCCGTCCTTTGAATCCCGTCGATGTCAGCCAGAACGCGCTTTACGTCGAGAATACCTGGCGCGAGCCGTTTGCCATGCTGCGCGAAACCGCCCCGCTGTCGTGGCGCGAGGAGAGCCCGTTCGGCGCTTACTGGTCGGCGGTGACGCATGAGCTCGTCTCGGAGGTCGAGCTGCGCCATAATGTGTTCTCCAGCCGCTGGGACATGGGCAACATCACCATTGCCGAGGCAGTCAATGGCGAGGGTTTTCCCAACTTCATTGCGCAGGACCAGCCGATCCACACCGCGCAGCGCAAGGTGATCGCCCCGGCCTTCTCGCCCAGCCAGATGCTCAAGCTTGATGCGCAGGTAAAGGCGCGCACCAAGGAGCTGATGGACGGCCTGCCACTGGACGAGAGCTTCGACTGGGTCGAGCGCGTCTCGATCCCGCAGACTTTGGGCATGCTGTGCATCCTGTTCGACATGCCGTTTTCCGAATGGCGTGACATCAAGCGCTGGTCGGACTGGGCCAGCGGGGTTTCGGCGGATAACCTCAATGAGGAATACCGCGCGCAGTTCATGGTCCAGATGGGCGAGATGCTCGGCCGGTTCGATGCTGAGCTTGAGGCGCGGCGCGGCCTGCCGCCCACCGATGATCTGCTCAGCCGCATGGTCCATTCGGACGCGATGGGCCACATGGAACCGATCGAGCGGATCGCCAACATCGCGCTGCTGATCGTTGGCGGCAACGACACCACGCGCAATTCGATGTCGGCCTTGGTCGAAGTGTTCGACAAGTACCCCGACGAGCTGGAAAAGCTCCGCGCCGATCCTTCGCTGATCCCCAACGCCGCGCAGGAGATCGTGCGCTGGCAAAGCCCGGTCACGCACATGCGCCGCACTGCGCTGGAGGATACCGAGCTTGGCGGGCAGACCATCCGCCAGGGCGAGAAGGTGGTGATGTGGTACATCAGCGCCAACCGCGACGAGAAAGTGTTCGAAAATGCCGAACGCTTCGACGTGGCGCGGCCCAATGCGCGGCGGCACCTCGGTTTTGGTCACGGCATCCACCGCTGCGTTGGGGCCAAGCTCGCCGAGGACCAGCTCGCCACCCTGATCGGTGAGATCGTGCGCCGCAATATCCGCCTGGTGCCGCAAGGCGCGCCGACGCGGCTAGCGAGTCCGTTCCTCCACGGCTTCACTTCGGTGCCGGTGCGGATCGAGGCGCTGTAAGCTGGTCTGCTTTGCTGGTCGAAGCCGATGCACCGCTCAACATCGCGCTGGGGGGCGCAAGGCGATGTCCGCGAACGCGCCGCCGGGTGCTGTCAAAGGGATGGCCGCGACAGGACAGAGGCGATAAACGCAACGGATGAGCAATGCACCTTCCCCGTTCCGCTATTTCCACTCCTCGCCCGAGGTGATCCGACTGGTAGTGATGATGTACGTCAGGTTCCCGTTGAGCCTGCGCAATGTCGAGGACCTGTTGTTCGAACGCGGCATCGATCTTTGCCACGAGACCGTGCGGCTCTGGTGGAACCGCTTTGGTCCGCTCTTTGCGGCCGACATCCGTCGCCAGCGGATCAGCCGGATGCGCGGGTTCCGCCATTGGAAGTGGCACCTTGATGAGATGTACGTGAAGATCAATGGCGAGATGCACTATCTGTGGCGGGCCGTTGATCA
>JAYUCG010000158.1:0-5804 GCA_043740455.1 Novosphingobium sp. | reverse complement strand
CTAATCCGCGGATTGGAACAAGGGCCGGTCATGGCGGTGTCTCGTGCTGGGATTAACGGAGGTGGTTAAGTTAAAATTACCGCCAAGCAGAGCCGGCTGGCTATCCACCAAATTACCTCACGTTGGCAAAGGTATAGCATTCCACCACGTAGGCGAGTGGGTGCCCATCGGGCAGGACCAGCCGCGCGCGGTGCGTGGAAATGGCATCCGCGGGACAGCCCGGATCGCCGCGCCGCGCGGCACTCAGCGGTTCGCGCGTGAAGTTGAGGCTGGCAGCGATTCGGCCGAACGGGATTTGCGTTTCGCTGAGCTGGCGGTTCATGTCCGGGGTGAGCCGCGCAGGCACGAACCAGTTGTGCGCATCGGACAGGACCTTGTCGCCGCACAGCAACCGAACGCGGCGATAGCCCAGCACGTCGCCCGGTCCCACGCCCAGAATCGTCCGGAGGTCGGCGGGTGCGGCGGCATCGCTATCGTGCACGAATTCGACCCGGATCGTTGCGCCGGGGGCGATTGCGCGCCGATCGCACCATTCCTGCAGTGCCTGAGTGGCGCTGGCGTGGCTGGACAGGTTCGCCTCGAACGCGGTGATCGTGGGATCAACTGGGTTGTGAGCACATCCCGCCAAGGGCAACGATGCAGCAGCAAGCGTCATCAGGGCATATCCGAAGCTGGTCTGGCGCCGCCGCAAGGACAGCCGGTAACTCCGCCGCATTAGCCGCGAATTCGCGGGCATGCCAGTGCGGCCGTGGTGCAGGATCGATGTGCAGTCATGGCCTGGCCAATTCAGATCCCGCCGGGAACGGCATCGCGGCCAAGCGCGCGCAGCCCGGTGATCAAGGCGTCGCTACATTCCTCTAGCTTGGCTGCATCGACCGAGCGGACCACGAAGTTCGCGCCGACGCGGCCTTCGCGGAAGAACGGATAGGAGCCGATCACGCAGCCATCATGTGCGCGCTCGGTCTCGCGCAGCAGATCGGCCACTTCGCTTTCCGCCGCCCAGCTGCCCACCGTCTGGCTGAGCAGCGGTGCGCCGCCTTCAAGCTCGCCGGTCAGCGCATCGAGCATGCCCGCGGTGATCGAGGGCACCCCGGCCATCAGGAACACGTTTTCGAACCGAATGCCTGGCGCGCCCGACATGCGGTTGGGGATGAGCTCGGCGCCGTCAGGCACGCGGGCCATGCGCAGCCGCGCTTCGTTGAGCCCGCCGCGGCTTTCGTAATAACGCTCAAGGATGGCGCGGGCTTCGGGATGGATCACCACCTCGACGCCGAGCGCTTCGGCAACCGCATCGACGGTGATGTCATCGTGCGTCGGGCCGATCCCGCCGGTGGTGAACAGGTAATCGTTGCGCGCGCGCAGGGTATTCACCGCCTCGACGATTGCGGCAGTATCGTCCGCCACCACGCGAACCTCGCGCAGCCGTATGCCTTGCACGCCGAGCCAGCTGGCGACCTGCGCGATGTTCTTGTCGTGCGTGCGGCCCGAGAGGATCTCGTCGCCAATGACGAGCAGGGCGGCATTCCAGATGCGGGATGTGTCGTTCATCCCGCTGCGTTAGGCGAAACTGCCGCCCCGCGAAAGTGGGGGCGGCGAGGCATCAGCCTTCGACCAGTTCGCGCGCCCGGGTAAACTTCAGCACGCCGTCGTCGATCGGAGCCTGGCGCATGTCCTGCTTGTCTTGGCGGTAATCCTGGTTGAGCCGCCACGGCAGGCTCGGCGCGTTCTTGGGCATCTTGTCCTTGCCGCGCTCGAGGTAGCCCGAGGAGAAGCCGGCGAAGACATTGTCCTCCTCCAGCCCATCGGCCGGCAGTTCCGGTGTTGCGGCAACCGCGCCGATCGCATCCATCTGCTTGAACAGCCGGGTGATGTATTCGCCGATGATGTCGACCCGCAGCGTCCAGCTGGCGTTGATATAGCCGAACACGCCTGCAAGGTTGGGCACGTTTGAGAACATGCAGTTGCGGTAATAGAACCGGCGCGAGAAATCGACTGGCTCACGGTCCACCGACACGGCGATCTTGCCGGCTACCGCCAGGTTAAGGCCGGTGGCGGTGATGATGATGTCCGCATCGAGATGCTTGCCCGACTTGAGCTTGATCCCGGTGGCATCAAAGCTGTCGATCTGGTCGGTCACCACGCTGGCGCGGCCCGCATTGACCGCGTCGAAGAAATCGGCGTCCGGCACCAGGCACAGGCGCTGCTCCCAGGGGTTGTACGGCGGGACGTAATCGGTTTCGTTGAAGTTCGATCCCAGCCTCTTGCGGGTTTCGCCAAGGATGAATTCCTTCGCCTTCTCCGGATGGTTGCGCACGCGCTTGAACATCAGGTCCTGCATGGTGATGTTCTTGAAGCGGGTGATTGCATAGGCCACCTTTTCCGGGAGCACCTTGCGCAGGCCATTGGCGATCGCATCCTTGGCCGGGCGGCTGACCATGTAGGTTGGGGTGCGCTGCAGTTGCGTGACGTGGGCCGCGCCGGACTTGGCCATGGCGGGGAGGATCGTCACTGCGGTGGCGCCCGAACCGATCACCACCACCTTCTTGCCTTGGTAATCGAGGTCCTTGGGCCAGAACTGCGGATGGATGATCGTACCCTTGAACTTTTCCCGGCCCTTGAAGCCTGCGTCATAGGGCTCGTCGTAATCGTAATAGCCCGAACCCAGGAACAGGAAGCGGCTCTGAACGTGGCCCTTCTTGCCGTCAGCGGTTTCGGTCACCACGGTCCAGCTGGCGGTCTTGCTGTCCCAATCGGCGCTGACCACCTTCTGCCCGAAGCGCATCTTGTCGCGCAGGCCGTACTCGTCGGCAATGTCATCGAGATATTTGAGGATCGCGGGGCCGTCAGCGATCGACTTTTCGTGCTTCCATGGTGCGAACGAGAAGCCCAGCGTGTGCATGTCGCTGTCCGAACGGATGCCGGGATAGCGGAACAGATCCCAGGTCCCGCCAACCGCATCGCGCCGGTCGAGGATGGCAAAGCTCTTGCCCGGGCAATCGCGCGTCAAGTGCACACCCATGCCGATGCCGGAAATGCCCGCGCCGATGATGATCATGTCGAGCATCGACTGGGGTTGGGTGGCCATGTTCATCCGCTTGTCTCCCGGCGCGCTGACACTCATGTCAGCATTAATCGACCGCCTAACAAATCTGAGCGCTTATTGCCAGTACCGCAGCACTTTGCCACACCCGGCCAATGTCCATCATCGCTGCCCGCCGCTATGCCTCCGGAAAACCGCTCAAGCAGCCGCTGGTTGTCGATGGCGCCCCGCGCCCCTTGCCGCGCGGCAAACAGTTCGACTGGATCGGCCTGAGCGATCCCGCGCCCGCGGAAATGGAGCTGGTGCGCTGCCAGTACGGCCTGCATCCCCTCGCGATCGAGGATGCGATCAATCCTCAGCAGATGCCCAAGCTGGAGCTTTACGGCTCGGTCCTGTTCATCGTCGCGCGCACCGCAGCGATCGAGGACGGGGAGAATATCGAATACGGCCAGACCGCGCTGTTTCTCGCCAACAATTTCCTGGTCACGGTGCGGATCGGATCAACCCGGGCGCATGGCGACTTGCGTACGCGGCTCGAATCGGTGCCCGAACGGTTGGCCGAAGGGCCGGACTATGCCGCGCACGCGATCCTCGATTTCATCGTCGATGGCTATCAGCCGGTGATCGAGCGGCTCGAGGAAGGCGTCCAGATTCTGGAAGAACGGGCGATCGACGTATTCCCCGAACCTTCGACCATCCGCCGCATCTTCCGCCTGCGCCGCCAGTTCCGCCGCTTCGTCCGCGTGATCGGCCCGATGATCGAGGTTTGCGACTGGCTCGCCAGCACCGATATCGCGGTGATCGATCCGGGCGCGCGGATCTGGTTCCGCGACGTGCTCGACCATGTCCGCCGCACCATGGTGCGGATGGACGGCCTGCGCGAAACGCTGGCCAGCATCGTCGAAACCTCGGCCTTGCTCGAACAGCACCGCCAGGGCGACATGACCCGGCAACTGGCGGGCTGGGCGGCGATCCTTGCAGTGCCGACCGCGATCGCCGGGATTTACGGCATGAACTTCGATTACATGCCCGAACTGCACCACAAGTGGGGCTACCCGGCAGTGGTGGCGGTGATCATCGCAATCTGCGGCGGACTGTTCGTGCGGTTCCGCAGGATCGGCTGGCTCTAAGGCGTCACCATGAATTGTTCCCACCGGCCCTTGGCGCCCGGCTCGGCGTAGGTGATCAGCGTCAGCGTCTTCTTCGCATAGTGCAGCCGGAACACGCGGTTGACGAAACCGCCGCGCAGCCGCGGCGGGCGTGTGGCCTCCACCGACTTCAGTAGGCCCATCGGAGCCAAGCTGGCGCGATAATCACCCAGCGTTTGCGTGTTGAAGTAATAGCGCCCGTTTTCGGTGAACAGCGCGGGGTTGAACCGCCCCGTGCTGATCCCGGCGAGCGTGGTGCGTACGTCATTGAGTCGGGCTTTCTCGCCGATATCAGTCTGGACCGCCCTGGGCAGGACGATCTCGGCGATCTTGCTGGTCAGTTCTTCCTGCACCCCGGCGAAATCACCGTTGGTGAGCACTACGATTGCGGTCTTGTCGTCGATCCAGACCGAATTCTGCGAGAGGAACCCAACCGATTCGCCGCCATGGTCGACCACCCAGCGACCGCCGCTAAGGTGCTTCGACACGCCCAGACCATAGGTGGTCCAGATCCCGTCGGCGAGCCGCACCGGGCGTTCCATCTCTTCCCAATCCTGCTTGGTGAGGAGCGTACGATTCATCCGGGCGATGTCCCACTTGGCCAGCTCGGCAGCGTTCATGCTGAGCTCGCCTGCGGCCCACAGCCAGCCCTTGGCCGGCGGCTGCGCCACGCGTATCGGGCCAAGCGCATTGCGGTGATAGCCCTGCGGGAACTTGGGCCCGTTGGTCTCGTCGATATCGTAAGGATGGATCCCCAGCGGCTTGAAGATCCGCGCCTCAAGCTGGTCCCACAGCGGCGCTCCGCCAGCCTTCTCGGCGATCAGCCCGGCCACCACAAAGCCGGTGTTCGAATACTGCCAGCGTGAGCCGGGGGAATAGTCGAGCGGTTTCATCCCCCAGCGCCGGACAATGTCCATCGGCACCACTGGCTGCTCCATCGCCGGGAATGAATAGTCCTGCGGCCAGAAATCTTGCAGCCTGAGGTATGCGAGAGCAGCTGGCGAACGGTGATCTTGTTCCCCTCGGGCAGTTCGGGCAGCCACTTCGAAACATGATCGTTCAAATCGATCTTGCCGTCATCCTCAAGCAGCAGGAGCAGCGCGGCGAGGAACTGCTTGGAGTTCGAGGCGATCTGGTACGGCAGCGCCGGGTCGGGCTGGATCAGCGTTTCGGACGGTTTGCCCCACGCACGGCTGAGCACGATTTGCCCATCGCGCACCACCGCGATCTCGGCTGATGGCACGCCCGTTTCCTTGAGCGCTTTGGTCACCGCCGTGTCGATTGCGATTTCCTCGGCAGGCTGCAGCGCGGGCGCGGCGGCGAGGACGGGCTGCAAGGGCAGGGCGAGTGCGACGAGCGCGGTGACGAAGCGTTTCATGAAGCGAGACGCTAGCGCGATTGTCGCGCCGCACAAGCCGTGGCATGGGCGGGTCCGCATCAAGGGGAGACCAAGCAGATGGCCGGACAAGGCTCAACCCGCACCATCATCGTCGCGCTGGCCGCCAATGTCGGCATCGCTGCGGCGAAGTTTGTTGCGGCCGGGGTCACCGGGTCATCGGCGATGCTCACCGAAGGGGTGCACAGCCTGGTCGATTCGACCAATCAGCTGTTGCTGC
>JAYUCG010000157.1:0-3452 GCA_043740455.1 Novosphingobium sp. | reverse complement strand
TTGTAAACTTTAGCGGCCATTCGCGCGCCCTCAAACCTACGCAAATCCTACGCAGCAAGCCAAATAGTTCGCCCGGCTGGGGCCTAACCGATTCTTCTCACTTTGAAAAATTGGAGCGGGCGAAGGGATTCGAACCCTCGACCCCAACCTTGGCAAGGTTGTGCTCTACCCCTGAGCTACGCCCGCTCGAACGTCCAATACCTGCTGCCGTGGACGCGGCAGGCCGGGGAGAGGCGGGCGGTTAGCATCGGGTCCAGCGCTTGCCAAGGGAAAAATGTCCCCGCGCTCCGCCCTTGCTTTATCCCTTGGCAAATGGCGATAAAGGCCCAAATTGGGGTCGAACATTTCCCCGTTACGGAGCACAGCGTGGCAAGCCTCGGCCTCAATCTCGATGAACAAAAGGCGGTAGACCGCTTCCGCAGCCAGGTGGTCGAACCTTCGATGACCGCGCTGGTGGTGCTCGATTTCTGGGCCGAATGGTGCGGGCCGTGCAAGGCGCTGACCCCGACCCTCGAAAAGGTCGCCTCCGATTATGCCGACAAGGGCGTGTTGCTGGCCAAGGTCAATGTCGATGAGGAACCGTTCATCGCCGCGCAGTTCCAAGTCAAATCGATCCCTACCGTCTATGCCATCTTCCAGGGCCAGCCGGTAGCCGACCTGACCCAGGCGCGCGGCGAAAGCCAGATCAAGGCGCTGCTCGACCAGCTGCTCGCCAAGCTGCCGATCCAGCCGGGCGGCGCGCCGGCGCAAGATATCGCGCCGCTGCTGGCGATGGGCGAAGAGGCACTGGGCGGGGGTGAGGCAGACCGCGCGGCGTCGATCTTTTCGCAGATTGCCGAAATCGATCCGGCCAGCGGCGCAGCATTTGGCGGGCTGGTCCGCGCGCTGACTGCGCTGGGCGAATTTGAAACGGCTGATGGCGTGCTCGCCGCGCTGGAGACCGAATTGACGAACGATCCCGAAGTGGTCCGCGCCCGCACCGCGCTCAATCTGGCGCGGAGCAAGCCCGATGACGGCGAACTGGCCGCGCTCAAGGCGGCGGCGACCTTTCCGGGCAACATGGCGGCCCGCCTCGCCTATGCCGAAGCCGCCTTTGCCGCCGGGACCCGTGACGATGCCGCCGACGCGCTGCTCGCCATGATCGACGAGGACCGCGAATGGAACGAAGGCGCAGCACGCGCCAAGCTGCTGCAGATCTTCGAAGCGACCGGCCTCGAAGATCCATGGGTCGCCAGCCAGCGCCGCCGCTTGTCCTTGCTGCTGTTCGGTTAAGCTGGTGCGGGTTTCGATCTTCCCCCTGCCCGGCGCGATCCTGTTTCCCGGATTACAGCTGCCGCTGCACATCTTCGAGCCGCGTTACAAGGCGCTGATCAAGGATGCCTTGGCGCGCGACCGGCTGATCGGGATGATCCAGCCGCGCGTTTCTTTGAAGAGTTCCGGGGCTGAGGAAGGCGCGCCGCTGTACCGGGTCGGCTGCATTGGCAAGATCGGTGAATTCGAAGCGCTGGACGACGGCCAGTTCAACCTCGTGCTCGAAGGGCAGGCGCGGTTCCGCATAGTGCGCGAATTGGACGTTGCCACACCGTTCCGCCAGATCGAGGCCGACCTGCTTAGCGAAGAAGACGAGCCCGCGCTCGCCGCGGTCGAACGCGCCGGTTTCGAGCGCGAGGCGCGGCGCTTTGCCGATGCCCAGGGCTATGCAGTCGATTGGGACGCGGTCGCCCGGCTCGATGACGAATCGCTGATCGACGGGGTCAGCCAGATCGCCCCGTTCGACGCCGCCGCCAAACAGGCTTTGCTGGAGGCGGAGGGCCTCAGCGCGCGCTGCGAACTGCTGGTCCAATTGATGCAATTCTTCGGCCGCCACGACAACGACGATGGCCGGGTGACCTTGCAGTGAGGTCAAACCCCCGCCAGCACTGCCTTCACCCCATCGATCACATATTGCGCGGCCAGCGCCGCGAGCAGCACCCCAAGCAGGCGGGTGATCACCGCCTCGACCCGCGTGCCAAGCAGCTTCATCAGCGGTCCGGCGGCAGCCAGCGAAGCCAGCGTCAGGACCATCACTGCCCCCAACGCGGCGAGCACGACCAGCGTCTGCTCGGTCCCCTGGGCGCGCTGGGTGAGCAGCATGATCGTGGCGATCGAACCGGGGCCGGCGATCATCGGCATGGCCATCGGGAAGACCGAGACGTCTTCCACTTCGGGGGTGGCCTTGATCTTGTCGGCCCGTTCCTCGCGGCGCTGGGTGCGCTTTTCGAAGACCATGTCGAGCGCGATCACGAACAGCATGATCCCGCCGGCGACGCGGAACGAGTTCAATTCGATATGCAGCGCGCCGAGCAGGTTTTCACCGAACAGCGCGAAGACCAGCAGGATCAAGGTGGCGATGAAGCACGCCCGCGCGGCCATGACTGTCGACTGGCGGTGGGTCGCGCCCTTGACCAGCCCGGCATAGATCGGCGCACAGCCGGGCGGGTCGATCACCACGAACAGGGTGATGAAGGCGGAAAAGAACAGGTCGAGCATCTATTTGGCCAAATTCACTTGGTGGGCGCTTCAACCTGCAGGTCCTGCACCATCTGCACCTTGCCCTCGCTGGTCATGGTGACGACAAAGCGGCGCGCTCCCGCAGGCGTGACGGTCACATCCCAGTTCAGCGTGCCGTCCAGTGAGGCGCCGGTGCGGTGCGCCGGATCGAGCGCGGGCAGGCTGCCCTTGAAATCCTTGGCCTTGGCCGTGCGTTCGGGGCGGTAGCCGGCCGGGCAATCGGCGACCTTCGCGGCGATCATCTCAGGCTCGTCGAGCGGAAACGGCATGGCCTCGCCCTGATCGAGCACCCATTTGTACTTGAGGTCCTTCTGGCGCTGCCAGACGGTGGTGAAATAGCCGGTCGACCCATCGGCGCGCTGCCAGGCGCCGCGGGTTACCGCCAGGCTGCCGTCGCAGCTCGACCACACCTGATGCGGCTGCCATTTGACGGCTGCTGCCGGATCGGCCTTGCCGGCAAGGAACGCCTGCGCATAAGCCAGCTGCGGCACGAACATCACCGCATCTTTGGTCGCGGTAGCGCGAAACGCAGTCCACTGGCCCTTTTCCTGCGCGGCTTGCGCAAAGGCGATTTCGGCGGCGACCACCGCGCTGGGATTGGCACTGCCATTGCCGCTGCGGTCATCGCGGCGATCGCGCGCCAAGGCCGGCCCGGCAATCAGGCCGAAGGCAGCGAGGAGGAGAATCGGTTTTTTCATGGACTGGACAGTACCCGCCCCGATGAACTGTGGCCAGCGCGGCTTAGAGCGCGCCTTCGGCCAGCGAAACCCCGGCGTTGCGGTGCGCGGCGACCAGCGTATTGCGCAGCAGCACCGCGATGGTCATCGGCCCGACCCCGCCCGGAACCGGGGTGATCGCCCCGGCGACCGCAGCAGCGCTGGCAAAATCGACATCGCCGACCA
>JAYUCG010000156.1:0-5479 GCA_043740455.1 Novosphingobium sp. | reverse complement strand
GTCATTCACGCCTACCCGACGCAGGCTGAAGCGATCCGCCAGGCCGCCGATGCCTACAGCCGCACGCGCCTGACCCCACGGATCCGGGCGCGACTGCGCCACTGGTTGGCGGGGAACGCGTGATGAGTCCCGCAGGGCCCGACGATACGGCCGTGCGATGGCACGCTGTTGCCAATGTCGCAGCGCTGCGCGATTCGGCTTGCCGGCGCATTCTGGCTGCCGCGGCGGACGCCATCCAGCGACGTGGCCGCTTCACGATCGTGCTTGCCGGCGGCAACACGCCGCAGGGCGTGTACCGGATGCTGCGCGACGCCGACACCGACTGGTCATGCTGGCAGGTGTATTTCGGCGACGAGCGCGGCTCAGGCAAGTCCAGCCTGCTGGCCGTCGTGTGCGGCACGCTGGCGCCGGTGTTCACGTTTGAAGGCACGGTGTCCCTAAACGGCCAGCGCATCGACGCCCGGCCCACGGAACAGCGCCGCGTCGGCATTCTGTTTCAGGACGACCTGCTGTTTGCCCACATGACCGTGCGTGAGAACCTGCTGTTTGCCGTGCCCGGCGGGCCCAAGGCGCAGCGCGAGGCGCAAGTGAAGCAGGCATTGGACGACCTGGAACTGCCCGGCTTCGCCCACGCCGACCCGGCCACCCTGTCAGGCGGCCAGCGCGCCCGTGTGGCGCTGATGAGCGCCCTGCTGGCCCAGCCGCACACCCTGCTGCTGGACGAGCCGTTCTCCCGGCTCGACACCGCACTGCGCGGGCGCATGCGTGAGTTTGTGTTTGCCACCGTGCGCAAGCGGCAGATCCCGGTGCTGCTGGTTACGCATGACGAGGCGGATTTGGAGGATGCGGGGCAGCTGACCCGGCTTTAACCGGCGAATGCAAAGGCTATTTATTTAATAGCTTATTATGCAATATGGACAAGGGCTACCGGCACTTTAGACGGTGAATTCGGCGAATGAACACTATTCGCCGGTAAGTATCTTCAGCGCGTCCTCAATCCGCTTCATGTGCGCGCGTGACAGCTCCGCCAACGGCTTGCCGCCCATCAGCCGTTGGTTGGAAATGGTACGCACCTGGTCCACCAGCAGATCGGTCTCAAGCTTCATGTTGCCATGCTTGCCGACCGACACGCGCAGCGGATAGCCATCGCCCTGGGCGTCGCGGTACACCTGTGTGGCGCCGGGGATGACGATGGTGGTGGCGTGCCCCGCGCTGTTGAGGATGTTGGTCTGGATGACCAAGGCGGGCCTGCCGCGTTTGCCGGGTTCTTCCCTGTGGGTTTGCGGCTCGAAATCCACCTCCCACACCTGCGCGCGCCGCACTGGCGATTTGGCTTTAGGCAAGGCCATCTCCCACACTGGCGTCCATGGCCTGGTTCTCGGCCAGATGCTGTTGGGATAGCTGCGTGGACAGAAACACCATGCGTGCCCTGATGGTCCGCTCGTTTTTTTCGCGCACCGCCTCGCGCACATAGTCCGAAGCAGACATGCTCAGCGCCCGCGCCAGCGCCCGGGTCTGCTCGGCAAACTCGGTTGGTGCGCGGAATGAGAGGGTTGTTGGATTCATGTTGCGCTGCCTGAAATTGTGTCACGTAATTGCAATACGAAACTGTATTTCAATTGGCAGTTGACCTTGCGCAATCCCCTGCAAAGGGTGTCTTATGCTATATATTTAACATCGTCTTATGCACACTGGACAAGGGATGCAGGACTTTTTTTCGATACTTTGCAAGAAACAGGGACGGTAAAAACCATGCCTATCCGGTTGACACCCAAGACACTACCTGTAGTGGTTACGGCTCGTCCCGGGCAGACGAATCCTCCCCAGCGTAGAACTCATCGTCCGAAATCGACGATGATCAGGTCGCCCGGATGCGCATCGTGCGCGGCGATGATGTTGACCGCCCGATCGGCGCCGAGCGAGCGCGGTTCGTCGACATCGGCGGTAAAACCCCAATCGACCGGCGGCTGCCCCGCCACCAATGCGGGCATGCCGAAATAGTTGTGCGACAGGACCTGAATGTTGTGCAGCGCGCGCGGCACCACGGTGGAGACGATGATGGCGTCGACATCCTCGCGCGAAAATCCCGCGATGGTCATCAGTTGCAGCAGCCACACCGCGTATTCATCGGCCGTGCGGCGCGGGTCGGTCGCGATCCGCCAGCGCGCGGCGACGCTGCGCCCATCCATCAGCGCGAACACGACATTGGTGTTCCCGACGTCAATCGCCAGCAGCATGATCTCTCACCATTTCGACTTCGCCCGCGTGGATGGCACGCGCCGTTCCATCCGCCAAGCGCAGAAGCGCGGCACCGTGCGGTTCGAGGCCTGCAAATGTTCCTTGGATCGGGTCTCCGGCAGCGTCGCGCACCATCAGTCGCGTGCCCAACGGGTGCGCGCGTTCCAGCCATTCGGCGCGCAAGGCCGGCCAATCGCCCTTGTGCCAACTTGCCAATGTTGAGGTCCATTGCGCCGCGAGCGCATCTGCAAAGGCGTCACGGCCAATTTCGAGACCCGCACCGCGCAAGCTCGCGCTCGGTCGATCGGGCAGATCGGGCGCGGCGGCGAGGTTGACGCCGATGCCCACGACCACCGCCTCACCCTGCCGTTCGAGCAGGATGCCGCCCAGCTTCGCACCCGCCAGCAGAATGTCATTGGGCCACTTCAGCCAGAGCTCGCGCAACCTGGGAGCGATTTCGCCGATCGCGCGGTGAACCGCCACGCCGGCCACCAAGGCCAGCGTCGGTGCCGGTGGGTCGCCGGGCGCAAGCCAGGCGACCGTCGAGCCCATGAAATTGCCCGAGCCGTCGAACCACGTTCGGCCGGCCCGCCCGCGCCCGATGTTCTGGCGATCGGCAACCAGCCAGTCACCCTCGCCGTGCGCCGGCCCACCGGCCAACCGCGCGAGCAATGCCGTGTTGGTCGACCCGATCTCTGGGACGGTCTGGATCAACCCCGAAACATCAACCGAAGTGGAACAGCGCGGCCGCAGCCCCATCGGCCAGCCCGCCCAGCCACGGCGTGGCAAGGTAGCCGAGCGGCGAGATGAACAGGCCCGACGCGATCAGCAGCGCATAGTGCGGCGTATCGCCCGCGCCGGTGACCTTGCCGACGTCCTCGTCGAAATACATGACCTTGACCACCTTGAGGTAGTAGAACGCGCCGATCACCGAGGCCGCGATCCCCAGCGCCGCAAGCCACAGCAGCCCCGCCGACACCGCCGCCTGGAACACCACGAACTTCCCCCAGAACCCGAACAGCGGCGGAATGCCCGCCAGGCTGAACATCACCGCGGCCAACGCGGCAGCAATGCCGGGGCGGCGCTTCGACAGCCCGCCGAGATCGGCGATCGCCTCGACCTGGTTGCCCTCCTCATCGCGCAGCAGCAGTACCGCGACAAAGCCCGCGACCGACATCGCGACATAGATCGCGAGATAGACCAGCATCGCCGAAGCACCCTGCGGAGTCGCTGCAGCCAGCCCAACCAGGATGAAACCGACGTTGTTGATCGACGAATAGGCCATCAGCCGCTTGATGTTCCCCTGCCCGATCGCGCCCAGCGCGCCGATCACGATCGAGATCAGCGACACGAACACGATGATCTGCCGCCACGCGCCGATCTCGGCGCCGAACGCCACCAGCATCACCCGCATCAGCAGCGCCATTGCCGCGACCTTGGGCGCTGTGGCGAAGAAGGTCGTCACGGGCGTGGGTGCGCCTTCGTAAACGTCGGGCGTCCACATGTGGAACGGCGCGGCGCTGATCTTGAAGGCCAGGCCCGACAGCATGAAGATCATGCCGAAGGTCGCGCCCATGGCCATCGGCCCGTGCAGCGCGGCGTGGATACCGTGGAAGCTGGTCGTGCCGGCAAACCCATAGACCAGGCTCATGCCGAATAGCAGGATGCCGCTGGCGAGCGCGCCTAGCACGAAATACTTGAGCCCCGCTTCGGCCGAGCGATCGTCGTTGCGCAAGATCGAGGCAAGCACATACGCCGCCAGGCTGTTCAGTTCGAGCCCGATGTAGAGCATGATCAGGTCGGTCGCCGAAACCATCAGCCCCATGCCGAGCGCCGCGAACAATACCAGAAGCGCAAATTCGGCGCGCAACCCGCCCAGCCGCTCGAAGAAGCGCGGTGCGATGATCAGCGCGACCACCGCGGAAATGTAGATCAGCAGCTTGGCGAAGCCGGCAAAGGCGTCGCCCGCGTATTGCCCCTGGAAGGCCGAAACCGCCGGACCGGACAGATGGCCCGTCAGCGATGGCGCCACCATTACGCCCGCGACAACCAGCGCCGCAATCGCCAGCAGAGCGATTAACCGGGCAGCCTTGTCGCCGCCCCACGCGGCAACCAACAGCAGCCCGAGACCCGCCACGCTGAGCCATTCCTCGGGCGCACCGAGGCGGAGTGAATCCACCAAAGTCATCAGCGCGCGCCCCTCTGAACTGCGGCAAGCCGGGCTGGTTGGACCTGCGCCGATGTTGCCGTTTTCGTATTCGCGACCTTCCAGCGGCTCGCCGCCATGCGCGCCTCGATCGCGCCGATGTCGTTGCGCATCGGGGCGAGGAAGCTTTCGGGGTAGATCCCCCATCCACATCACCACCGCCGCGAGCGGCACCACCATCGCCAGTTCGCGCGGGAACAAGTCGGGCATCGCGGCGGCATCGGCGTTTTTCTGAACGCCGAACACAACGCGGCGGTAGAGGTACAGCATGTAACCCGCGCCCAGGATGATGCCGGTGGTGCAGACCAGCGTGACCGTGGTCGAGCTTTGCCAGATGCCGGCCAGACTGAGGAATTCGCCAACGAAGCCGCTGGTGCCGGGAAGGCCGATCGAGGCCATCGTGAACACCATGAAGAACAGCGCATAGCGCGGCATGTTGATCGCAAGGCCGCCGTACCGGTCAATCTCGCGCGTGTGCAGCCGGTCGTAGATGATACCGACGCACAGGAACAAGGCGCCGGCGACCAGCCCGTGGCTGAGCATTACGATCATCGAACCTTCGAGGCCTTGGCGGTTGAACGCGAACAGCCCGACCGTGACGATCGCCATATGCGCGACCGAGGAATAGGCGATCAGCTTCTTGATGTCGTGCTGCACCAGCGCGACCAGGCTGGTGTAAACCACCGCGATCATCGACAGCACGAAGATCAGCCGCGCGAATTCGACGCTGGCATCGGGGAACATCGGCAGCGAGAAGCGGATGAAGCCATAGCCACCCATCTTGAGCAGCACGCCCGCCAGGATCACCGATCCCGCAGTGGGCGCCTGGACGTGCGCATCGGGCAGCCAGGTGTGAACCGGCCACATCGGCATCTTGACCGCGAAGCTGGCGAAGAACGCCAGCCACAGCCATTTCTGCGCGCCGATCGGGAAATTGTACTGCATCAGCGTGGGGATGTCGCTGGTGCCCGCGTTGTTGACCATCCAGAACATCGCGATCAGCATCAGCACCGAGCCGAGCAGCGTGTAGAGGAA
>JAYUCG010000155.1:0-3436 GCA_043740455.1 Novosphingobium sp. | reverse complement strand
GGAACCTGGTGTTCATGCAGTTCCTGCAGGAAAACGACGTTCAAATCGGCGAACTGCCGCGCCCCTCTATCGATACCGGGATGGGGCTGGAGCGCGTTGTAGCGGTGCTGCAGGGCGTTACCGATAACTATGACACCGATACCTTCAAGGCGCTGATTGCTGCGTCGGAAAGCCTGACCGGCGTCGCCGCGCAGGGCGAGAACAAGGCCAGCCACCGGGTGATCGCCGATCACTTGCGTTCAACCTCGTTCTTGCTGGCCGATGGCGTGCTGCCATCCAACGAAGGGCGCGGCTATGTGCTGCGGCGCATCATGCGCCGCGCAATGCGCCACGCGCACCTGCTCGGTGCGAAGGATCCGCTGATGCACCGGCTGGTTCCAGCATTGGTGACCGAGATGGGCCAGGCCTATCCCGAACTCGGCCGCGCGCAGCCGCTGATCGAGGAAACCTTGCAGCGCGAAGAAATCCAGTTCCGCCGCACGCTCGCCAATGGGATCAAGTTGCTTGATGAGACCACCGGCGGGCTGGGCAAGGGCAGCGAGCTGCCCGGCGAGACTGCGTTCAAGCTCTACGATACATTTGGCTTCCCCTACGACCTGACCGAAGACGCACTGCGCGCACGCGGCATCGGGGTCGACCGCGCCGGGTTTGACGCTGCGATGGCGCGGCAGAAGGCGGCAGCGCGCGCAGCGTGGAAGGGTAGCGGCCAGGTCGCCGACGGCGAAGTGTGGTATGATATCGCCGAACGCGTCGGCGCGACCGAATTTACCGGATATACGGCGGTCACTGCCGAGGCGCAGGTTGTCGCGCTGGTCAAGGACGGCAAGGAAGTCGATTCCGCTTCGGTCGGCGATGAGGTGGCGGCGATCGTCAACCAGACCCCGTTCTATGGCGAAAGCGGAGGCCAGATGGGCGATGCTGGCACCATCACCGGCGCGAAAGGGCTGGTGCTGGAGGTTAGCGATACCTCGAAGCCGCTCGGCCGGCTCCACGCACATCTTGCCAAAGTACAGGGCGGTTCGATCAAGCTGGGCGACACGGTCAAGCTCGACATCGACATCGCCCGCCGCGATGCGATCCGCGCGAACCATTCAGCCACGCACCTGCTGCATGCGGCACTGCGCCACCGGCTGGGCACGCACGTCACCCAGAAGGGCTCGCTGGTCGCGCCCGACCGCTTCCGGTTCGACTATTCGCACCCGACTGCGCTATCCGCCGAGGACATCGCCGCGGTCGAAGCCGAGGTGAACGCCGAAGTACGCGGTAACGAGACGGTGGTGACGCGCCTGATGAGCCCCGACGAGGCGATTGACGCCGGGGCGATGGCGCTCTTCGGCGAGAAGTACGGCGACGAAGTCCGCGTGCTGTCGATGGGCAATTCCACCAGCGGCAAGAGCTATTCGGTTGAATTGTGTGGCGGCACGCACGTGCGCGCACTCGGCGATATCGGCTTGCTGCGGATCGTCAGCGAAGGCGCGGTCAGCTCAGGCGTGCGCCGGATCGAGGCGCTGACCGGCGAGGCTGCACGGCAGTGGCTCGTGGCCCGCGAGGAAGCGCTGAAAAGCGCCGCCGGCCTGCTCAAGACCACGCCTGACGAGGTCGCAAGCCGCGTCGCAGCGTTGCTGGATGAACGCCGCAAGCTGGAACGCGAACTGGCTGAAGCGAAGAAGGCGTTGGCGCTTGGCGGCGGCGGGGCCAACGCGCCCAGCGCCGACGAAGAAATCGCCGGGATTAAGTTCTCGGGCCAGGTGCTCGACGGGCTTGACCCGAAGGATCTGCGTGGCCTGCTTGATGAGGCAAAAGCGCGCATGGGCTCGGGGGTAGCGGCTGTAGTCGCGGTCAACGAGGGCAAAGCGGCAATCGCCGCGGCGGTGACCGATGATTTGACCGACAAGATCAGTGCCGTCGATCTCGTTCGCGCGGGCGTGGAAGCGCTCGGCGGCAAGGGCGGCGGCGGGCGTGCGGATATGGCGCAAGGCGGCGGTCCGGACGGAGCCAAGGCAACAGATGCGATCGCGGCGGTGAAAGCAGTTTTGTCCGCTTGATCTAGACTTTTTGGCCGCGCGCGGCCTCGCGGCGCTCCATGTCGCTGCCGCGCGGTACGTTGTTCATCGAACTGTTGCTACGCTTCGGCCGCTTGATCCGGCCATTGCTCTCGTCGGCCTGGCGTCCGATCGGATGGGCGTCGTCTGGGGTGTGCGGGGCAGTGTCGTGCATGGATGATCTCCTTGCACGATCAACTCTTTCATGAAGCGGAGTGTTCCCGCAGCCCGGCGCTTTTGAGCTGGGGTTTCGCCGCAAGATTGCCTTCTTCCATGATCTGCGCGCGCATTTCATCGCGCTTTTCATGGATGCTGGCGATGACCGGGCCCATCGCCACGCCAAGATCGACCAGCACGGCCTCGCTAAGCTGCAGCGAGCTTTCCAGCGTTTCGGGCACCGCGTGGCTGGCCCCGGCACGGTAAAGCGCGGCGGCATGGCTGGCATCGCGGGCGCGGGCAATGATCGGCAGGTCTGGATGCGCCATCCTTAGGCGGCGGACGTGGCGCTGCACCGCAACCGGTTCGTCCATGGTGAAGATAACGGCGGTGGCATCGCTGAGACCCAGCCGCTCAAGCGCATCGCTGCGGCTGGCGTCGGCAAACCGTGCGACCAGGCCGTCAGCGCGCGCGGCTTTGACCAGCTCGGGGTCGATATCGATCGCGACATAGGCCTGGCCATGCTCACGCAGCATCTCTGCGACGAGCCTTCCCACGCGGCCGCAACCGACCACAATGGCGTGTTCGTCGGGCAGGGTGTCATCGGCAGCAAGGTGTCCGGCCATATCGACCCGCCGCGCCAGCCAGCGCCCGCCGATCGCCAGGATCGGAGTGACAGTCAGCCCCAGCGCGGTCACGATTTCCCAGAACTGCGCCGCCGAGGGTACGATCAGCTTGCCCGCCTGCGCCGCACCCAGCACGATCAGCGTGGTCTCTGACGGGCTGGCGAGAAGTATGCCGGTTTCGGTCGAAGTGCTCAGCCGCGCCCCGGACATCCGCAAGAGAACTGCCGTAACGATTGCCTTTGAGCCCAGCACCAGCGCTGCAGCCAGCAGGACTTCACCCAGCCGCGCCCAGATCGCCGTCAAGTCGAGACCCATCCCTACGGTGAGCAGGAACACCCCCAACGCCAGGCCCTTGAACGGCGCGATCATGTGCTCAACCTCGCCGTCGTATTCGGTCTCGGCGATCAACAGCCCGGCGATCAGCGCGCCGACGATCGGCGAAAGGCCGACCGCGCCTGTAGCGAGCGAGGCGAGGATCACCACCAGCAGGCTCACTGCGAAGAACAGCTCCGGGCTTTTGGTGCGCGCCGCCTGGTCGAACAGGCGCGGCAGGACGACCTTCCCGGCGACCAGCAGCAAGGCCACGACCAATGCGCCAAGGCCGAGCGTGCG
>JAYUCG010000154.1:0-8736 GCA_043740455.1 Novosphingobium sp. | reverse complement strand
CATTTGCGGAGCAAATGACGGAGGGGCCGCTTACCCCTCGGCCAGTTCCGCCAGTTCCAGCCAGCGCTCTTCCGCCGCGTCTTTCTCGGCGCGGGCTCGGTCGATGGCCTTGGTCAGGGCGGCAAATTTGCCTGGATTGCTGGTGTAGAGCGCAGGATCATGGAGTTCCGCTTCGTCACGCGCGATCTGGGCGAGCAGTTCCTCGATCCGCGCGGGCAGCAGCTCGTAGTCGCGCTGGTCCTTGTAGGTGAGCTTCGCCTTGCGCGGCGGTGGCGGCGCTGCTGGCTGAGCGGGCTCGGCATCGCGTCGCACCGCTTTGGCCGCTGCGTTGCGCTGGCTACGCTGCTTTTCCCAGTCCTCGTAACCGCCCGCCACGACATCGACTTTGCCTGAGCCATCGAGGCCCAGCGTCACCGTCACGGTCCGGTCGAGGAAGTCACGGTCGTGGCTGACGATCAGGACGGTGCCGTCGTAATCGGCGATCACTTCCTGCAGTAGGTCGAGCGTTTCGAGGTCGAGGTCGTTGGTCGGCTCGTCGAGCACCAGCAGGTTAGATTTACGAGCGAATTCGCGCGCCAGCAGCAACCGCGACCGTTCGCCGCCCGAGAGCGTGCCGACCTTGGCGTCAACCAGGCCGGGCTCGAACAGGAAGTCTTTCAGGTAACCCTGGATGTGCTTGCGCACCCCCCGCACGTCGATCCAGTCGCCGCCTTCCGCGAGCACGTCGCGCACGCTCTTGCCCGCACTCATCAGGCTGCGCTGCTGGTCGATCACCACCCCGTCGAGGGTCTTGGCGAGCGTAACCATGCCGCTGTCGGGTTCCAGTTCGCCGGTCAAGAGCTTGAGCAGCGTCGTCTTGCCCGCGCCGTTCGCGCCAACAACGCCGATGCGGTCACCGCGGGTGATGCGCAAGGTAAAGTCCTTGATGATCGGGCGGCCAGCGAACGACTTGCAGACCTTGTTGGCGACGATCACCGCCTTGGTCTTCACGTCATCGGTGCCGAGTGCGAGCTTGGCTGCGCCTTGCGGGTTCAGCATTGCGGCGCGTTGCGCACGCATCTCCCACAACTTCGCTAGCCGCCCCTGGTTGCGCTTGCGCCGTGCGGTCACCCCGCGTTCCAGCCAGTGCGCCTCGAGCTTAAGCTTGGCATCAAGCTTGTCGGCGGCGCGCGCTTCTTCGGCGTAGACCGCCTCCATCCACGCTTCGTAGCCGCCAAAGCCGATATCCTTGCGCCGCAGCGCACCGCGATCGAGCCACAGCGTGGCGTTGGTCAGCCGCTTGAGGAAGGTGCGGTCATGGCTGATCGCGACAAACGCGCCCTTGTAGCGGCTCAGCCAGTCCTCGAGCCAGTCGATCGCAGCAAGGTCGAGGTGGTTGGTCGGCTCGTCGAGCAGCAACAGGTCAGGCTCGCTGGCAAGTGCCCGGGCAAGCGAGGCGCGGCGTCGCTCGCCGCCGCTGGCGCTGTCGGCCTTGCGGCTCATGTCGATGCCGAGCTGCCCGGCAATTGCCTCGACCGCGTGCCGCTGCGGGGCATCCTTGCCCGATAGCGCGAAGTCCATCAGCGTGTCGAAGCCGGTGAAGAACGGGTCCTGCTCCAGCATCACGATCTTGGTGCCCGGCTGGATCGAGCGGCGGCCCTTGTCGGCCTCGATCTGGCCCGCGATCAGGCGCAGCAGCGTGGTTTTGCCGGCGCCGTTGCGGCCGATCAGCGCCAGTTTATCGCGCGGGCCGATGAACAGGTCGAGCCCTTGGAACAGCCAGCCAGAGCCTTGGATCAGGCTCAATTCTTCCCAGGAGAGGATCGGTGCGGCAGCCATGGCAGCGCGGCACCTACGGGGACCAAGACGCGTTGACAAGGCGCACAAGGCGACCGAGAGGGATCAGCCATGCGGACAGTCTGGCTCAATGGCGACTTCATTCCCGAAGACGAGGCGAAGGTCTCGATCTTCGACCGCGCGCTGAACTTCGGACAAGGGGTCTACGAAGTCTCGCCGGTGACCGATGGCAAGTTCCGCAATTGGCCGCACCACGCCGCGCGGCTGGCGCGGAGCATGGCTACTGCACGGATCAGCGATGATACCGATTGGCCGGCGGTGCTGACCGAGCTGATCGCGCGCAACGGCATCATCGAGGGCAGGGTCTATCTGCAGGTAACGGCGGGCGCTCCGGCCGACCGGTCATTCCCGCTGCCCGGCGCCGAAGTGAGCCCCAACCGCTTTGCCTTCACCCAGGAAGACAGCCTGATCGATGCCCCGTGGGGCAAGGACGGACTGCGGGTCGTGTTGCGGCCCGATCTGCGCTGGCAAGTCCGCTCGGCCAAGACCACCCAGCTGCTCTATGCAGTGATGATGAAGGCCGAAGCGCGCGAGGCAGGGGCCGATGATGCCTGGCTGGTCGAACACGGCGTCATCACCGAGGCGACCAGCTCGAACGCTCACATCATCGATGCGCGCGGCGTGCTGGTGTCGCACCCGGTGGATCACGGCGTCCTGCCCGGTGTGACCCGGATCAGCGTGATCGCCATGGCCAAGGAGATGGGCCTGCAGATTGAGGAGCGGCCTTTTACGCCCGAAGAATTGTTCAGCGCGCGGGAGGCCTTTATCTCTGGCGCGGGAACACTGGTCTTGCCGGTCATCGAGGTTGACGGGAAACCGATCGGCAACGGCGCACCGGGCACGATTACCGGCGAATTGCGTCAGCGTTACATCGCCTTGCTGAAAGGCAGCTAAACCATTCACGGGTTGTTCAATCCGCGCCGGGTAAAGCCGCGACAATCATGAACAAGTTCCTCGCCTTGATCCTTGCTGCGGCCGTCATTCCGGTCGGCCCCGTCCATGCCGGCCCTGGCGGCGCGCAGGAGAAGGCGCGCCGTGATCTGCGCGCAGGCAACGTTCGGTCGCTGCCCGATATCGAGCGTGCCGTGGTGCCGCAGATGCAAGGCGCGCAGTACATTGGCCCGGAATACGATCCGGCCGCCTACGTCTACCGGTTGAAATTCATCCAGGATGGGCACGTTATCTTTGTCGATGTCGATGCCCGTACCGGGCAGGTTATCCGGCAATCTCGTTGATCGCCGCCTACGCGGCTGGGCTGCGCTAGGTCGGCAACTTGACCTACCCGCCTGCAAGTCCCATCTGACGGGCAGACAATTCTGGGGAACCCCGCAATGCGTATCCTGATCGTCGAGGACGAACCTACCCTTGGCAAGCAACTCAAAAGCACGCTCGAAGCCAACGGCTATGCCGTCGACCTGTCGGTCGATGGCGAGGACGGGCACTTCATGGGTTCGACCGAGGAATACGATGCGGTGATCCTCGACCTTGGTTTGCCCGAGATTGACGGGCTGACCGTGCTGGGCATGTGGCGCAAGGAAGGCCGCAAGTTTCCGGTGCTGGTGCTGACCGCGCGCGATAGCTGGTCCGATAAAGTGGCCGGGCTCGATGCCGGGGCTGACGATTACCTCGCCAAGCCGTTCCAGACCGAGGAACTGATCGCCCGCCTGCGTGCGCTGATCCGCCGCGCCTCGGGCAATACCAGCAGCGAACTGACTGCAGGCGATGTCCGGCTCGATACCCGTTCGGGCCGGGTCACCTTGGCCGGTGAGCCGGTCAAGCTGACCGCACAGGAATACAAGCTGCTGTCTTACCTGCTCCACCACAAGGGCAAGGTGGTCAGCCGGACTGAACTGATCGAGCACATCTACGACCAGGATTTCGACCGCGATTCGAACACGATCGAAGTGTTCGTTACCCGTATCCGCAAGAAGCTGGGCGCCGATGTGATCACCACGATCCGCGGGCTCGGCTATAGCCTTGACGATCCGGCTTCCGGATCACGCGGCTAAGGCGCTGCGTGGCATCCGAGACGCCTGCGAGCATTCCGCACACCGGCTCGCTCGCGCGCCGGATGATGATGATTGCAACCGGCTGGATCCTGGTCCTGCTGCTCGGCGGCGGGATCGCGCTGGACCAGACGCTGACCGGGCTGATCACCCGCAATTTCGATAGCCAGCTGTCCTATCTGCTCAACGGCATGATCGCCTCCGCCGAAGTCGGCAGCGACGGCGAGGTGTTCTTCAACCGTGCGCTGGGCGACCAGCGTCTGCTTGAGCCCAACAGCGGGCTTTATTGGCAGATCCGGGGAGCGGGGCACGATGACTTTCCTTCAAGGTCGCTGTGGGACCGCACGCTCGAGGTGCACCCCGATCATCTCGACAAGGATGCACACTCCTACGATTCGAGCCAGTTCCCGACCGAGTCGCTGCGAGTGATCGAACGCTCGGTCACGCTTCCGGGCAGCCCGACGGTCTGGTGGTTCACCGTGGCCGAGCGCAAAAGCGATCTCGACGAGCAAACCAGCCGGGTGCGCCGCATTCTCTACCGCAGCTTCGCTGTGCTTGGGCTGGGCCTGCTGGTCATGGCGGCGCTGCAGACCTGGTACGGCCTAGGCCCCTTGCGCGGCGTGCGCCGGGCCATCCAGCGTATGCGCAGCACCGGGGCTAACCGGGTGACCGAGCCGCTGCCGATCGAAGTGCAGCCGCTGGTGCAGGAACTCAATTCGCTCCTCGCGCATACCGAGCGGCAAGCCGAGGAGGCGCGCACCCATGCCGGCAATCTGGCGCATGCGCTCAAGACCCCGCTGACGGTGGTGATGAACGCGGCGACCGCTCATGCCCCCGATCTTCCCGAAACGGTGATCCGCGAAGCCGCGGTGATGCGCCGCCAGGTAGACCATCACCTCGCCCGGGCCAGGGCAGTCGGGCGCCGCGCGGTCGGCCAGGCACGGGCCAACGTCAGCGAAAGCGTGGAGGCGGTGCTCCGCGCGGTAACGCGTCTCTATGAGAACACCCGCTTCGATCTTGACGGCAATCGCGGCGCGCTGGTGGCGATCGAGAAACAGGACCTCGACGAGATTCTCGGCAACCTGATCGAGAATGCCGCCAAATACGGCGGCGGCAGTGTGTTTGTGACGATTGATGCGGTTCTCCGTTCCGACCTGTGCGAAATCTGGATCGAGGATGACGGCGCGGGCATCCCCGAAGAAGAACGCACCCGGATTTTCGATCGCGGTGCGCGGCTTGATACGGGCAAGCCCGGCACCGGACTGGGGCTGGCGATTGTGCGCGATGTGGCCGAGATTTATGGTGGCAATGTCGAGCTGGGTGAAAGCGAAGACCTGGGCGGCCTGCTAGTAAAGCTCAAGCTGCCACGCGTATTCATCTGACGCCGAACGCGTTATCGCTCAGGCAACACGCTTGGGCGCGTTACTTCAGGTTCATGCAACCTAGCCGTGCCGCAACCGTTTCTCTGATGATGCAGGCAATCGCTGATTGTCCGCCGCGTAAGGAGACAAACGATGCGCAAGACCTTTACCACCACTATCGCCGCGCTGACTGCGATCAGCAGCGTGGTGACCGCAATTCCGGCCGGCGCCCAAAACCGCGGGCACGACAGCGAACGTGACGGCCGCTCAGATCGCTCGGAATGGAACCGTGACCGTGACCGCGATGGCCGCCCCGATCAATGGGACCGCAATGACCACCGTGACCGTGGCCGCCATAACGGCTGGCGTGATCGCCGCGGCCGCAACTGGACCTACTATGGCTCGAACTACGGCTACAATGGCTACGATGGCGACTGGCGTGTTGGTCAGCGTTATCCCAATTATCAGAACCAGTCTTACGTCGTGAGCGACTACGGCAATTACGGCCTTCCGGCTCCGCGCCGCGGCTATCGCTATTACCGCGACAACAACGGTGACATCGTTATGGCAGCAATCGCTGGCGGCATTATCGGGCTGATTATCGGTTCAGCGGGTCGTTAAGTTAGAGCTGGACGACGAGTGCCTTCTCCCGGTTCGCCGGGGGAGGGCACTTCGCGCTTATTTCCCCGCCGCCTGTTCGTGATGGCGGATCACCTCATCGATGATGAAACGCAGGAACTTTTCCGAAAATTCCGGATCGAGCTGGGCCTCTTCCGCTAATTTGCGCAACCGCGCGATCTGGCGTTCCTCGCGTCCCGGGTCGGAAGCGGGCAGGGCGTTCTGCGCTTTGTAGGTCCCAACCGCCTTGGTGATGCGAAATCGCTCCGCCAGAATATGGATCAGGGCGGCGTCGATATTATCGATGCTGGCGCGGTATCCGGCGAGAACAGCATCGGTTGCGGACATGGGGGTAGTTTCGGACATCATTGGCTCGCTACCATGACATTTCACGATTGCATATTGCGCAGCAGCGATTGCCCGGTTTGCACTTGCCTACATTGCCTGACGGCGGTTATGCGGCTGATCAATGAGCGCTGACGTGATCCCCTTGAAGCCGCGCGCCAGCGAACCCTCGCTCGCCCCGATCATGGCCTTGACCGCTGCCGGCATGAACGCCGTCAACGCGGTCATTCTTGACCGGATGCAGAGCGAGATCCCGCTGATCCCGGCGCTGGCCGGTCATCTGATCGCGGGCGGCGGCAAGCGCATGCGGCCAATGCTGACCTTGGCGGGCGCGGCGCTGTGCGATTATCAGGGCACGCGGCATTACAAGCTGGCCGCTGCGGTGGAGTTCATCCACACCGCGACCTTGCTGCACGACGACGTGGTCGATGGCAGCGAACTGCGCCGCGGCAAAGCCGCCGCCAACCTCATCTTCGGCAACCCGGCGACTGTCCTGGTCGGCGATTTCCTGTTCACGCGCAGCTTCGAATTGATGGTCGAGGACGGCAGCCTCAAGGTCCTCAAGATCCTGTCGAACGCCAGCTCGGTCATCAGCGAGGGCGAGGTCGACCAGCTCACCGCGCAGCGCCAGATCGAAACCAGCGAAGAACGCTATCTCTCGATTGTCGGCGCCAAGACCGCCGCGCTGTTTGCTGCCGCAACGCGCATTGCCGCCGTGGTGGCCGAGCGCGGCGAGGCGGACGAGCGCGCGCTAGAAGATTACGGCCGCAACCTCGGCATTGCTTTCCAGCTGGTCGACGATGCGATGGATTACGATTCCGCCGCAGACGAAATGGGCAAGGCCAAGGGCGACGATTTCCGCGACGGCAAGATGACCCTGCCGGTCATTCTCGCCTACGCCCGCGGCAATGAAGCGGAACGCGCATTCTGGCGCGATGCCATCCAGGGTCACCGGGTATCGGACACGGACCTGGCCGATGCCGTTGCGCTGACCCGCAAGCACAACACCTTAAGCGCAACGCGGGACCGCGCGCGCCATTATGCCCAGCGCGCAATCGATGCGATCGCCGGTTTTCCGGCCAACGAAGCACGCGCGGCAATGGCGGAAGCGGCTGCGTTTGCGGTGTCCCGCCGCGCCTGACGGCGCCCTGCTGCAAGTCCATTTAGTTGCGCGAATTTAACTGGTTTCACGTCCGCGCTTCGGTTACCCTTAAGCTCTCTTGCAGCATTTGCGCACGAGCCAGCGGGACTGAACCTGCGCCTCGAAAGCGCTGAGCAGTTTGATCGGGGGTCTCTACATGTCTGACGAAAAGCCGGCACCGCAAGTCGATGTCACCAAAGCCTGGGCCGCAACCCAGGATCAAAAGGGCGCGGCCAAGAAGCTGCGGATCTATGCTGCGCTATGCTGGCTGGTGGCGATCGGCACCGAAATTGCCGGGATCGTCATGCTCAAGCAGGGCAAGTTCCAGCACGGCAACATGGCGCTGCTGATTGGCATCCTGGTGGTGATAGCCGCCTTCGCGATCGGCGGCAGTCTGATGTGGAAGGCGGCTAACCGCCACGACCCGGCCACCCGCGCCGATGGTTTTCGCTTCTTCGTCCAGAACCAGCTTGGGGCGATCATTACCGTGATCGCGTTCCTGCCGCTGCTTGCGCTGATCTTCATGGACAAGGACATGGACCCGAAGAACAAGCAGATCGCCGGCGGTGTCGGCGTGGCGCTTGCTTTGCTGGCCACGGTTGTCGGGATCGACTTCAAGCCGCCTTCGACAGAGCAGTACACGCAGGACATGAATGCCTGCGCCAGCCAGATCAAGAGCGGCCAGCCGACCACCGCCTGCTCGCCCGAGGTCGCTGAACAGGCCCAGGCGATCGCGCGTGACAGCGCGGTCGTGGCCGATGCGACCAAGAGCGCAGCCAACCCCAACGGGGTCGATACGGTCTACTGGATCGCTTCGGAAAAGGCTGGCGAGAAAGCTTCGACCGAGCATGTCTTCCACCTCTGCCAGAACGTCTCGACGCTGCGCGGCAAACAGGTGAAGAATGGCTCGGTGACTCAGGCCTACGCCGAGAACGCCACCCGCATTACCAAGCAGATCCCGATGGAGCAAGGCCAGTGCGGATTCGTCGCGCCGGCTGCTGCTGCAGCGGCCGCAGTCCCAGCCGCAGCTGCTGCTTCGGCCAACTGATTCGCCGATTGATTCAGATGTCCGGGGCGGGGCCAAAAACCTCGCCTCGGTTCATCGCCATCTACTCACGCCCCGGCGATCTCCGCCCTGCTGGAGCGGTGAGTTGAGGCCCATATTTAGTCCATCTTAACCAAGCAAACCCGATAGTTACCGGACTTGGGGGCCACTCTAATCGAGGGCCGTAAAATGATGGAATACCACAACCCCCGCCCCGCCCGGATCCTCGGGCCGTGCCGCGAAATCCTTACCCGTGAGAGCCTCCCGCCGGCCGACACGACCCGCTGGGTCGCGAGCCGCAAGGCGCAGGTCGTCGCGGCTGTGGAAAGCGGCTTGATGACGATCGAGGAAGTCATGCAGCGCTACCGGCTCAGCCTCGAGGAG
>JAYUCG010000153.1:0-14259 GCA_043740455.1 Novosphingobium sp. | reverse complement strand
AACTAAGGGAGGCGATAGTCCGTGAAGCCCTTGGTTGGGAAGGAACGGCGTATTGCAGCCACGCCCGGATAAAGGGCGTTGGAATTGATTGTGCGCAACTTCCGATAGCCGTATTTTCTGCACTGGGAATCATCCCCCCGCTCAACCCCACCTATACCGACGACTGGATGATGCACCGCGACGAAGAGAAGTTCCTCGACTTCGTGCTGCCCCATGCCCGCGAGATTGACGAAGCCGACCTTCAGCCGGGCGACCTGGTGATCTGGAAGTTCGGCCGCACCTTCAGCCATTCGGCGATCGTGCTCGACTATCCCACGGTGCTGCACGCGGTCATCAAGGGCGGCGCCGTGATCCGCGCCGACATGACGCAGGACGTCGACCTGATCGACCGGCCGCGCAAGTGCTTCTCCGTGTTCGCGGCGCCTGAATAATGGGCGGCGGTTCCTCCACAACCGAGACCGCGCTGTCGGGCGTGCAGGTGCAAACCTCGCTGCTTGGCGTGCCGATTCCCATCGGCTGGGGCCGGACGCGCGCCAGTTGCAACCTGGTCGATTACGCCGGCTTCAAGGCCATCCCGAAAACGACGAAAACTGGCGGCAAGGGCGGATCGTCCAGCAGCACGACCTATACCTATACCGCATCGCCGATCATGGTGCCGTGCGAGGGCCCGATCATCGGCGTCCGCACGGTTTACAAGGACTCGTCGGTCTTCACGAACGGCGGCACCACGGCGCTGGCACAGGCCGGGCTCAGCCTGGCGCTGGGCACGCTCACGCAAGCGCCTTGGGGCTACCTGACCTCGCTGTTCCCGACGCACGCGATCGGCTACTCGCAGCTCGCCTACGTCTATGCGCAGGACTATGCGCTGGGCTCGGGCGCGTCGCTGTCGAACCATGGATTCGAGATCGACTTCGCGATCCAGTTCGGGCCGAACGGCGACGCTGATCCCAACGATATCGCCAACGACTTTTTGACCAACACCGGCTACGGCGTGACCGGCTGGGGCGCGAACATGATCGGCAATTGGGCCGATTGGTCGCTCTACTGCCGCGCCGCCAACCTTTTGCTCTCTCCGCTGCTCGATACCGCGACGACCGGCAGCGACTTCATGGCCCGGCTGGCGATCCAATCGAACAGCGAATTCTTCTGGTCCGAGGGCGTGCTCAAGTGCAAGCCCTATGGCGATGCTGTGGAGACCGGCAACAGCCTCACCTGGACGCCCAACCTCACGCCGATCTACGACCTCGACGAGACCGCCTTCCTCGACGAAGTGCATCACGAAATCGTCGATCAGTCCGACGCCTACAATTCGGTGCAGATCGAATTCCTCGACCGGTCGAACCAATATCAGCCAGGCATCCAACCCGCTGACGACCTCGACGACATCCTGACCTTTGGTTTGCGCAAGCAGGACGCGCAACAGATGCACGACATCTGCGATGCGGCGATCGCCAAGAAGGCCGCGACGCTCTGGCTCCAGCGCGTGCTCTACGTGCGCGACCGCTACCACTTCCGCCTGCCCGAAGACTTCGCGGCGATCGAGCCGATGGATTACGTCACGCTCACCACGACCGTTGACGGCTTGCTGCTCAACCGCAAGCTCGTGCTGATCAAGGAGATCGAAGAGGACGCCGGCGGCAATTTGACCTACATGGCCGAAGCGGTGCCTGGGCAAACCGCGAACGCCGCGGTTTATCCGGCGCACACTTCGGTCGGCTACCAGCCAAACGTCGACATTGACCCGGGCAACGTCGCGGCGCCCTATCTGTTCAACGCGCCGGCCGCGCTGGCAACGCAGTCGCATGAAGTATGGGCAGCGGTTGCTGGTGGCGTAAACTGGGGCGGCTGCAACGTCTGGCTCAGCGTCGACAACGTGACCTATTCGCAGATCGGCACCATCCACGGCCCGGCGCGCTACGGCACGCTCACGGCGGCACTGGCGAGCGGTGCGAGCATTGACACCACGAACACGCTGAGCGTTGACCTGACGACTTCGCTGGGCATCCTGGGAGCCGCCACGCACGCCGAGGCCGATGCCGCCGCGTCGCTGTGCCTCGTCGATGGCGAATTGCTCTCCTATGCCGATCTGGCGGTCACGTCGGCCAACCACTTCAACCTGACCTATCTGCGGCGCGGTCAACGCGGATCGTCACCGGCGGCGCATTCGAGCGGGGCTACCTTCGTCCGGCTCGATGATGGGATATTCAAGTTCGCCTATCCCGACAACAACGTCGGCGCGACGTTCTATGTCAAGTTCGTCTCGTTCAACCTCTACGGGCGCGCGTCGCAGCAACTCTCTGCGGTCACCGCCTACACGATCGGCCTGGCGGTTTCGGCTTCGATCCCGTCAACGTCGACGGGGCTGGCCTTGGCAACGGGTGGCTCGACGTGGACCGGCGCGACGATCAACCTCATTTGCACCGCCTCGACGCTGGCGACGTCCTATCAGTTCAAGATCTACAATGGCGCCGGCACTACGCTGATCCGAACGATCACCAGCTCGACACCGTCAGCTTCATATACGTCGATCATGGCCACCGCCGATGGCATCGCGCGCTCCTATCAAGTTTCAGTGACAGCGGTGAGCGGAGCGGGCCCGAGCGCGGAATCGTCAAAGATCAGCATCACGAACGCGGCACCGGCGGCAGTCGCATCTCCAGCAGCTACCGGCGGCGCAACGACCGGCTCGCTTGCCTGCACGGCCAGCACCGATCCAGACCTTGAAGGCTACATCGTCTTCTATGGCGCGGCGACCGGGTTCGATCCCGCGACTGCGGGTGGGATCGCGGTCAACGGTGTGCAGCCGGTTTCGATCTTCGGCCTCGCGGCAGCGACCTACTACTGCAAGATTGCGGCCTACGACGCTTGGACGGCAAACCCCGGGCAACTCAACCTTTCGACTGAACTGAGCTTTGTGATCTCGACCGGTGGTGGATCGACGCCAACTGGCGGCGGCACCGGCGGCGGCGGGTACAAAGGCAGCGGCAGCGGCTTAGCTCTTCCATAAGGACGACCCATGAAATTCAGCACTTTTACAATCGCCCGGTCTGACACTGGGGCGATCCTGCCGTTGTGCAAGGTCTCGGTCTATCTGGCCAACGGCACGACGCTGGCGAGCATCTATCAGACCGATGGCGTGACAGGTCTGCTCAATCCGCTGACGGCCGACAACGCCGCCAACATCGCGTTCGCGGCGGTCAACGGCACCTATATCCTGAAGCCCGTCTCGGCCGATGGCAGCTACACTGTGCCGAACATCACGGTCGACATTTTCGACATGACCGCGGTTGTGGCGGCGCTGGCGGCCGGGATCACCACCGGCATCATCGCCAAGACCTATGCGACCAAGGCGCTGATGACTGCCGATCTGGTGCCCGCCGATGGCATCTTCGCGCTGGTTTACAACGACAGCACGGCGACGAACAACGACCTCTACCGCAAGACCGGCGCGACGACGACGGGCTCGTGGAGCGCGACTGGGCTGCTTTCGAGCGCGGCGGCGGGCTATGCGACGCAAGCGGCGGCGAGCGCGGTGCAGGCGGCCAACAGCGCCACGGCAGCGGCGGCGTCCGGTGGCAACGCGCCAGCTTCGATCGACCTCGCACTCACGATTGACCGCAACATCTTCGATTACAAGCGCGTGATCGATGCCACGCAAATGACCGTTTACGCAGGCTCGGTTGGCTCCGGCGGCGTACAAAGCGTCAACGCCGGGCAATACCTTACGCCGATGATGGAAGTGACGGCGGGCGCAACTTACAAAGGCTATCCGATCAGCGCCACTCGCGGCATCTATTACAACGCAGCGGGGCAGTCGGTGGCAGCGATGACCTTTACGGTTGTCGATACCTACAACATGAATTTCACGGTTCCCGGTGGGCTAGGCATCGTCGCCGCGCAAATTCAAGGCGATAAAGCTTACACCACTTTTACCCGCCTCGACATTCACCAAGGCACGCGCACACTTTTTCGCAGCTTCGCACTGGCGAATATTCAGGACGCGCAGGCGGCGGGTTCTAACGGCGCTCGTCGGACATTGGCCACGGTTGCCGATCTCTGGCGAAAAGACGGCGCTTCGGCTCAAGACTACACGCTCGCCATGAATACCGGGATTGTCACATCAACACCCGGCAGCAGCACCTATGTCAGCGATTACATTCCTGTCGAAGAAGGTGTTGGCCTAGCGATTGCATTAAGGGCTTACCCGAGTGGCGCGAACTATGTGACCGGATCAGGCTGGTCTTGGTCGGACGAAAATAAGGCCCCACTTAGCCTACCAGGAGCGGGCGGCGGTACGAGCTATACCTATACATCGAACGCCACGAACACGATCAACATCACGGCGTTTTCGGGCACCAATACCTACCCCACACTCGGAATGCCCGCGCAGGGGCCAGACATTCCCGCCAACAGCTATTTCACTGGCTTGCCCGCTGGTGGGTACGGCTCGACGGGCAGCTATACGATCAGCGCGGCCTGCACCGGCTCGACGGCGGGGCAATCAGGCCAGTGCGGCGGCACCGTGCCGGGCGTGCTGCAAAAGCCACCGCCGGGAGCGCGGTTCGGTCGAATTATGCTTGTCAACGCCGCGCTCGGCGGCACCAGCGAGGACTGGAAAGAAGATCACATCGTCCGCGATGTGGATTTTTCCGCCGATCTGAACGGGCGCTTTTCGGGTGCGATCGGGTGGGATGACGTCGCCGGCCAACTGCCGTGGCGCAGCAAAAACTTGGCTATCCTTGGCGACAGCCTGATGATGCCGGGCGCTCTAAGTGACAATCCTGCTGTCGGTGGCGTTCAACTTGTGCAGATAGAGCGAAGCTTGAAAGCCAAGGGCGTGCTGTTCGGCGCGGTCGGCGGGCGGCGTTTGGTTGAGATTTTCGGCGGTGGCAACGGGCTTACATGGTCGCGTGGTCCTACTATCGCGCTGACTTCGACTGACTTGGCCAATGTCGATCTGCTCTTTGTGCAATGCACCAGCAATGACTGGGGTATCTGGAACGGCTCAACGGCTTGGAATGCCTACCGCTCTGGTGGCCTCGGCAGCATCACCGATACGACGCCCGGCACGTTCTACGGCGACATTTACAACACCTTCGTTACGCAGTTGCGCGGCACGCTGGCCTATACCGGCAAGGTAGCTTGGAATATCTCGATGCCGCGCTTCGATCACGGCGCGACTGGGAACCCTGCTAACAACCTTGGGCTGATCCTTTCGCAGTACGTCGACGCGGGCCTTGCGTGGGTGAACGCCTACGGGATGCGCTACGGCATTTCAGCCCGCGACGGCCTGCGCAACAGCCGGGTTCACGCGTACAACCAAGCCGCGCTGATGTTGGACAACCTACACTTGAACCAGACGGGCTGGCGGCAGGAAGCGCCGGTGATTGCAAACTGGCTGAATCAGTTGTGACCTCGCCCCGCGCCTCGCTCGCCCGCCTCGCCGTCATCGCCGAGTGCATGGCCGTGCGCGTGACCTCGCTCGACATCCGCTTCCCCGAAGACGGCGACGTGGCCTCGCTGCAACGCAAGTTGGCCGAGATGACCGCGATCGTCGCCGCGTTGAATGGCAAACCAACCCAAGCTGCAAGACATGCGCCGTGAGCCTATGGATCGCGGCGCTGGTCCAGGTGCTTCAGGTCATCAACCTGGCGGCATGGGGCTTCGTTTCGTACCTCAAGTTCCCCGCCTTGCGCGATGCCGTGCGCAAAGACGGGCCCAAGGGCGACGAACGCGGCGCGGTCGGGTTCTGCTTCGGGTTGCTGCAAATCGACTTCATTTTCCGGTGGCTGCTCTGGCCGTCCGCGATCGCCAGCATGGACGGGTGGCAATTGGCGGATTGGGCTTCGTGCTATGCGTTTTCGACCATTCTCGCCGTCCATTATGTGAGGCTCATTCTCAAGGGCGTCAGATAATGTCGAGCGTGCTTGAGTGGCTCCGCGCTTCGGCTGTTGCGGGCGCGCTGGCCGGGCTGTTTACCGTGCTGACCATGTGGATCAGGACACTGGCAAGCAGGCACAAGGTCAGCCTCGACGGCGATGCCGGGCTGCGTGCGGATATGATGGCGCAGTTAAGCGCGGTGCGGACTGATTCACGTCTGCGCGAGCACAAGTGCCAGCAAGAGATCGAACACCTAACCGGACAGGTCATGTTGCTGGGCCGTGCGCTGATGCTGGTCACTAGCGAATTTGAACGGGACAACCCGAACAGCAGCTCGGTTATCCTTGCGCGCAAGGTCTTAGGCGATGCGTTCCCGCTGTATTCGCCGGGCGGCGGGAGACTGCAAAGGATGGCCGACGAGATCGACCGCCAAACCGAAACGAAGCTGTAGCGCCGCCCGCGCGCCAAGGAGTTTCCCAAATGCCAATCGAACCAATGCCCGACCCCAAGTCGGGGCTGCACCCGGCTGTCAAAGGCGGGGCTATTGCTGCCGCGATCGCCGCTGCCGCGCTGGCGGTCACGCCCTTCCTGACGAACCACGAAGGCGAGAAACACAAGCCCTATCTCGACGGCGGGCGGGTCAAGACGGTCTGCATTGGCGAGACGCAGAACGTCCAGGACCGCATCTACAGCCATGACGAGTGCACGGCGATGCTGCGCAAGAGGCTGGCCAACGACTATGCGCCGGCCGTCCTGAATTGCGTGCCGGGCTTCATTGCTGACAACCGCCGCAAGCCATTCATGGCCGCCATCGATGCATCGTACAACGCTGGCCCGGGCGGGTTCTGCACCTCGCCAATGGCGCGCGCGTTCAACGCTGGCCAGTGGGCGCGCGGTTGCGATGCCTTCCTGAACTGGCGCGCAACGATCCACGGACAGCCGAGCAAAGGCCTGCGCAACCGGCGCGAAGGCGAGCGGCTGCTTTGCATTGGAGTAAACTGACATGCCCGCGAACGACAACCTCAACGCCCCGATCGCCGTCAACGCCACGCCGGCACCCGATCAAATCTCCGCCGCCGTGCGCACGATTGTTCTGCTGATCAGCGTCGTGACCGCGCTCGCCGGGCTCGCGTCCAAGCACGATCTCGCGGGCTTCATCGCCTACGTCCAATCCGCCCCATTCATCACGGCAGTCGGATTGGTCATGGGCGCGGGCACGTTCGCGTGGGGGCAGTGGATCACGCGCCATCGCGCCAAGCAGCTTGCCACCATCGCCGCCGATCCGCGCACGCCCGATTCCGTCGCGGTGACGAAATGACCTTGGACGGGAAACCTAAGGACTGACGCAATGACCGGACTTATCTCACTCTTGATCCTGCTGATTATCATCGGCGCGCTTCTCTACGTGGTCAGCATCCTGCCGATCGACGGGACGATCAAGACCATCATCTACGTTGTCGCGATCGTCGCTGTGGCGGTGTGGCTGCTCAAGCACATCGCCGTGCTTGGGCTCGGTTGATCGAAATGACCTTCCTGAAACACCTCCTGCGCGCGTGGGCCGTGTGGCGAGGGGATGACCTGACCGCCCTCAAACTTTCGAAGGAAATTGCAATGTCTGACCTGACCAAACTCGACGCCGCCGTGGATCGCATCATCGCCAAGGTTAGCGCCGATGCAGCCGCACTCGCCCAAGCCGCAACCGAAGCTGCCAACTTGCAGCCCGCGATCGATGCGGTGACCGCCAAGCTGGACGCGGTTGTTCCTGCGCCTGCCCAGTAACATGCAAGCCGCGCTGCTCCGGATATTCACGGTGCGGCGCGGCAAGCCTGCGAACGATGGCGGATCGACTGTCGCGGATAGCGACGGGACCGATGGCGCTTGAACCCGAAAGGACCGACCGATGAAACTGTTTCCCCTGCTTGCAGTAGCCGCGCTCGCAACCTGCGCGCTTGCCAGTTGCGCCTCAATCCCGGCCGATCTGGCCGCGAACCTCACGACGCAGACGCCCGCACAAGTCTCGACCTACGCCGAAGCCGAGCAAGGCGCGACCATCGCGACCAACGCGGCCGATGCGCTGATCAACGCGCACGCCACCACGCACGCCCATCGCGTCCAGATCGTGGCGCTGTCCAAGGCGGTCCACAGCGCAATCGTCGCGCTGCGTGCTGACCGCGACGCCGGCAAGCCGATGGTGTTCGCCACGGTCAACGCCGCGCTGAAAGCCTTCCACGATTACACCGGCAAGTGAGGATCAAACCATGATTGATTTCGAAAAGCTGGCCGCCGAAGTTTCGGCCGTCATTTCCGCCGTCACGCCGGTTGTCGACGTGCTCGCGCCTGGCGCGGGCAAGATCATCAACATCGCCACCGGCGTGCTCAAGGCCGCTGTGGCCGGCGAGCACGATGCCGTCGCGCTGGTTCACCAGATCAAGAGCGGCGCACCAGTCACCGCCGATCAGATGGCTTTGCTCGACGCGGCCTATGACGATGCAGAGGCGCGGCTTGAGGCCGACGCCGCCGCTGCTGACGCTGCCGGCTGATGCGCTTCCTGCGATGGCTCCGGAGGTTCGATCCGTTCGAGCGCATCCTCGGGGGCGTCGTGGGCACGCTGATCTTGATCGTGCTTATCGCGCTGGCAATCTAAGGGACGCTGATGACGACCACCTACACTCGCCATCGCGGCCAGACGATCACCATCTCCCTGACCGATACCGGCGCAACTTCGCCCGCTGCGCCTTTGGTAACCGCCTATGCCCGCCCGATGGCCGCCAACGGGCGGATTGTTGATCCGGCTGCAATCCCGATCCGCCTCCTGCCGCAATATCGCGCGGCAGACAGTAACTTCGGCGCGGGCTGGACGATTTCGCTCGACGCGGGCACGTGCGCGGCACTGTCATCGATCCGCTACGGCCTCGATCTCCGGATCACCGATGGCCAAGGCGCGGTGATCATTACCGAACTGGCGATATTGAGCATCGTCGAGCCAGCCAGCACCTTGCCGACGATCGTGCCTGCTACGGTCACCTATCCCGACCCGACCGGGCTCATCGTGCCGTTCTCGGGTATCCGCACGATCGCGTGGATTCCCGACGCGCCGCTCACGCTTGCCAACCCTGCCGCGATCGTGGGGCCACCAGGCGCTGCCGGGACGGGCGGGGGAGGATTGCCGCTGTCCGTCGCGGCAACCGCAACCGGCCCGCAATCGGTGCCCGTCACGTCGATCACCCGCGCGCTGCTCGCCATCAATGGAGTGATCCAGCGACCGCAAGATTTCTCGATCACCGCTGGCAACGCCGTGCTTCCCGCCGATTTGCTTGTGACCACAGGCGATGTCCTGACTTTCATTCCGTACTGACAAAAGGGATAATTCAATGCCTGCAACTCAACTTCGCGGTTCGACGCAGATCCTCTCCGGCTCCGTTACATGGGATCGCATGGCCAGTGGCGCGATCGTTCCACTTGCCTCGATCATCGGCAGCACCACGCTTCTGTTGTCCAGCGGCACCGTCGCTATGGCGGCGAGCCTCAGTTTGGGCGGCAATACCATCATCAACGTAGCATCGCCGGTCAACCCGACCGACGCTGCAAACCGCGCCTATGTCGATCAGAAGACCGGCGGGATCGGTGGCATTCATGAAGTCCGCACCTTTGCCGCGGCGAACGTTTCGATCTCGTCTGCACCAACGACCAATGACGGCCTTACGCTCGTTTCGGGTGACCTGATCCTGCTTGGCGCCCAGACCACCACTTCGCAAAACGGGCCTTGGGTATTCGCCAGCGCTGCGGCGGCGATGTCACGTCCGACCTGGTGGGCGGCGGCCTCGACGGTCAGTGAAAGCCAATATTTCCTGATCGCAGAGGGCACGACCTACAAGGACACCAAGTTCTGGTGCACCACGATCGGCACGATCACGGTGGACACGACCGCTACCGCTTTCGCGCAGGACAGCAATGGTGCTGTTTACACCGCCGGCACTGGCCTGACGCTCACCGGCGGCGCATTCAGCGCCAATTACGGCACGACCTCGACCACGGCGGCGGCGGGTAATGACACGCGGATTACGGGCGCGTTGCAGACCACGGCGCTTGGTACTGGCGTCCAGACCGCTCTCGGCATTGCGGTCGGCACGGCAGGTGCGGCTGTGGTCAATGGCGGCGCACTCGGGACACCGACGTCGGGCACGCTGACCAACGCAACCGGTTTGCCCATCGCGGGGCTGACCGGGCTCGGAACAGGCGTGGCGACCGCGTTGGCGGTTCCAGCGGGCACGGCCGCCGGCTTTGCTGTGCTTTCAGGCGGCGTACTGACGGCGGCGGAATTCCCGGCGCTGGCTGGCGATGTCACCACAACGGCGGGATCGCTGACCGCTGCGGTCAACAACACCGCCAGTTCGGGCTTCACCAAATATACCAACTTCGTGGTCAACGAGACACCCGGCGGCTTGGTCAACGGCTCGAATACGACATTCACCTTGGCGAACACGCCGGCCAACTGCCGGGGTGGCGCGTCTTCGATCACTCTCGAAATCAACGGCCAATGCGCCGAAGTTGGCGCAGGCAACGATTTCACAATCTCGGGCACCACAATCATCATGCTGTCAGCCCCGCAGACCGGCGACAAGCTGCGCGCGTTCTACATGGTGTGATGATGGACGAAACCCTCATCCCGCGCCTGATCGAGGCGCTCCACCGGCAGCTTGGCCAACTTTCTGCCAATGTGCTCGAACTTCAATTGCGGCTTGGCGATGCCACGGACGCGAACGCGCAACTTGCGCAGCAGGTCCAGGACCAGAGCGAGCGCATTCGTAGCGATGCCGACCTCATCCGCGACGTGCGCGATGAGCGGGATCGCTTCCGGGCAATCGCCGAACCCGCGCCCACAGCGAAAAGGAAGACCAAGTGAAGCGGATTATCATCGCGCTGGCGGCGCTGCTGGCACCACTAGGCGCGCTTGCCGCCCCGACGCAGATCAACCTCAATACGCAGGTTCAGGGCGTGCTGCCGGTTGCCAAGGGCGGCACTGCCAGCACGACCAGCACCGGCAGCGGTGCGGTCGTGCTGGCCACTTCACCGACGATCGGCACTCCCACGATTAACACGCCAGCGATCAGCGGCGGGACGATCAACAACGCGACGGTGGGCGCCACGACGCCGAACACCGGATCGTTCACCACGCTGGCCGCAACCGGGCTGGTGACGACGGCCGCGTCGACCACATCGAGCGCGGGCATCCGCTTGCCGCACGGTGCAGCGCCGACCACACCGACCAACGGCGATCTTTGGTCCACTACCACCGGCCTGTTTGCGCGCATCAACGGCGCGACGGTGGGGCCTTATGGCAGCGGCGGTGGATCGCCGGGCGGCTCAACCACGCAGCTTCAGTACAACAACGCGGGCGCGTTTGCGGGCGCTTCGGGGATCACCACCACCGGCACCGAACTGGCGATTGCGCCGGCTGCGAATGCGGTTCCTTTGACGGTTTCGGGGTATTCGCTGACGGGGGCGAACGGGCAGTCGCTGCTCGACATGTCAGGGACGTGGAACACCACCGGCACGCCGACACTGATCAAGGCGAATGTCACAAATACGGCAAGCAATGGTTCGGCGCTGTTGATGGATTTGCAGAAGGGTGGAGTCAGTCAGTTCAACGTGCGAGCGAGTGATGGTGCGCTAACATTTAGTGGGGGAATAGCCGGGGCAAACAATACTATTTTCCAAGGTGGAGGCTATCTAAATTTATATGGGGGCAATGGTTTAACTCTGGGGCAAGGGGGCAATAACGCGATTGTTTTGTCCGGGGGGACGACCGGCACTTTTGACTTTGCCAGCGGATTGAAGTTGACTTGGAATGGCGCAGACACAGTTATTCGTCGCGTTGCCGCTGCTACCCTAGCACTAGGTGCCGCCGACGCCGCCGCCCCCGCCGCCCAAACCCTCTCTGTCCAAGGCGTAGCCGCAGGGACCACAAATACGGCAGGTGTCAACTGGACGCTCAAGGGCTCGCAAGGCACCGGCACCGGCAACGGCGGCGACATCGTCCAGCAAGTCGCACTGCCGGGCTCCACCGGATCGGCGCAAAACGCGCTGGTCAGCGCGGTCGGATTGTCGGGCACCACCGGCGCGTTCGGCTACGTCACCGGCATCGGCGGGGCCGTCACGCAAGCGACAAGCCGCACCACCGGCGTCACGCTCAACAAGCCCGCCGGCGCGATAACGCTGTTCAGCACCACCACCACGGCCGGGCAGACCACCACCTTCACGCTGACCGACAGTTCGATCAGCGCAAACGACACTGTCAACTGTACGCAGAAGTCAGGCGTTGGGCTCTACTGGTGCGCGGCAACAGCGATCAGCGCCGGCAGCGCGAACCTTTCGATCTATACGCCCGCGGCGGTCGGCTCGGCCGAAGCGCCGGTGTTCAACGTGACCATTACGCGGGGTGCTGCGAGCTGACGCCCACCCGCCGCCCACGTCAACGGTCAAGGGCGGCGCGGGCGGCGATGAAATCTGCACCCTGCACCTGCAAGTGCCCGGCAAACTGACCGCCCGGCAAGTGGCGCAGAAGCATGTCGAAGCCGTTGATTAGATCGTGGCCATTACGATCTGCCCATGCTGCCACCTCAGCAAATGGCCGCAAAGCCGCCTCCAACTCAGCCACCCGCGCGGCGGTTGTGGCTCGGCGGTGACGGGCGAAGGCGAGAACGCGATCGTCAGTGTCATGCTTGCCGCCCAGAACAGCCGCCGCGAATGCCGCGTTTAGCCCAATCGGACGTGCCGCTTCATACTCGACCATTGCCACTCGATCCGCAACCGTTGGTTGAGGGTCAGTCATGGCTCGGTCCTTCACGATAGACGATATTCATGCCACGTTTACGGAGGGCGGAAGCGGTCTGTGGTCCCCATATACCGGCCTCGATAGGCACCAGATGGTCGGGCACTTCGCGGGCGGGTGTGCGGAGGGCGGCTACGACAAGTTCACCAGCGATGCGCTTTGCTTCTGCCATTGACATTAGCGGCTCGCCGGGGATTGGCGGGTCGGTTTTCTTGCGAACAGCCATGCCATAGCCACGGAATGCGGCGTCGATATCCCGCACGTCCACTGGCTCGGCGGCGGGTTGGCTCTGCGCGGCTGCCAGTGAATTGATGTGGGACACGATGCGATATAGCGAACGATCCCGCCACAAATCAGGATGCTCTGTCGCCTGTTTTGGCGGCAACACAAACGGTACAAATTCAGGCTTATTCATTGGAAGGCTCCTTGCGGTAGGCGAGGGCTTGGCTGAGAATTTCCATTGGCTCGCCTGCGCTGAACCACTCTCGAATATCAGCCTTCATGGCATCGCAAACATTCGGATCATCAAGCGCGGCTGATAGCCAAGCGCCTAGCCTAACGCTCGCCATAACGGCACGGTGCGCAGGTTTATGCCATGCGACATCATCAGTCCAATCAAACGGACCCACGAACCCATCCGGCAGAGGCGCGGCGGTCATCCTGTCCAGCCTTCGAGCGCTTGATAGGCACGCAGCATCGCCACCACATCGCCCTCTGCACTGGCCTTAACCCCGGCCTGAATGTCAGCTTCAATCATCGCGATCTGCGGATCCACGATCACGTTCGTCATGCCAAGCAACGCCCTGAACTCGTTCTGCACACCACGAACGCGGTTGATCTCGCGCGGTAGTGCTTCGGCTAGATTGCTCATCTCACTCTCCTTGCTGCCCAGCGCGGTGGCTGGGGGTGGTTAGGCGGCGGATCATCGCGTGCGCCGTGGCCAGTTCGCGTTGCAGTCTGGCGATCTCATTGACCTCGCCTGTGATGATCTCGTGTGCCATGTCGATGTCGTAACTCGAAAGCGGGTGAGTGCCGCCAGCGCGATCCCATGCCAGTTCGGCCGCTTTGGCCAACACATCGGGCGACACGTCCCAATGGACGCAATCAACCTCGTATGCGCGGCCATCTGGCAACGTGAATGCTCGACAGCCGGGGCTAGGGTCCATCACGCACCACCGGCGCGGGGTGTGAGGCGGGTGGCCAGGGTGGTTTTCCAATCACCCCGCTCGATAGCGTCAGACGTCAATTTCTTCGCCAGAAACGCGCTATCCCGATGCTGCTTCACGTCAGGATGCCTCGCAACATCGCGTGCAAACCGTTCGGCTTCAGCTTGGCGACGGAGCCATGCAACAATTCCGGCGATGACTTTGGATTCACTCTCGTCAGCACCACTCTCGAACGCGGTTTCTAGTTCGGGGAAAATGCGCGGTTCCACGATGGCGCTAATCTCACTTGCCGTAACCAGCATTGCTTCCGGCCAATCATCCGGCGAAGTGCGGTCAGGCAGTTCGGAAACGGCCACGGCGATGTCCACGCCAAACTGCATT
>JAYUCG010000152.1:0-4074 GCA_043740455.1 Novosphingobium sp. | reverse complement strand
CCCCACCCCGCCGCAGCTGATCCCGATCGACATCGGTCCGGTCCGGATTGATTGCCCGGTGATCCTCGCTCCGATGACCGGGGTGACCGACCTGCCGTTCCGCCGGCTGGTGCGGCGCTTCGGTTCAGGCCTCAACGTGACCGAGATGATCGCCAGCCCCGCGGCGATCCGCGAAACCCGCCAGTCGCTGCAGAAGGCGCAGTGGGACGTGATCGAGGAACCGGTCTCGATGCAGCTGGTCGGCTGCGAACCAGCGCAAATGGGCGAGGCGGCCAAGCTGCAGCAGGATCGCGGCGCGGCGATCATTGACATCAACATGGGCTGCCCGGTCAAGAAGGTGGTCAACGGCGATGCCGGGTCCGCCCTGATGCGCGACTTGCCGCTCGCTACAGCGCTGATCAAGGCGACCGTCGAGGCGGTCGATGTCCCGGTCACGGTCAAGATGCGCATGGGTTGGTGCCATGACAGCCTCAACGCCCCCGAACTGGCGCACATTGCCGAAGACCTCGGCGCGAAGATGGTCACAGTCCATGGCCGCACGCGCAATCAGATGTACCGCGGCGATGCCGACTGGGCCTTTATTCGTTCGGTCAAGGACGCAGTCAGCATTCCGGTGATCGTCAACGGCGATATCTGCAGCATCGAAGACAGCGCCCGTGCGCTCGAGCAGTCGGGCGCTGACGGCTTGATGATCGGGCGAGGTGCCTATGGCCGGCCGTGGTTCCTTGCGCAGGTGATGCACTGGCTGCGCACCGGCGAGGCGTTGCCGGATCCCGATACCGACACCCTGTTCGCTACCGTACTCGAGCATTACGATGCGATGCTCGGACTCTATGGCACGGTCACCGGGGTCAACATGGCGCGCAAGCACCTTGCTTGGTACACCAAGGGCCTGCCGGGATCCGCCGCGTTCCGCAATCAGCTCAACTTCATCGACGATCCCGCCGAAGTGGTCCGGCAGCTGCACACCTTCTTCGACCCCTTTCTGAGCCGCGCGGCTGCCTGATGCCCGACGCGGCGCGCCAGCTTGCGAGCCTGTCGCACGCGGTGCTGCTGCTAGGGCCGGGGCAGGTGGTCGCGGCGGCCAATCCGGCGGCCGAGCAATTGCTTGGGCAGAGTTTCAGGCGCTTGTCAGGTCGTTCAATCGGCGAACACCTGTGTTTCGATGAACCGCTGCTCGCCGCGCGCCTTGCCGAGACCGATGCGCAGCTATCCGCACGCGCAACCGGGGTGATGATCGCGGGGCAGGGGCCGCGCCGGGTTGATGTGACGGTGGCGCCGGTGATCGATCAATCGGGCTGGCAAGTGCTCACGCTGCACGACGTGCGCGGGGCCGAGGCGATGCGCGAAACTCAAGGTGAGGATAGCGTTGTGCGCGCGCCTGAGGTGCTGGCGCATGAAATCAAGAACCCGCTGGCTGGGATCAGGGGCGCTGCGCAGCTGCTCTCACGCAAGGCCGAGGGAAAGGATCTCGCGCTGACGACGCTGATCGCGGACGAGGTCGACCGGATTGCCAAACTGATCGATCAGATGCAGTCGCTGTCACGCCGTACCCCACCAAAACTGGAGCCCTGCAACCTGCACGAAGCCGTCCGCCGGGCACGCGCCGTGATGGAAGCTGGCGGCGAGTCACCGGCAATCGCTGAGGAATTCGATCCATCGCTTCCGCCGGTCCTCGGCAATATCGACACCCTGGTACAGGTTCTGATCAATCTCATCTCGAATGCCGCAGATGCAACGACCGCCGTCGCAGCGCCGCGGATCATTGTTCGATCCCGCTTCGCCAGCGGTTTGCAACTGCATCGCAGCACCGATGGCGGGGCGGTTCGGCTGCCGATCGAGCTCAGGGTGAGTGATAACGGACCGGGCATCGACGCCGCGCTGCGCGATCATATCTTCGAACCCTTCGTCTCATCCAAGAAGAGCGGGCAGGGGCTGGGCCTCGCGCTGGTGCGTCGCCTGGTCAGCGATATGAACGGACGCGTTACTTACGATCGCGACGAAACTGCCGGGCTCACCCATTTCCGCGTCCATCTGCCGCTTGCCGCCGAGCGCCGCCCAGCCAAGCGCGAGGCTGCGGCATGACCGTCCTTCTGGTTGAGGACGACGCCAGCATCGCGTTGGTCATCACCGCCGCGCTGGAGGCGGAAGGCTTTGCGGTGACCTGCTGCGATTCCATAGCCGAGCGCGACCGTCTGCTCGCTGTTGGCGACTATGCCGCGTTGGTTACGGACGTCATGCTGACCGACGGCGACGGCCTCGAAACCCTGGGCGCGGTGCATCAGGCGGCTCCAGAAATGCCAATCATCGTGCTGTCGGCGCAAAACACGCTCGATACCGCGGTGCGGGCAAGTGATACCGGGGCCTTCGAGTATTTCCCCAAGCCATTCGATCTGGATGAACTGGTCCAAACCGTTCGCGCGGCAGTCGGCAATGCGGCAATGCGCGCTGGCGACCCGGCCGAAGCTGCGCCTGCAGGCCTGCCGCTGGTCGGCCGCTCCGCGCCGATGCAGGCCGTGTACCGAATGATAACCCGGGTCCTGCGCAATGATCTGACTGTTTTGGTGCTGGGTGAAAGCGGCACCGGCAAAGAGCTTGTCGCCGAGGCAATCCACCAGCTTGGCCAGCGCAAGGCAGGCCCATTCGTGGCTGTCAACACTGCGGCGATTCCCGCTGACCTCATCGAAAGCGAACTGTTCGGACACGAGAAGGGCGCATTCACCGGGGCAGTCGCGCGCCATCAGGGCAAGTTCGAACAGGCCCAGGGCGGAACCCTGTTCCTAGACGAAATCGGCGACATGCCGCTCGATGCGCAGACGCGGCTGCTGCGCGCCTTGCAATCGGCGCAGATCCGCCGGGTTGGCGGGCGCGAGGAAATCGCAGTCGACGTGCGGATCATTGCTGCAACCAATCGCGATCTGGCACCCTTGATCGCCAGCGGCGCTTTTCGCGAAGACCTGTATTACCGGTTAAATGTCGTTCCCATCACCTTGCCGCCCTTGCGCGAGCGGCGGGATGACGTGCCTGCGCTGGCGCAGCATTTCCTCCAGCTTGCGGCGGCCGACGGGCTTCAGCGCCGGCGTTTCTCGGACGATGCCGCAGCCTTGCTTGCGCAGCAGCCGTGGCGCGGCAACGTGCGCGAATTGCGCAACCTGGTCTACCGGGTCGCACTGTTGGCGCGGGAAGACTTGGTGAGTTCGGCGGCGCTGGAGGCATTGCTCGAAACGACTGAAACTGAAAGCAATGGGGGTGGAGGCGGTACGTTCGAAGGTGCGGTTGAGGCCTGGCTGCGCGACAACGAGATCGCCCCCGGCGCGATCTACGATGCAGCGCTGGCCGCGTTTGAGCGCCCCTTGTTTGAAGCAGTGTTGCGAACAACTGGCGGCAACCAGCTGCGGGCCGCGCAGCACCTGGGCATCAACCGTAACACCCTGCGCAAGCGGCTGACCGAGCTCGCGATCGATCCGGTGCTGTTACAGCGCTGAAGCGAGCGCGCGGCGGGCTGAATTGCCTTGCATATTTGCCACACTGGTGTTGTAAACTCGCAACGATGGTGGATGTAGCCGTAACCGCACGCAACAGGCGCTGGCCCCGGCTCTGGCGGCAAATCCAGATTGCATCGCGCCGTTCCAACCTGTTCCTGATCCTTGAACTGGGTGCTGTCGTTGCCTTCGTGGTTATGACGGCAATCACCTGGTTTGCCGTGACGAGCAGGGCGGGGAAGGGGCAGATGCTCCCCACCGACCTCACCGCGACCCTGCTGATCGGCACGCTGGTTCCGGCTATGGCAATCCTTGTCCTGCTCGGGCGGCGCATTGCCTTGCAGCGCGCGAGCGAAGGGGTGGGGCGCAGTGGCCAGCTTCACGTCCGCCTGGTGTTCCTGTTCTCGCTGATCGCCGCAGTACCGACATTGCTGGTCGTGATCTTCGCTTCATTCCTGTTCCAGTCCGGCGTGGAATTCTGGTTCTCCGACAAGTCACGTGGCCTGCTCGAAAATGCCAACCAGCTGGCGCGCGGCTACTACGAGCAGACTCAGAAGGACATGGAATACGAGACCCTGGCCATGGCCGCCGA
>JAYUCG010000151.1:0-5524 GCA_043740455.1 Novosphingobium sp. | reverse complement strand
CTTTTCGACATCTTCCAATTGAACACAATGCTACTGGATCTCCAACTACGGACACTAGACTTTGGGCTCTGGTTATTGCCGTGTTGAGTAGCTTGGAATGCGCAGCGCGATGCGCGAGGTTCGCGTCGCGTTGCTCGAGGCCGATGTCGCGCTGCCGGTGGCGCGCGATTTCGTCGACCAGATCACCGCGCGCGCGGTCGGCGCCGAGGTCATCCGCTCGGTCACGCCCGGCCAGATGGTCGTCAAGATCGTCAACGACGCGCTGGTCGAGATGCTTGGCGGGGCCAATGCCGAGCTCCACCTCGACGTCACGCCGCCCGCGGTGATCATGATGGTCGGGCTGCAGGGCTCGGGCAAGACCACCACCACCGCCAAGCTCGCCAAGCTGCTCAAGGAAAAGCAGGGCAAGAAGGTGCTGATGGCGTCGCTCGACGTCAATCGTCCGGCGGCGCAGGAACAGCTCAAGGTCTTGGGCGAGCAGATCGATGTCGCGACCTTGCCGATCATCGTCGGCCAGCAGCCGACCGAAATCGCCACTCGCGCGCTGCAATCGGCCAAGCTTCAGGCGGTCGATGTGCTGTTGCTCGATACTGCAGGCCGCCTCCACGTCGATCAGCAACTGATGGACGAAATGCAAGCCGTTGCCGGGATTTCTACCCCGCGTGAAGTGCTGTTGGTGGTCGATTCGCTGACCGGGCAGGACGCGGTCAACGTCGCCCAGTCGTTCACCGCACAGGTCCCGCTGACTGGTGTGGTGCTGACCCGGATGGACGGCGATGCCCGCGGCGGCGCGGCGCTGTCGATGCGTGCGGTCACCGGCAAGCCGATCAAGTTCGCCGGCACTGGCGAAAAGCTCGACGCGATCGAAGCGTTCAATCCGGGCCGCGTCGCCGGGCGCATCCTTGGCATGGGCGACATCGTCTCGATCGTCGAACGCGCCGCGCAAGCGATCGACGAGGATGAGGCCGAGCGCATGGCCGCGCGGATGGCCAAGGGTCAGTTCGACATGAACGACCTGGCTGGGCAATTCCGTAACATGCGCAAGATGGGCGGAATTGGCGCGCTTGCGGGCATGATCCCCGGCATGAAGAAAGCCAAGGCGGCGATGGACAAGAGCGGGATGGACGACAAGGTGCTGGTCCACCTTGAAGCCTTGATTGGCTCGATGACTGTCAAGGAGCGTGCGCGGCCGGAATTGCTCAACGCCAAGCGCAAGATCCGTGTCGCCAAAGGCGCCGGGTTGCAGGTGCAGGACGTCAACAAGCTGCTCAAGATGCATCAGGAAATGGCCACCGCGATGAAGCGGCTGAAGAAGATGGGCGGGCTTAAAGGCCTGGCCGGAATGTTCGGCGGCGGCGGCGGCATGGGCGGTATGGGCGGTATGGGCGGAGCTGGCGGCGGCGGATTGCCGGGCCTCGGCGGCGGGATGGGGGGCGGCGCGCTGCCTTCCAACATCAACGATTTGCTCAAGAAATAACGATTTTCAACTTTAACTGAATTATCTGAAAGGTATATCAAATGGCTGTTTCTCTTCGTCTTTCGCGTGGTGGCTCCAAGAAGCGCCCTTATTACAAGGTGGTTGTCTCGGACACCCGTTCGCCCCGCGACGGCAAGTATCTTGAGCAGGTCGGGACCTATAACCCGCTGCTCGCCAAGGACGATGAAAACCGCGTCCGCCTGATCGAAGACCGCATCAAGTACTGGCTCGGCGTTGGCGCTCAGCCGACCGACCGCGTCGCTCGCATGCTCGACAAGGCCGGGATCAAGGAACGCGCTGCGACCAACAACCCGAACAAGGCTGAGCCGGGCAAGAAGGCCAAGGACCGCGTTGAAGACAAGGCCGGCAAGGCCGTTGCTGCTGCTGAAGCCGCCGAAGCCGCCAAGGTTGCAGCTGCAGAAGCCGCTGAAGCTGCTGCCAACGCTCCGGCTGAAGAAGCCCCCGCCGAGCCGGAAACCCCGGAAGTTCCGGCTGAAGCGCCTGCCGAAGCTCCGGCTGAAGACACGCCCGTAGAAGCGCCGATGGAAGAGCCGGCCGAAGCGCCTGCGGTCGAAACTCCGGCCGAAGTGCCTGCTGAAGAGCCTGCGGAAGCTCCTGCTCCAAGCGATCCGGTTGAAGCTCCTGCCGAAGCCCCTGAAGCGGGCGAGTCGGTTGAAGCCACTGTGGCCACTCCCGACGCCGAAGCTGGCGAAAGTGTCGAGGCTGTTGGCGGCGAAAGCGCGCAAGACCCGGCTGAGGGCTGAGCCTTGAGCATGGACCGCCCCGTCACGCTGGCCGCCATCATTGGCGCGAAAGGCATTGCGGGGGAGGTTCGCTTGAAACTGTTCGGTGAAGGCGTGGCGGGGCTCAAGCCCTTCCGCGCCTTCAACGACGGCAAACTGGTGGTCGAAAAGCTGAGCGATGATGGCAAGGGCGGCGCGGTCGCCCGGTTCGCCGGGGTAACCGATCGCAACCAGGCCGAAGCGCTGCGCGGCACTGCGCTGACCGTTCCGCGCAGCGCTTTGCCGCCGCTCGGCTCGGGCGAATATTACTACGCCGACCTGCTCGGACTTCCAGCGATCTCGACCGACGGCGACGATCTGGGCATCTGCGTCAACGTCGAGAACTTCGGCGCGGGTGACGTGCTCGAGATCGAGCGCCCGGACAAGAAGCGCTTCATGGTGCCAATGCGCGCCGAAGCCGTGCCCGAATGGGGCGACAAGCTTGTGATCACGGCGGCTTACGTTTTAGACTGAGCCGATGATCGCGGTCTTTTCCGATATCCATGGCAACCTCCCCGCGCTCGAAGCATGCCACGCCGATGCTGTCGCGCGTGGTGCGACGCAGTTCCTCAATCTGGGCGACATCCTGTCGGGACCACTCTGGCCGCGCGAGACCGCCGACTGGCTGATGCGGTATGACTGGCCGACTATTTCAGGCAACCATGACCGCGAGCTGGTTACCTGCGATCCGGCGACAATGGGCCGGTCAGATGCCAACGCGATCAAGGAATTGGACGTGGTCCATCTTGCGTGGCTGCGCAGCCTGCCGGCAGACCTGCAATGGCGCGAGGACATTTACCTGTGCCACGGCAATCCGGCTGACGACATCCATTACCTGATGCACCGGGTCGAGCCTGAGCGGATCCGCGATGCCCACGAGGGTGAGATCGCCGAAATGCTCGGCGCACGGGGCACCCATGCAGTCGGCTGCGGCCACTCGCACCTGCCGCGCCTGGTCGTGTTGAGCGACGGGCGGCAGGTGTTCAATCCTGGCTCGGTCGGCCTCCCTGCCTATGCCTGGGAATATCCGCACGTCCACCGGATGGAACTTGGCGCGACCGATGCGCGCTATGCGTTGCTGAGTGGTGAGGGCGAAGCATTGCAAATCGAACTGGTCGCGGTCGAATACGATCACCGCGCCGCCGCGGACCGGGCCGAGGCCAACGGCCGGATGGACTGGGAAGTGCCGCTACGTACCGGCTTTGTCGACTGACACCAGCTTGTCGAGTTCCTTGCCAAAGCGCTTCAAATCGAAGTTCTGCGGATCGTCGTGCGCGTCGGGGATCAGGTCATCGACGGTCGAATGGAACGCCGGGATGAGCCAATGCCCGGCGCGCGCGCTAGCATAGACGTAAAGCGCGGCCAGCATCTTGTACTGCTGCGGCGTGAACCCTGGCTTGGGCCCGTAAGTCTGCCCGCGATTGGTCGCGCCGGGGAGAAAGCGCCTCGGCTGGACCGTTTCGATATGCACGAAGCGCCCGCGCTCAGTGGGGCCGACCACCCGGCTTTCCAGCTTGGTCGCGCGCCACGGAATGCTGAAATCGTGCGCGCCCCAGATCTGACCCTGCCGGTTGAGGAAAATGTGTGCGACCGGCTCGGCGGCGAGGTAGCTGTCGAAGCTGTTGACCTTAGGGTCCTGATCGAGATGGTGCGGAAACTTGTCCGTGCCGAAGAACGGCTCGCTGGTGTCGTGGATCACGAAATAGAGCAGCGGCAGACCGACATCGGTCTGTGATGCGGGTAGATCCAGATAGCCAATCGCGTAATCGCGATAAGGCTCCGGGAGCACCGCAATCGCCGCCGCCTTCTGCGCCGCACTGGGCGCGCCGCCCTGCTCCATCAGCCGCGCGATCACCGACGGGAGTGGCTGGGGGGACTTCCTGCCCATCAGCTCGACCTTGCGCAGCAAACACGTCGCCTGCTCGACCGGCGAGCCCGCAAAAGTCAGCGTATCACGGTCGAACTGGCAGCCGCCGATGAGCTCGGCCGTGGCGGGGACAGCGAGGCATAGAAGTGCTCCAAGAACGATCTTGCGCATCCGGGCAGCATTGCTTGGCTTGGCAGGCATCGCAAGAGAGCATTTGCGGGGCGGCAGCAAATCTGGGAAAGACGCGCGCCTGATGACTTTCGCCGCCACCATCCTCACGCTCTACCCAGAGATGTTCCCCGGGCCGCTGGGCGTTTCGCTCGCCGGGCGGGCACGGGAGGAGGGGAAGTGGTCGCTCGATTGCGTGCAGATCCGCGATTTTGCAATCGATAAGCATCGCACCGTTGACGACACGCCCGCGGGTGGCGGGGCGGGGATGGTGCTCCGCGCGGACGTGCTGGGGGCGGCGATCGATCATGTGCGCGCCGCCAATCCGGCCAGCCCGATCCTCGCCATGACGCCGCGCGGCGCGCCGCTCACCCAGACACGCGTGCGCGAACTTTCTGGTGGCCCCGGCGTCATCATCCTGTGCGGCCGGTTCGAGGGCTTCGACGAGCGGATTTTCGCTGCGCGCGGTATCGAAGAAGTCTCCGTCGGCGACATCGTCCTGTCGGGCGGAGAGCCCGCCGCGCTGATGCTTCTCGACGCTTGCATTCGCCTGCTTCCCGGCGTAATGGGCGCGGCTTCCAGTGGTACCGAGGAATCCTTCGAACAAGGATTGCTTGAATATCCGCACTATACCCGCCCGGTGGAATGGGAAGGGCGCACGATCCCCGAAGTGCTGCGATCGGGGGATCATGCGAAGATCGCGGCTTGGCGCAAGTCACAGTCCGAGATCGATACACGGTTACGCAGGCCGGATCTTTGGGAGCGTCATGAGGACGCTCGGGTCCAGTCTGCCTCTGGCGCGCGGCATGAAAAGAAGGAACCGGGTTCATGAACCTGATCCAGCAGATCGAAGCCGAGGAAATTGCCAAGGCTGCGAAGGAAATTCCGGAATTCCGCCCCGGTGACACCGTCCGCGTTGGCGTGAAGGTGGTCGAAGGCGAACGCAGCCGTGTCCAGGCGTACGAAGGCGTGTGCATCGCGCGTTCGAACAAGGGCATCAGCAGCAACTTCACCGTGCGCAAGATGAGCTTTGGCGAAGGCGTGGAACGCGTGTTCCCGATCTACTCGCCCAACATCGACAGCATCACCGTGGTCCGCAAGGGTGTGGTGCGGCGTGCAAAACTTTATTACCTGCGTGGCCGCACCGGCAAGCGCGCTCGCATCGCCGAGCGCCGCGATCCGCGTCCCGGCGAATAAGGGGCGCGAGTAACACGCTGGCGCAAGTCGCTT
>JAYUCG010000150.1:0-2661 GCA_043740455.1 Novosphingobium sp. | reverse complement strand
TGTTTCCCTATCCCTCGGGCAAGATCCACGTTGGCCACGTCCGCAACTACACGATGGGCGACGTGCTCGCGCGCTACAAGCGGATGCAGGGCCACGAAGTGCTCCACCCGATGGGCTGGGACGCCTTCGGCATGCCGGCCGAAAATGCGGCGATGGAGCAGAGCGTGCACCCCGGCGGCTGGACCCGCGCCAACATCGCCAACATGAAGGCGCAATTGAAACGGCTGGGCTTCGCACTCGACTGGAGCCGCGAACTGGCGACCTGCGAGCCCGATTACTACGGCCACGAACAAGCGCTGTTCCTCGATCTCTACGCCGCGGGCCTGGTTTACCGCAAGGAATCGGCGGTCAACTGGGATCCGGTCGACATGACCGTGCTCGCCAACGAACAGGTGATCGACGGGCGCGGCTGGCGCTCGGGCGCACTGGTCGAGAAGCGCAAGCTGAGCCAGTGGTTCCTCAAGATCACCGATTTTGCCGAAGAACTGCTGGGCGGTCTCGCCAGCCTCGACACCTGGCCCGACAAAGTCCGGCTGATGCAGGAGAACTGGATCGGCAAGAGCCAGGGTCTGCAGTTCAAGTTCTGGAGCGCCGACAAGGCCACCGAGGTCGAGGTCTTTACGACCCGGCCCGACACGATCTTCGGCGCAAGCTTTGTCGCAATCGCCGCCGAGCACCCGATTGCGCAGGCGCTGGCCGCGGACAATCCGGCAGTTGCGGCCTTCATCGAGCTCTGCCGCAAGGGCGGGACCACCGCAGCCGAGATCGAAACCCAGGAAAAGCTTGGCTACGATACCGGCATCCGTCTGGCCCATCCGTTCCAGGACCAGTCGCTGCCACTTTACATCGCCAACTTCGTCCTGATGGATTATGGCACCGGCGCGGTGTTCGGCTGCCCGGCGCACGACCAGCGCGACATCGATTTCGCCCGCAAGTACGACCTGCCGGTGACCCGCGTGGTCGCCGACGGTTTTGCCGCCGAACCGGTGTTTCAGGGCAATGAGGCCTATACCGGGCCGGGCACGATCGTAAACTCGCAATTCCTCGACGGGATGGATGTCGAAACTGCCAAGGCCGAGGTCATCGCCCGCGCCGAATCCGGCGGCTGGGGCCAGGGCACCACCGTCTGGCGGCTGCGCGACTGGGGCGTCTCGCGCCAGCGCTATTGGGGCACGCCAATCCCGTTCATCCACTGCGCTGACTGCGGCGTGGTCCCGGTGCCCAAGGATCAGCTCCCGGTGGTCTTGCCCGAGGACGTCGACTTCAAGACCCCGGGCAACCCGCTCGAGCGCCACCCGACCTGGAAGCACGTCGCCTGCCCCGGGTGCAATCAGCCGGCGACGCGCGAAACCGATACGCTCGACACTTTCGTCGATAGCTCGTGGTATTTCTTGCGCTTTGCCAGCCAGCCCGCTGACAAGCCGTTCGACCGCGACGTCGTGGCCAAGTGGCTGCCGGTCGAACAGTACATCGGCGGGATCGAGCATGCGATCCTGCACCTGCTTTACGCCCGCTTCTGGACCCGCGCGCTCGCCCACATCGGGATGATCGACGTGCAGGAGCCCTTCGCCAGCCTGTTCACGCAAGGCATGGTGACGCACGAGACCTATTCGCGGGTCGATCCAGCGAACGGCCAGCCGGTCTATTTCCTGCCCGCCGATGTTTCGCGCGGCGGAACCACCGCAATGCTCAAGGCGGACGGCCAGCCGGTCGACATCGGCCGGGTCATCAAGATGTCGAAGTCGAAGAAGAACGTGGTCGACCCCGACGATTTCATCGCCAAGTACGGGGCCGACGCGGTGCGCTGGTTCGTCCTCTCCGACAGCCCGCCCGAGCGCGACCTGCCATGGTCGGAAGCCGGGATCGAAGGCTGCGCCCGGTTCGTCCAGCGGCTGTGGCGGCTGGCCGGGCAGTACGACGCTGCCGCTCAAGGTGAAGACAAGGTACTCGACCGCAAGCGCGACCAGGCGATTGCTGCTGCGGCCGCCGATATCGAGGCGCTTGGGTTCAACAAGGCGGTCGCGCGGATTTACGAGCTGACCAGTGCAGCCGAAAAAGCCCCGCCCTCGGCCAGCCGCTCGGCGGCGATCCGTACCTTGCTGTTGCTGGCCGCACCAATGATGCCGCACCTTGCCGAAGAGGCCTGGGCGGCCATCGGCGAAGACGGCCTGATCGCCAATGCTGCCTGGCCCGCGCACGATCCCGCACTGCTGGTCGAAGATGAAGTGACGGTTGCAATTCAGGTCCTGGGCAAGCTGCGCGATACCATCACTGTCGCCAAGGGCCTGCCGCGCGAGGAACTCGAAGCGCTTGCCCTCGCCTCGGACAAGGTGCAGCGTGCATTGGATGGCAAGGATGTCAAAAAGGTGATTGTCGTGCCTGACCGACTGGTGAACCTGGTGGCATGAAGCGGCCTGGTCTCACGTTCCTGGTGCCACTTTTGCTCGCGCTCGGCGCCTGCGGACTGCACCCGATGTATGCGGGCGGCGCTGGCGGCACCGTGGCGCAAGGCCTTGCCGGGGTCGAGGTTTCGGCAATCGAGGGCAAGTCCGGCTGGCTGGTGCGCAACGCGCTGGTCGACCATCTCGGAACTAGCAAGGGCGCCGGTGCGCCGCGCTACCGGCTCGATGTCCATCTTGACGACAAGCTCGAGGGGCTCGG
>JAYUCG010000149.1:0-7978 GCA_043740455.1 Novosphingobium sp. | reverse complement strand
CTCAAAAGCTACCTTGAATCAGATACTACGCTGTTTGGGAATCCACTTTGTCAACATTTCCTAAGTGATTCGGCACTGTGTAGGTCAGCTAAGTCTGCGCGGGCAATCGACCAGCGGCACTTGCCCCGGGGGCGATATGCGCGCAGTTTCGGCGAGCAACACTTCGCTGATCCGGAGCATATTTCATGGGCATTCGCCGCAGCATCCTCGCATTCGCAGCCTCAGCCGCGCTCGCCTCGTGCAACATGGTCGGGCACACCGCCCCGCAGCAGCCGTGGGCGCAATTTGCACAAGGGACGATCGATGGCTGGCTCAAGCTCGACCCCGGCTTCGCGGTCTATCAGGGCGCGCATCAGTATGACGGCAAGTGGGCCGATTGGAGCGCGGCGGGCCTGAAGGCGCGCGGCGATTTCCTCCGCAAGGTGATCAACGACGCGGAGGGCTACACCGCCGTCACCGGCAAGGAAAAATTTGAGCGCGACTACATGATCCAGGTCGCCAAGGGGCAGCTGTTCTGGCTCGAAGTGGCCGACCAGCCGCACACCAACCCCGCGTGGTACGTCGGCGCGTTTGATCCCAACGTCTACCTGGCGCGTGAATATGCCGACCGGCCAACCCGCGCCAAGGCACTAACGACGTTCCTCGAAGGCGTCCCGGCAGCAGCGGCGGCGATCAAGGGCAACCTGAAAGGTCCGCTTGGCGAACCGCTGGTAATCTACGGCACGTCTGCCTTCACCGGCTATGCCGATTTCTACGGCAAGGACGTGCTGACCGCCTTTGCAGATGTGAAGGACGATGCGCTGCAGGCCCGGCTCAAGGATGCCGCCGCCAAGGCCTCGACCGCCATAGTCGACCTGTCGACCTGGCTCAAGGGCCAGCAGGGGGCGAGCGCTTCGTTCGCGCTGGGGCCGGACAAGTTTGCCCAGATGCTCAACGATACCGAAGCGGTGAACATGCCGCTGGCCGATCTGGAAAAGGTTGGCGAAGCGGACCTCAAGCGCAATCAGGATGCGCTCAAGGCGGCCTGCGCGGTCTACACGCCGGGCCAGACCGTCCAAGCCTGCATGGCCAAGATGAGCGCGCATAAGCCCGCCGGCAACGACACGGTTGCCGAAGCGACTCGGCAGATCCCGATGCTGACCGCTTTCATCAAGGAGAAGGACCTCGTAACCATCCCCGGCACCGAGCAGGCGCTGGTCCGCCAGAGCCCGCCTTACAACGCGCAGAACGGGGCTTACATCGATCCGCCGGGGCCGCTCGAAAAGGGCATTCCGTCGATCTACTACATCGCTGCGCCCGATCCTTCGTGGCCCAAGGCCAAGCAGCTCGATTACATCCCGGGGGTGGACGACCTAATGTTTACTTCGGTGCACGAAGTGATGCCCGGGCACTTCCTCCAGTTCCTCCACGCTAACCGCGCGCCTTCGGTGTTCGGGCGGATGTTCGTAGGCTATGGCTTCGCTGAAGGCTGGGCGCATTACAGCGAAGAGCTGATGTGGGAAGCGGGCCTCGGCAACGGCGATCCCGAAATGCATATCGGCCAGCTCAGCAACGCATTGCTGCGCGACTGCCGGTTCCTCTCGGCGATCCGTCTGCACACTGCGGGGATGACCGTTGCGCAATCGACCCAGTTCTTCGAGACCGCATGCTATCAGGATTCGGGCACCGCCGAGCAGCAGGCACGGCGCGGGGCTTACGATCCGGCCTACCTCAACTACACACTGGGCAAACTGATGATCCGCAAGCTGCGCGAAGACTGGACCGCATCGCGCGGCGGCCGCGCTGGCTGGAAGGCGTTCCACGATGCCTTCCTCGAATACGGCGGCCCGCCGATCCCCTTGGTGCGCCAGGCGATGATGAACGAGGACAAGCCCAAGGCGGAGTTTTGAGGCGCAAATCATGACCAGCGCCAACAAGATGACTTACGCGCGGTATCTCGCGCTCGACCAGCTGCTGACCAGCCAGCACCCGCAGTCGGGCACCGACGACGAGATGCTGTTCATCGTCATCCACCAGACCAAGGAACTGTGGCTGGGGCAGATGATCCGCGAACTGCGGCTGGCCTTGTCGCAGGTCCGCGCCGATGCTTTGGTCCCGGCGTACAAGGCGCTCGCCCGGGTCAGCCGGATCCAGGCGGTGATGACGCTGAGCTGGGACGTACTCGCGACCATGACGCCGAGCGATTATACTCGTTTCCGCGAAGGACTGGGGCCAAGTTCGGGGTTCCAGTCGGACCAGTTCCGCACGGTCGAATACATGCTCGGGCTCAAGGACGCGCGGTTCCTCGCCTATCAGGACGACCGGCCCGAGGCGCGCGCGGTGATGGCAGCAGCGCTGGCCGCACCGAGCCTGTGGGACGAGGCGATTGCCGCCGCCGCGCGGGCGGGACTGCCGATCGCGCCAGAGGTGCTGTCACGCGATGTGACCCGGCCGTACACCCCGAACCCTTCGGTCGAGGCGGCGTTCCTGACCGTTTACCAGCAGCCGGAGGCATACTGGGACCTTTACCAGCTCGCCGAAAAGCTGATCGATCTTGACGATGCGATGGCAACCTGGCGGCACAAGCATGTGTTGACTGTCGAGCGGGTGATCGGCGGCAAGCGCGGCACCGGCGGAACTGCGGGGGTGAGCTATCTCCATTCGACGCTGGGCAAGCGCGCCTTTCCCGAGTTGTGGAGCCTGAGGACTGCGCTGTGAGGGTTGGGCTGTGAGTTATAAGCACCTGTTTTCGCGCGCGCTGGAGGCAGCCCCGGGCCGCCTGCACTTCGCGGCGCACAGCCATCACCTCTGGCCCGACGCGAGCTTCGCTGGGCAGATGGCCGCGTGGGAAGACGCCGCGATGCTGGCCGACCACAAGTGGGACCGCATTTTCGCCGAGGTAATCCCAGAAGCGCAGCGATACATCGCCGCCGAGCTCAGCCTGCCCGATCACGCGACGATCGCATTTGCGCCCAACACGCACGAATTGCTGGTGCGGATCGTCTCGGCCCTGCCGATGGCTCGCCCGCGCATTCTGGCGAGCGACGTCGAGTTTCATTCGTTCCGCCGTCAGTCGCAGCGCTGGGCCGAGGCGGGCCGGATCGAGCTGACCACGGCGCCGCTCGGCCGGGTGTTGGAGACAGCACAGACCGGGGAATTCGACCTGATCTTCGCCAGCTAGGTGCAGTTCAATTCAGGGCAAGCGCTCGCCGACATCGAGCGGCTTGCCGCCCTCGCCCGGCCCGACGGTCCATGGGTGGTAATCGACGGCTACCACGGCTTCATGGCCACCCCGACTGACCTTTCCGGCGTGGCGGACCGTATCTTCTACCTCGCCGGCGGCTACAAATACGCGATGGCCGGCGAAGGCGTATGCTTCCTCCACGCTCCGCCGGGCTTTGCGCCGCGCCCCGAATATACCGGCTGGTACGCCGCGTTCGACAGCCTGACCGCCAAGCAGGGCGAGCTGGGTTACGCACCCGATGGCCGCCGGTTTCTGGGCAGTACCTTCGATCCGTCGGGCCTCTACCGCTTCAATGCAGTGCAACGCATGTTGGCGCATAAAGGCCTGACGACTGCCGCGATTTCAGAGCACTGCAACCGCCTCAAGTCGCGCTTCGTAGCGGCCGATCCGCTGCCGCAGCTACATCGCATCAGCGGTAAGGAGGCGAGGTTCCTGGCACTGCAGGGCGCAACGGCTCCAGCGGTCTACGACGCGCTGACTGCATGCAACGTCGTCACTGACCTGCGCGGCGACGTGCTACGGATCGGCTTTTCGCTCTATCAAGACGAAAGCGTTGTCGACCGGCTGATCGCAATAATTTAGGGACAGTCCCTAAATTAGCCCCGTCCGCGATACCCGGCCACGCCTTGATCGGGCACCCACAGCCCCTCGGGCGCCGCGCCGTTCTGCCAGAACACGTCGATCGGGATGCCGCCGCGCGGATACCAGTAGCCGCCGATGCGCAGCCACTTGGGTTTCATCTCGGCCACCAGCCGCTCGCCGATGCCCACGGTCACGTCCTCGTGGAAGCCTGCGTGGTTGCGGAAGGCGCCAAGGAACAGCTTGAGGCTCTTCGATTCGACGATGGTTTCGCCCGGTGCGTAATCGATCACCAGGTGCGCGAAATCGGGCTGGCCGGTCACCGGGCACAGCGAGGTGAACTCGGGCGCGGCGAAGCGCACCAGATAGAGCGCCCCCTTGCGCGGATTGAGCACATAATCGAGCACCGCGGCCTCGGGCGAGGCGGGCAACTGGCTGGTCTGGCCGAGGTGGAGAGGTGTGTCTGCCATGCCACGCGCCATGCCCCGATCGCAGCGTCAGCACAAGTCGGCGGTTGGAAGGTGTGAGTTCACTTCCTATTCAGTGCGTGAAGCGCTAGCGCGCCGACAAGCGCAATCATGGAAAGTTTGATGGTGAATTTGGGGGGCAATGCGAAAGCGATGACCGGCGCAGCGGCGCTGGCACTGCTGCTCGTGCCCGGGGCCTTGGCCGCGCAGACGCAATCGGTGCCGGATTTCTCGATCCCATCATCCCGCCCGACCAGCAATCCGCGCGCGCAAGGCCCGGTCGATGCCGACGCACCGATCATCCGCGCGCCCGCGCCGCGCCCCAGCCCGACTCCGTCGCCGGTGCCAGTGGCAAGTCCGACAACTGCGCCAAGCGCCGCGGTTAGGCCTGTCCCGACCCCGCGCACCAGCGCTGCGCCGCGCAATGCTGCTCCTGCTCCCCGCATCACTTCGGGCGCTGCGCACGCCGCCAGCGCCGCGCCGTCACCCAGCACAAGCGCTCCTGCGATCACCCCGTTCCCGCTGCCCAGCAGCAGCGCGGTTCCCGGCCCGGGCCCGACCATCGACACCGCCGGATCTGCCGCGGAGACGACTTCAGGCGCATCGATCTGGCCGTGGATCGCCGGGGCGGCGGGACTGCTCGCCGCGCTGTTTGCCGCGTTGTGGTGGCGCAGCCGCCGCAGCGCGACGGTGCAGCTGCTTGAATTCATCCCGCCGGTGGTCAAATCGACCGCACCGCAACCCACAGCGCTAGCTCCAGCACCGCTGCCCGAGCCGCAGCTCAGCGCCGCGCCAGCCGCCCCTGCGCAACCAGGCCTTGGCCTCGTGCTCGAGGCCCGGCGGATGAGCGCTTCGCTGATGGCGACCACGCTCAGCTACACGCTGACCCTGACCAACAATTCCCCCGACACGCTGTCGGCTTTGGCGATCGAGGGCGACATGATCGCTGCGCACGCCTCACTTCCGCCCGAACAGCAGATCGCCAGCAGCAGCGAACGGCTTGAACTGCGCCATGCGCTGGTCACGCTAGCCCCGGGCGAAAGCGCCGAGTTCAAGGGCGATTTCCGCTTGCCGCTCGCCTCGCTCAACCCGATCCGCGCCGGTGACGCCGCGTTCTTCGTGCCGCTCGCGCGCCTTCGGGTCGAGGCCAGCACGCCCGCTGGCGAACCACTGGTCAAGGTGCAAACCTGGGTCGTGGGCGAAGCCGCCGACACCCCTGGTGCAGGGCTGCGTCCGTTCCGGCTCGACCTTGGCCCGCGCACTTACTCCAAAATCGGCCAGCGCGCGGTCAATTAACCCCCTCGACGGGAAACCATCGCGCGGCTAGGCTTTTCGCAACTGCAGCGAGAGAGGGACGCGGCGGCCGGAATGGACTGCGCGAGGAGGACGCGAAAATTATGGATAGTCTGGTTACGACCGAATGGCTTGCCAATGAATTGGGGGCAAGCGACCTGCGGATCGTCGATTGCACCAAGCATCTGGCTGGCACTGGCCGCGATGCGCTGGCCGAATACGAAGCCGGGCACATTCCCGGCGCGGTGTTCATGGACCTTGCCGACCTGACCGACACATCGAACCCGGTTGAGAACATGCTGCCCTCGGCCGAAAAGTTCGCCAGCCGCATGCAGTCGCTGGGGCTTGGCGATGGCAGCCGGATCGTGCTGTACGATGACAGCGCGGTGAAGACCGCGGCGCGCGCCTGGTTCATGCTCAAGATGTTCGGCGCGCACGATGTTGCGCTGCTTGACGGCGGGATTGCCAAGTGGAAGGCCGAAGGCCGCCCGCTGGCGCAAGGCAAGGAAATGCTGCGTCACCGCCACTTCACCGCGTGGCAGGATGAGACGGGCGTCCGCACCAAGGCCGATGTGCTCGCCAACCTCCATTCCAAGGCCGAACAGGTGGTCGACGCGCGCGGTGCGGCGCGGTGGTCCGGAGCCGATCCCGATCCGCGCCCCGGCATCGCCGCCGGGCACATCCCCGGTTCGCTGAACGTCCCCTTCACTGATCTTTACAACGCCGATGGCACCTTCAAGGACAAGGCCGGGCTAAAGGCCGCGTTCGAGGCGGCCGGGGTCGACCTGTCAAAGCCGGTGACCACCAGCTGCGGCTCGGGCGTGACCGCCAGCGTGCTGCTGTTCGCGCTCAGCCTGCTCGGCAAGGAAGACACTGCGCTGTATGACGGCAGTTGGACAGAATGGGGCGCCGATCCCGATACGCCCAAGGCCACTGCCTGAGGATCATGGCAGGCCACGGCTCAGGAAAACGGGGCATCGGCACGCGGCTGGTCGGCGCTGGGCGCAAGCCCGAGTGGACCGGCCCTGCGGTCAATCCTCCGGTCTGGCGGGCCAGCACATACCTGTATGAGGATACCGCCGCGCAGGAGGCGGACCGGTTGCCCAGCGCGGATGGGCTATTCCATTACGGCGCGCGTGGCGGGCCGACCCAGTGGGCGCTGTGCGATGCGCTGACCGAGCTGGAACCGGGCGCGGCGGGGACGATGCTTTACCCCACCGGGCTTGCCGCGCCGGTCATGGCGCTACTCAGCGTGCTCAAGGCGGGCGACGAGCTGCTGATGTCGGACAACAGCTATGATCCGACCCGGTCCTTCGCGACCCGCGCGCTCAAGGACTATGGCATTTCGACGCGGTTCTTCGATCCGCTGGATGCGGCTGGTTTTGCCGCGATGATCGGCGACCAGAGCCGCGCCGTGCTGCTCGAAAGCCCCGGCAGCCTGACGATGGAAGTGTGCGACGTGCCTGCCCTCGCCGCGGCGGCCAAAGCGCGCGGCCTTGCGGTGCTGCTCGACAACACCTGGGCTGGGCCAACGGGTTTTCAGGCGATCAGCCACGGCGTCGACCTTTCGGTCCTGGCACTCACCAAGCATGTCGGCGGCCATTCGGACGTCATGCTGGGCGGCGTTACCGCTACGGCGGAATACTATCCCAGATTGCGCAAGCGTTCGCTGATGCTGGGCCAGCAGGCCTCGCCCGACGATGCCGCGCTGGCGCTGCGCGGGCTGCGGACGATGGCGGTCAGGCTCGAACGCTCGACCGGTAGCGCGATCACCATCGGCAGCTGGTTGCAGCAGCGCGATGAAGTTGCCGCCGTGCTGTGCCCGATGCTGCCCGGATCGCCCGGGCATGATCTGTGGCAGCGCGATTTCAACGGCGGCTGCGGGCTGTTGACGGTGGTGATGAACGGCCGCGACCGCGCCGCGCGCGACCGTCTGGTTGACGCACTCGGCCTGTTCGGGATCGGCTATAGCTGGGGCGGATACGAAAGCCTGGCGCTGGGCGTCCATCCGGAACGCGATCGTTCGGTCATGGGCTGGCCGGCCGACAACTTCGCGGTCCGGCTGTGGATCGGCCTTGAAGATCCCGAAGACCTGATCGCTGACCTCGAACGCGGCCTTGCGGCCTGGAGCGAGCCATGAGCCTTGCCCGCCAAGCCGGCGAGGTGATTGCCCAACTCGATGCCACCGGCTTCGATATCGGCAGCTATCACATATCGCTGTACCGCGCGCTTCTGATCGTGATCACGGGTATCGCGGTGTTTTCCTTTGGCCGCCTGGCCGAAGCATTGTCCGTGCGCTTTTTCGGGCGGATGCACCGGCTTGATCCGACGCAGCAGTTGCTCGGGCAGAAACTGTTCAACATCGGCGCGTGGATCCTGCTGGCGCTGGCGGGGATCGATTTTCTCGGGATCAGCC
>JAYUCG010000148.1:0-4146 GCA_043740455.1 Novosphingobium sp. | reverse complement strand
GCCCGAAGTGACCATGAACGAGCTCGGCCTGCTGCCGCCGTGGCTTGAACGCCCGGTCGCCGCAGAACCGCGCCCGCCGCGTCCGCTCGCGCCGTCTTCGCTTGGGCAAGACCTTACCGCCGACCCGCCGTTTAGCGGCAGCAGTGATAGCACTGCGGCGCGGCGCGGGGTGCTGATGCACAAGCTGCTCGAACGGTTGCCCGATGTCGCGCCCACCGATCGCCGCACCGCCGCGTTGACCTGGCTGGCGCGCGCGGGTGGCAGCGAGTTTGCCGCCCCGGCGCGCGAGGAGATGGTCCGCTCGGCGCTGGCAGTCTTGGCGCGCAGCGATTGGGCCGAACTGTTCGCGCCCGTTTCGCTTGCCGAAGTGCCCATCGCCGCGACCGTGGGCGGGCAGGTGGTGGCCGGCACGATTGACCGGCTGCTGATCGGTGATGCTGTGATCCGGGTGGTAGATTTCAAGTCGGCGCGGAAGATCCCCGCCAGCCTTGATGCGGTGCCAGTCGCGATCCTGCGCCAGATGGCGGCCTATGCCGCGGCGCTGGAGGTCATTTATCCGGGGCGCAGGGTGGAGGCGGCGGTACTATATACGCAGGCTCCGGTGCTGATGGTCTTGCCGCACGAACTGCTCGCTGCGCACAAGCCCGGGTTGGACATAGCGGAGTAAAGCTTTTTGTCCCCACCCGTTGCCATTGCAGCGGCGACCCCTAAATTACACGCAACACTTCGAGGAGAATTTCAATGGCCACCACAGCCGTAACCGACGCCAGCTTCGCCGCTGATGTTTTGCAGTCCGACAAGCCGGTGCTAGTCGATTTCTGGGCCGAATGGTGCGGGCCGTGCAAGATGATCGGGCCAAGCCTTGAAGAAATCAGCGAGGAGCTTTCGGACAAGGTCCGCATCGTCAAGATGGACATCATGGAAAGCACCGACACGCCGGCGCAGTTCGGGGTGCAGTCGATCCCGCTGATGGTGCTGTTCAAGAACGGCCAGCCGGTCGCGCAGAAGCTGGGCGCTGCGCCCAAGAGCCAGCTCAAGGCCTGGCTCGAAAGCGAACTCTAAGTTCCGATCAAGCGCTCCGCCAGCTCGTGCCACAGCGCCGGGCTGGCGGCGCCGATCAGGCCGGGCAGGTGCGCTTCGTCGACCCGGTAAGGCCGCCCATCGGGCCGCGCGGCCATGCCGCCTGCCTCATTGACGAAAAGCACCCCGGCGGCGTGATCCCACGCCAGCGTGCGCTCGAAGATCGAGCAGTCGTTCACTCCCATCACCAGCCGCGGATATTGTTCGGCAGCGCAGCGCGGAATGTCGACCAGCGTGTAGTGCGGGGCGATGTGTTCCTTCATCGCGGCGCGCTTAGCCGGATCCATGAACACCAGCGAAATGGCGGCAATCGGCGGCTGAGCACCCGTTGAGCGAGCCGTGACGCGCTCATCGCCGATCCACGCGCCGCCGCGGCGATGCGCGTGGACCAGGCGGCCGGACAGCGGGTCGTAAATCCATCCCGCGATCGTCTCGCCGCACTCGGCCAGCGCAACCATTACCCCGAACGGCCGCTTGCCTGCGGCAAAGTTGTTGGTGCCGTCGAGCGGATCGACGATCCAGCACGTGGCATCGCCCAGCCGGTCGAGCAGGGCTGGGTCGGCATGCGCGGCTTCCTCGCCGACGATGGTGGCCTCGGGCAGGATACGGGCCAGACCTTCGGCCAGGATCAGCTCGGCTTCTTTGTCAGCCACAGTGACGACATCATCTGCCGCCTTGGCATCGATCTGGTCGGCGGTGAGCGTTTGCCAGTGCGGCAGGATCGCGCGCTCTGCGGCTTCGCGCATGAGAGCCGCAACTGCACCCGTCAGACCTTGGGTCAAGAGCGGTAATCCGCGTTGATCGAGATGTAGCCGTGCGTCAGGTCGCAGGTCCACACCGTTGACCTGCCTTCGCCGAGGCCGAGATCGACCTGAATCTCAATCTCGCGCCCCTTGAGGTGCGCTGCGACCGGGGCCTCGTCATAGTCGGTCAGCGGCAGACCGTCGCGCGCTGCCCACACGCCGCCAAATCCGATCGACAGCTTGTCGCGGTCAGCGGGTTCACCGGCCTTGCCCACCGCCATGACCACGCGGCCCCAATTGGCGTCTTCCCCGGCAATCGCGGTCTTGACCAAGGGCGAGTTCGCAATGGCGAGTCCAACCTTGCGTGCACTCTCGTCGCTGACCGCGCCGGTGACCTGCACCGCGATGAACTTCTGCGCGCCTTCGCCGTCACGCACCACCAGATGCGCGAGCTGCATGCAGACGTCACCCAGCGCGGCGGCGAAGGCATCGGCGCCGGGGCTGTCAAAGCCCGTCAGCTCTGCGTTCCCGGCTTGGCCGGTGGCGAAAGCCAGCACAGTGTCACTGGTCGAGGTATCGCTGTCGACCGTGATGCAGCTGAAGGTGCGCGTATTCGCAGCGCTCAGCAGTTCCTGCAGGAATGCGGGAGCTACCGCGCAGTTGGTAAAAACGTAGCCAAGCATCGTCGCCATATCGGGCGCGATCATGCCGCTGCCTTTGATGATCGCGCCGAGCGTGACTTTGCGGCCATCGACGATCGCGGTCGCCAGCGCGCCTTTCGCGAAGGTGTCGGTGGTGCCGATCGTGTTTGCCGCATCTTCCCAGCCGCAAAGCTCGGCCACCAGCGCGGCGCGCACTCCGGCCTCGGCCTTGTCCTTGGGCAGCGGCACGCCGATCACTCCGGTCGAGGAGACGAACACCTGCTCGCCCGCGCAGCTAAGATGCGCCGAAACCTGCGCCATGATCGCATCGACCGCCTCGCGTCCGCGATAGCCGGTGAAGGCGTTGGAATTACCTGCGTTGACCACCAGCGCGCGGGCACGGCCTTGCGCCACATTGGCGCGGCCGAGTTCGACCTCGCTCGAACAGCAGACATTGCGGGTGAACACGCCCGCAACCGCCGTGCCTTCGGCCAGCTCGACATAAGTCAGGTCGCAGCGGCCCCAGTCCTTGTACCCCGCGCGCGCCGCGCGCAGCGTCACCCCGGCAATCGGCGGGATCGCGGGGAACGGCTGGGCGAGCGGCGAGACGGCGTCAGACATGCCCCGCGCCTTAGAATTGGCGGGGGGCATGGGCAAGCGGTTGCTTGGTCCTCCGCGCTTCGGCTTACTTGTCCAACCCCACCAGCGCCATCGGGCTGATCGCGGTGAAGAAGTTGATGTCCCAATCGAGCTGCTTGCCGCCCGGCACGGTCTTGGCGCCGTGTTCGGTGTTGTTCGACAGCACCACCCCGTCGGTGATTAGCGTGAAGTGACCGTCGACAGTCGGGAAGTCCTTTATCTCGCCGGCCGGCTTGCCGCCAATCCCGCCGTAATACTGCGCGAACACTTGCGCGGCATTGCCGCCGGGCATCGCCATTGCGGCTTGCTGCATCAGTGGCGAATCGATCCGGACTTCCCCATTGTTGCGGCGATTAAGGACGATGAACGGAACGACTTGCGGCATCCGCTCGATCGTCGGGAAGGCGTAGTCGTAAGTGAGCACGCCCGAGATCGCATAGTCGACATCATAGCGTCCATTGCCAAGGTACGTGACCCGCTTGAAACCCGCCTGCCCGCTCAGCCGCGCGGCAATCTCGGCCGCCGACTTGGGATCGTTGGGATCGACCCCGCCGAGCACCTTGACGATCATCTCGTGATCCTTGGCGTCCTTTTCGGCTTGGGTCTTCTGTTCGGCGGTCCAATCCTTCTTTTGGTCGGCCGCTTCGGCGGCGGTGCAATCGCGCTCGGTCTCGCCGCCCTTTTTGTAGCAGGGCGAGGGTGAAAACTCGGGTTTGGCCTTCTGCGTCATCGCCATCTCGGCCAGCCGGGTCAGTCCAAGCACGACGATGTCGCCCTTGTAGGTGTAAGTGAAATGCTCGTCCTTGCGCAGATCGAGCGTGGCCGCGAACTTGCCGGGAAGGATCAGACAGGCGGACAGCAGCAGCGCCCCGGCAACAACGCAAAGAGCCGCAGCAACACGCTTCGGATTGATCGAATGCAGCATAGTCAGCCCCCGCCAGGTTGCTCTCAGCTGCGGGTGGCAATCGCATAAAGCGCGATGGCCGCAGCGTTCGAGACGTTGAGGCTTTCTATCGCGCCGCTGATCGGCAGTCGAGCCACGG
>JAYUCG010000147.1:0-14802 GCA_043740455.1 Novosphingobium sp. | reverse complement strand
CCGGCTGGTCATACGAAAACAGCCCGCGATCTGCCGCCATCGCATAACAAGTCGCGTGGACGCCCTTGGTGGTCGACCAGACGTTGACCACGGTATCGGCGGTCCACGGCCGGCTCCGCGCCGGATCGGCCCAGCCGCCGTGTAGATCGACCACCACTTCGCCGCCGAGCGTCACCGCGAAAGACGCACCGAGCTCGTCATGCTGCGTGAAATTGGCGGCGAACGCGTCGCGGACGGCCGTGAAACGGGCAGTGCAATCGCCAGCGATGGTCAGTTCGGCAGTGTCAGTCATTCATGAATCCTCCGCACTCGATGGATATCCTTAGCCGCCCGCGTCGATCAGCGCCTGGACCTGTTTGTAAAATGCCTCGCGCGCGGCCGGTTCGGGGCCTTCGGTGGCGCGGGTCCAGTCGGCATTGCTGGCGATCACCAGATGGCGTTTGGGGTCGATGAAGATGCCCTGTCCGAAGATGCCCTGCGCGGCGAAGCTGCCGTCGTCATAAGTCCACCATTGGAAGCCATAGCCGTGGCCGGGTTCGCCGATGTCTTTCTGCTTGACTGTGGCCTGGCCGAACCAGTCGGCTGGCACGATCGACTGGCCGTCCGCGCCCTTCGCCCCGCTCAGCACGTAAAGGCCGAAGCGCGCGTAATCGCGGGTTGCGGCCTGGATGCAGCATCCGGCAATCTCGTGCCCGGTCACACCGAGCAGCCAGGTGCCTTGTTGCTCCATTCCGGCAGGGCGCCAGATCTTCTCTTCCATGTAATCGGACAGCTTGCGCCCCGTGGCGGAGGACACCAGCACCCCGATCAGGTTGGTCTCGCCGGTGTTGTAGTGCCACACTTCGCCCGGCGGATGCGCACGCGGCAAGTGGCGCAGGTAGCTGACGGTCGCGTCCATCCCCGGTTCGGGTTTGGCATTGTTGAACTTGGCGACGTCGGCGTTCGGGTCTTCGTAGTCCTCGTTCCACTTCACGCCCGAGCTCATGGTCAAAAGCTGCCGGACCGAAACATCGTCATAGGCCGAACCGCGCAGGCCCGGGATGTACTGGCTGACCTTGTCCTCGAGGCTCTTGATCTTGCCGTCCCTGATCGCCGCACCGACCAGCGTCGAAGTGAACGATTTGGCGACCGAGAAGCTGGTCCAGCGGCCTTTGGCGTCAAAGCCCAGACCATAGCGTTCGAACCGGACGTTGCCGTCCTGCAGGATCACGATGCCGGCGAGGTGCTGCTGCGCGGCGTACTGGTCGAAACCGGGCACGGCGAGCGGTCTACCGGCCGGCAGCGGCAAGGGGGTGGGCGAGGGGGCGAAGTTGCGCGATTTGGCCAGAAGCGGCAGCCGGTCCATTGCCCGGAAGGCTGCGTCGCGCTGGCTCTGCTTCCAGCTCAGGACATCGCGGTCAGTCGGCATCGCTGCCAGCAAGCCCCGCGTCTCCTTGTCGAGGCTGCCGTACCAGGCACCACCTGCAGCCAGTGCCGCCAGCAGAGCTCCCAAAACGATTGTCCGTTTGCGCATTGCCGTCCTCCCCTTGCGTGAAATCAGCCCTTTGGGATCACCTTCCGGATCATCCCCTCCTGCGCAACGCTCGCGACCAGGCGGCCGTCCTGAGTGAACACCCGTCCGCGATTGAAGCCGCGGCCGCCGCCGCTCCACGGGCTATCGGTGGCATAGAGCAGCCATTCGTCAGCGCGGAAACTGTCGTGGAACCACACCGCATGGTCCAAGCTGGCACTGACGACCTCGCCACGCGCCCAGCTCAGGCCATGCGGCAGGGCGCAGGTGCCGAGCAGAGTCATGTCGCTGGCGAAGGCGAGGATCGCGCGGTGCACGCGCGGGTCGTCAGGCAGCGGCGCGACCGCCCTGAACCACGAATGCGAGCGCGGAGGTGCGGCGACCGGGTTCATCCAGTGGCGGCCTTCGACCGCGCGCATCTCGACCGGGCGCGGAGCATAGAAATGCGCGCGTGCCTCGGGCCGGGCCTGTTCGGCAAAACGGCGGCGGACTTCGGCTTCGGGTTCGAGCTCTTCGGGGCCAGGTACCTCGGGCATTTCACCGTCGACATGGTGCAGGCCCTGTTCGTGCTTCTGGAAGCTCGCGGTCATGCTGAAGATTGGGCGGCCTTGCTGGCTGGCAACGACGCGGCGGTTGGAGAAACTGCCGCCGTCAAAATCGCGCTCGACCTTGTAGTCGGTCTCATGCTCCTCGGCCCCGCCGCGCAGGAAGTAGGCATGAAGCGAATGCGCGGGCCGGGCGGGGTCGACGGTCAATTCAGCGGCGCACAGCGCCTGCGCAATCACTTGCCCGCCGAACACCCGGCCAACCCCGCCGCGCTTCTTGCGGCCGACGAAGTGATCATCGCCTTGGGGTTTCACTTCAAGCAGTTTGACCAGACCGGAAACGAGCCGTTCGGGAGTGAGTTCAGCGTCCATGGCACGGCTTTGCGTTGCGAAGGAAGACGCGTCAACGGCGATTTAGCTGTTCGGTTAAGAGATCGGCTCCAGCCCTGCCGGATTGCGCTGCAGCTCAGCCTTGACCAGCTGCGCAAACACGGCCCGCCGCAGCCTGCCGCCTATTGCGATCGAGAGGCGGCCGATGACGCGGCGCTCGCGCCAGATGTGGTCAATCATCGGATGATCGGCAGCGGCGCAGCTGTCGCACCATTCGATCCCCGACTGGCCGAGAAGTTCGAGGTTCTCGCGCTGGACCAGCACCCCGGGCGAGTACCGCGCGTACCGTTCGTCGAACGCGGTTTTGTAGGAGAAGGCTCCCGGCGGAGTGATGAAATTGGCGAGCATCGCAATCGGCTCGTCATCGAGGGTCAAGGTCAGCCGCTCGAGCCGGCCTTGCGAGCACGACCCGAACAGCGCTTCCTTGAACATCCGCGTGGTCGATTGGTGCGAGGCGATGGCGGAACCGTTGGTTCCCTTCCAGCCCGAATGCTCGAGCGCGAGAAAGTCTTCGATCCAACGGGCCAGGTGCTCATCCCCGGTGGTACGGGTCATGCTGACCTCGCCAAGTTCGGACAGGCGGTTAAACTGGCGGCGCAGCTCTTTGCGTTTTTTGCCCGACAGCGAAGCCTCGAAATAGGCTTGCGGAGCAAGGTCGGAGGCCAGCATCGCGCGGTCTTCGCGGTGAACCGTGGCGGCAAAGCGGCCTTGCTCGGCCAGTACCGACTGCAGGCCGGCGTAGACCGGTCCGGTGAGCGGCATCTGTGCGAGATGGAGGAACAGTGCTCGCTCGGCGTTTTCGTCTGCCCATTTGAGCAATGCCCGCCAGAACTCGCGCTCCAGTCCTCGCGCGACCAGTGGCGCGCCAAGAAAGCAGTTGGGATGGGCCCAGCTGGCCGCATGCGGAATTGGCCAGTGGTAGTAGCGCGTCGGTTTGTGGATGGGGAGCAGACCGGCGAGTTCGCCGCCGGCATCGAAGCGGAGGATACTGACCCGTTCGTCGGGATCGAAGGCATGCAGCGCAGCCAGCAGATACCAGCTCTCGTGAAATGGATTGGACTCGGCGGCGCAGGCAGAGAGCGCATCCCAGGCAAGCCGCGCGCCGGGCGTATCGAGCGCGCGCCAGCTTACCGCCCGCAGTTCAAGCGGGCACGGCGCGCCTTGCGCCGGCACCGGGACCTCTAGGTCCGCTTCTGCAATCGCGCTGCTAGCCAAGCGCCGCTGCCTCCATTGCGGCGGGACATCCGCCGGGAGCAGGACTTAACCGTGAAACGCCAAGGAATGGCTAACGAAAACCCCGCCCGGATCGCTCCGGACGGGGTTGCTTAGCTTGGGACCTGCTTGGTTAGCGCGCGGCGTAAAGCGCAGCGAGCAGCAGCAGGGCAACGATGTTGGTGATCTTGATCATCGGATTGACCGCAGGACCTGCGGTATCCTTGTACGGATCGCCCACCGTATCACCGGTCACCGCAGCCTTGTGGGCTTCAGAGCCTTTGCCGCCGTGGTGGCCGTCTTCGATGTACTTCTTGGCGTTGTCCCACGCGCCGCCGCCCGAGGTCATCGAGACCGCGACGAACAGGCCGCCGACGATCACGCCGAGGAGCAGCGCGCCCAGAGCCGCAAAGCCCTCGGCCTGGCCAGCAACTGCAGTGATCACAAAGTAGACCACGATTGGCGCGAGCACCGGCAACAGCGAGGGCACGATCATTTCGCGGATCGCTGCCTTGGTGACGAGGTCGACGGTGCGGGCATAGTCGGGCTTCGACTTGAAGGTCATGATGCCCGGATCGTTCTTGAACTGGTCGCGAACGTCCTTGACCACTTCACCCGCAGCGCGGCCCACCGCGGTCATGCCCATCGAACCGAACAGGTACGGGAGCAGTGCGCCGAGCAGTAGGCCGACGATAACATAGGGGTTTTCCAGGCTGAAGCTGACGTTCAGATCCGGGAAGAACTCCTTAAGGTCGGTGGTGTAGGCAGCGAACAGCACCAGCGCGGCGAGGCCGGCCGAACCGATCGCGTAACCCTTGGTCACGGCCTTGGTGGTGTTGCCCACGGCGTCGAGCGCGTCGGTCTTTTCACGAACCGAATCGTCGAGCCCGGCCATTTCGGCAATGCCGCCGGCATTGTCGGTCACCGGACCGTAAGCGTCGAGCGCCACGACCATGCCGGCGAGGGCCAGCATTGCGGTCGCTGCGTAGGCAATCCCCATCAGGCCCGCGAGCTTGAAGGCGATGATGATGCCGGCGCAGATCACCAGCGTTGGCAGGGCAGTCGATTCCATCGAAATCGCCAGACCCTGAATGACGTTGGTGCCGTGGCCGGTTTCCGAAGCCTTGGCGATCGAGCGAACCGGACGGTAGTTGGTGCCGGTGTAATACTCGGTGATCCAGATGATCAGGCCCGTCACAACGAGGCCGAGGAAGCCGCAGTAGAACAGGATACGGCCGCTGAATTCCTTGACTACGCCCATCGAGGTGTAGCTCATCGGGGCCTCCATATCGCCCAGCGCATAGCTGATCGCCCACCAGATTGCGGGAACGGAAAGCACCGCGGTGACCAGGAAGCCCTTGTACATGGCGCCCATGATGTTCTTGCCGCCGCCAAGGCGGACGAAGTAGGTGCCGATGATCGAGGTAACGATGCAGACGCCGCCAATCAGCAGCGGCAGCGCCATCAGCGCCATCAGGTTTTCCGCGCCCTTGAGCAGCAGCGCGGTCAGCACCATGGTCGCACCAACGGTGACGACATAGGTTTCGAACAAGTCGGCGGCCATGCCGGCGCAGTCGCCGACATTGTCACCCACGTTGTCGGCGATAACCGCCGGGTTGCGTGGATCGTCTTCAGGGATGCCTGCTTCGACCTTGCCGACGAGATCGGCGCCGACGTCGGCAGCCTTGGTGAAGATCCCGCCGCCAAGGCGCGCGAAGATCGAGATCAGCGAAGCGCCGAAGGCCAGCGCGGTGAGCGCCTGGACCACGGTGCGGTCATCCTGGCCGACGGTGTAGCCAGCGACATAGACGAGGTAATAATAGAACGCCGCGATCGCGAGGAGCGCGAGGCCGGCCACCAGCATCCCGGTGATCGCCCCGGCGCGGAATGCCAGCGTGAGGCCCTGCTGCAGCCCGACCTGCGCCGCCGCAGCGGTGCGCACGTTCGAGCGGACCGAGATGTTCATCCCGATGAAGCCCGCGACGCCCGAGAGGATCGCGCCGATCAGGAAGCCGATGGCGGAGATCTTGCCGAGGAACACCGCGACAATCACCGCAACCACCACACCGACGATGGCGATGGTGGTGTACTGGCGCTTCAGATAGGCTTGAGCGCCTTCTTGAATGGCTGCTGCAATCTCTTGCATCTTTTCATTGCCTGCAGATGCACCAAGCACCTGCCGGCTGGTGACGAAGCCATAAACGATGGCTGTCAGTCCCAGAATAATTGCGATCGTGACAAGATTCACGGGACGCTCCCCCTAGTTGTTGCTGTTCATAATCAAAGCCCCGCAAAGCGGGGCGGCGGGCCAGCTATAGGGCGGATTCGGCGCAATGCAACGCCGTTGCGGCGCGTTGTGCAGAGCTATGACCCGTGCTGGTATCCCAGCTTGCCGGTCGGTACCGCGCCATCGACCAGCAGTGCCGCGACGTCGCGTCCATGCACCTGCCCGATACGGTGAACGGGCACCGGGAATTTGCTGCCCGGCCGCGCAGTGAAGAGCAGCTGGTAATCCTCGCCCCAGCGCAGCGCCTCGTCGCGGCGCGCTTCGGGGGTGGCGATTGGCACGCCGTGGCGGTCAATATCGATGGTCACGCCCGATGCCGCTGCCATGCGGCTTGCATCGAGCAGCAGCCCGTCGGACACGTCCATCATAGCGCTGACCAGCGGTGCCAATGCGTGTCCTTCGGCCAGCAGCGCGGCCGGGCGGCGGTAGGCGAGGCTGTCGCCGCTCCCGCTCTTCATTGCTTCGAAACCCATCATTGCGGCGCCTACCGGTCCGGTGATCCAGACCTCGTCACCCACCAGGGCCCCGCTGCGCGCAGGCACCGGGCGATACGTGGCGCGGCCGATTGCGGTAAGGCCAAGTACCTGATTACCGCTCGCCGAAATGGTGTCGCCGCCGAGCAGCGGGACGCCGTAATGTGCCAGCACTTCGCCAAGCCCGGTGACGAACCGCGCGTTGTCGTCCGCGAGCTGGTAACTGAGCAGAACGCCCAGCGGTTCGGTTCCCTTGGCGGCAAGGTCGGACAGGTTGCTCGCGACCAGCTTCCAGGCAACGTCGGCTGGATCCTGCGAGGGCAGGAAATGCACGCCCTCAGCCATCGCGTCGTGGGTGAGGATCAGCGTTTCGCCGCCAATCTCGATCACCGCGCAATCATCGTCCAGGCCGCGCGCGCCGGGGTGCGTGGCAAGGCCGCGCAGGGCGGCGATGAAGACGCTTTCGGCGCTCAGCTGCGCACCACCTTGGCTATGGCATCAAGCACGCCGTTCACGAACTTCGCCTCGCGCGGTTCGAAGAAGGCGTGGGCGACGTCGACGTATTCGGTGATCACCGTCGCCACCGGCACATCGGCGCGGGCGAGCAGTTCGAAGGTTCCGGCGCGCAGGACCTGGAGCATCGTCTTGTCGAGGCGTTCGAGCTTCCAGCCTTGAGCCAGCTTGCCTGCCAGGATGTCGTCGATCTCGTCCTTGCGCGCGGTCACGCCCTCAACGACATCGTCGAAGAAGGGGATTTCGGCCGGGGCGTACTGGTCGCCTTCGATCTCCGCGCCGAGCCGGTGACGGTGGAACTCATCCAGCAACTGCGCCATCGCGGTCGCTTCCATGTCGAGCTGGTACAGCGCCTGCACGGCCGCCAGACGGGCCGCCGAGCGGGCTTTGGAACGCGCCTTCATATGCCGAGTCTCACTTCAATCGAACGGGCGTGCGCCGGGAGGCCTTCGGCATCGGCGAGCTGGATCGCAGCGGGGCCGATCGCCTTGAGCGCAGCTTCATTGAGCTGGATGAAGCTGGTACGCTTCATGAAATCGAGCACCGACAGCCCCGAGGAAAACCGTGCGCGGCGGCCGGTAGGGAGTACGTGGTTGGGCCCGGCGACATAGTCACCGACCGCTTCCGGCGTCATCCGGCCGAGGAACACCGAGCCGGCGTGGCGGATCTGCTTGAAAAGCTTTTCGGGTGCATCGACCGAAAGCTGGACGTGTTCGGCAGCCAGAGCGTTGGCGAGGGCAGGTGCCTCGTCGAGACTCGCCACCTCGATGATCGTGCCGTGGTTCTTCCAGCTTTCGCTCGCCACGCGGGCGCTCGGCAGCATGGCCAGCTCGACCCCGATCCGGTCGGCGACGTTATCGGCAAATACCGGGTCGTCAGTAATCAGGATAGATTGGGCGGCGGGATCGTGCTCGGCCTGGCTGAGCAGGTCCGCTGCAGCCCATTCGGGATCGTTCTGCCCGTCGGCGATCAGCAGGATCTCGCTCGGCCCGGCGATCATGTCGATCCCGACCACGCCGTACAGCTGGCGCTTGGCCTCGGCGACCCAGGCATTGCCCGGGCCGACAACCACGTCGACCGGTTTGATCCGCTGGGTACCATAAGCCAGCGCACCGACCGCCTGGGCCCCGCCGATGCGCCAGACTTCGTCCACTCCGGCAAGGTGCGCGGCGGCCAGGACCAGCTGGTTGACCTCGCCCTTGGGCGTCGGGGTCACCACCACCAGCCGCTCGACCCCGGCGACCTTGGCGGGGATCGCGTTCATCAGCAGCGACGAAGGGTAGGCCGCGCGGCCGCCCGGTACATAGAGCCCGGCCGCATCGACCGCCCGCCAGCGTGCGCCCATCCGCACGCCGAGCTCGTCAGTCTCGTCGCGGTTCTTGGGGAGCTGCTTTTCGTGGAAGGCGCGGATGCGCTGCGCGGCCAATTCGAGCGCTGCACGCAGGTCCGGCTTGAGGCCATCGAACGCCTCACGGCACGCATCGAGCGAGACTTGCCACGAGGCGTCGTCTGCCAGCGTGTGCCCATCGAACTTGGCGGTGCATTCGACCAGCGCTGCATCGCCGCGATTCTTGACGTCGCTGAGGATCACCGAGACGTCGCGCGCGACATGCTCATCGCTCTCGCGCCGGTCGGCCACGAGGCGGCGGAAGGCGAGCTCGAAGCCCGGGTCGCTGGTATTGAGCCGCAGCATCAGGCGGCCTTCGCTTCGCTGACCAGCGCGCGGAACCGTTCGACCAGCGCCGCGACCCGCTCGTCGGTCTTGAGTGCGGCGCGGTTGACGATCAGGCGGGCAGAGATCTGCAGGATCGTCGCGGTTTCAATCAGACCGTTGTCCTTGAGCGTCTGCCCCGAGGAGACCAGATCGACGATCCGGCTGGCGAGACCAAGGCCCGGAGCCAGTTCCATCGCGCCGTTCAATTTGACCACTTCGGCCTGGATACCCTGCCGTTCGAAATGGCGGCGGGTCAGGTTGGGGTACTTGCTGGCGACGCGCAGGTGGCTTGAATGCCCGCTGGCGGACTGCTGCCCGGCCGGCTGCGCGACCGACAGGCGGCAATGGCCGATGTCAAGATCGACCGGGGCATAGAGATCAGGGTAGGCGAATTCCTCGACCACATCCGAACCCACGATCCCGACCGAAGCCGCACCGTGCGCCACAAAGGTCGCGACATCGAAGGCGCGGACGCGGATGATCTGCATCTGGCTGTCCTCACAGCCGAATGACAGCGCGCGGTTGCTCTTGTCGTGAAACGTGGCTTCGGGCACCACCCCGGCGCGCGCCATTAGCGGCAACGCCTCGTCGAGGATGCGGCCCTTGGGTACGGCGAAGATCAGCGGCTGCGGCATAGCGAGCGGGCCTTAGGGCGGGTCTGGCAAAAGGGCAAGAACCGCGCGGCCGACATCTTGTGCGATGCAGCAAAAAGGCGCATATATCATTCGCATCTGCAACAATAAGCAGCAGGAGTGACGGCCATGGCTGAGCCTTACAAATTCATCGATATCAACGCCAGCGGCCCCGGCATTGTCGCCGCGGCCTTTGATAATCAGGTGGTCTATTGCACCTCTTCGGGCGCAACGATGACGGCTCGTGTGGTCGCGGCACTGCGCGACCTGATCGATAGCTCTGAAACCGGCGAATTGCTTGACCGGATTCGCAATTGGCCCGGAGCGCCGCTGGCCGATGCCTTGCCGCTGCGGATCGCCGGCGGGATCCACTCGCTCCAGCTTCGCGGTGTCGAACCTGCCCTCGCGGACATCTACGCCGACCGCCAGGGGATCGACGATGCAGCGGTGATCGCCGCCGCAATTCGCGCGCATGAAGCCGAGCTTCTGCCGTGGCTTAATGGCCCACCGCAGACCAACGAGGCCGGCCGCTCAGCCAATTTCATCGCGGCGATGCTTTGGCTCGCTGACCAAGGCCTGCCGCCACGCTTCGAATGCTTCGAAATCGGGTCGAGCGCGGGGATCAACCTAATGCTCGATCGCTATCACTACGATCTGGGCGGAGTGCAGGTCGGGCCCGAACCCGGCGCGATCCGCTTTCAGCCCGAATGGCAAGGCGATGCGCCGCCGGACCGGCAGATCGAAATCGTCTCGACCAAAGGCTGCGACGTTGCCCCGGTCGATCTGACGGACCCCGATCAAGCCACCCGGCTCAAGGCCTATATCTGGCCCGAACACACGATCCGCTTCGAGCGCATGGAAGCCGCGATCACCGAAGCAAAGAAACAGGCACCCGATCTCGTCAAAATGAACGCTGCCGAATTTGTCGAGGCCGAACTGGCCAAGCCGCAAGCCGAAGGCACGACGCGGATGCTGATGCATTCGATCGTCTGGCAATATGTGCCCGAAGACCAGCAGGCCCGGGTGACCGCGGCGATGGAAGCGGCGGGTGCCCGTGCCACGCCTGAGCGGCCGCTCGCCTGGGTGGCGTTGGAGGCCAACCGGGTGATGCACATCCACGAGATGGTGGTGCGCTGTTGGCCGGGCGGGGAGCAAGGCGTGGTTGTCACCCGCGCGCATCCGCACGGCGCGTGGCTCGGCTGGGGCGGCAGCGACAGGTTAATCTAGCGCAGGCTGTCCCGCGCTGCGTCGCGAGCAAGTCGACGTTCGCGGCGGCGCTCGTTGCGAACCCGCGCCCAGGTGCCGATGCGCCAGCCGCGCGCCTCCCAGCGCTCGACCCAGCCGCCGTGATACGAGATCCATTCCTGGTAAGCGGTAAGCAGCAGCACCACTGTGCACGCCAGCGAAAGCCCGGCTGTGGTCATCGGCAGCCACCAGTTCCACAGCCCCAGTGGCACGATCAACAATGTCGCGATCAGGTGCGAAAAGGGGAAATTGCCGAGCGAATTGGCCGAACGCTTGAACAGACCGACCCCGATCAGGAACAACAGCAGCCCGCCGACCTGAACCGCGACGAAGGTGCGCGAGGCCGGGTGGTCCCATTCTTCGAGCAGCAGCGCATCAGCCACCGCGCAGATCACTATGCCCAGCACGATCGGCATGTGCAGATAAGTGTAGGCATTGCGCGCCATCCGGCCCGCCTGGGCATGCCCGGCGATCATCCGCGCACCGCGCTCGGCGCCGAGATCGAAGTACAGCCACCACATCAATGCCGAGCCAATGAACGCGACCACCAGCGCCGCGACCCGGCCCATCTCCATTAGTAAGCCGGCAAAGCTGGCGCCCGTCACGACGATCCCTTCGCCCAGCGCAATGATGATGAACAGCGAGCAGCGCTCGGCCATGTGGCTGCCGGATATGTTCCAGTCACTAAGCGTCGAATGACCGAGCCCGGGTACCCTGAACAGCGCAATGGGACCGGCATATTCGATGGCTAGAGCCACAGCCCAGCAGATGAGCTGCGTGGTATGCCCGGCGATGCCGCCGTAAATCCAGAACAGGCCTGACGCAGAGAACCAGACGGTGATCCGCCACATGTTGACGGTGTTGTGTGCATTTTCACTGCGAAACATCAGCGCCACAATGGTGCTGCGCCCGACTTGCAGGGCAACGTAGGATGCGGCGAACACCAGGCCCTTGTCTCCAAAAGCACGCGGCAGGGCCACGGCCATGGCCAGACTCAGGAACATCAGCGCCAGCAGCAGCAGCCGCACCGGGATTCGTTCCGGATTGAGCCAGTTCGCCGCCCAGGTGGTATACATCCAGGCCCACCACACTGCGAGGAACAGGAGTGCCCCCTCGGCGAGGCCCAGCGGATCGAGGTGGTGGTGGACGAAACCCGATATCTGCGTGATCGCGAACACGTAGACGAGGTCGAAAAACAGCTCGAGGTTGCTGACCGGGGCATGCCCGCCGCCATGGTTGCGCAGCAGCGAGCGCCGTGCAGCCTGCGCCGCGGCGACCACCGCGGCCCCCATTCCGCCGCGCCGGGGCTCAGTCGCCATCGGTACGCGTCAGGAACTGGTCGAGCGCGGAGTTGACTTCCTTGGGCGCTTCCCATTGCACGAAATGGCCCGCGCCCGGCACACGCACGATGGTCAGGTCATCGATCAGTTCGTCCAACCCATCGAGATTTTCAGGAGGCAAGGCGAGATCGTCCATCGCCCAGACCACCAGCGTCGGGATGGTCTGCTTCGGCAAGGGGAAACGCTGCCAGCCTTCGGGCACTGCAAACGGTGCATCCATGTCGAGCACCGCGACCGGGCTGGCGCGATACCAATTGAGCATGGCGATTGCCGCCTCGCGGTTCTCCCAGTCGGCCAGCAGCGCGGGGCGCTCCGCCGGTTCCATCTTAGGGTTCTCGGCCGGGGTGCCAAAGGCTTTCAACAAAACCCCGACCAGCCCGAACTGTTCGACCAGGGCGTCGCTGGTGGGATCGCGGAAAATGCGGAAATACTGGCTCGCCTGGCGCTGCACCCGATTGGTGTAGAGCAGTTCCGGAAACAGCACCGGATGCGGCGCGTTGAGGATGACCGCACGAGGCACGCGGCCATTCATCTGTCCGGCAATCGCCACGCCCCAGGCGATTGCGCCGCCCCAATCGTGGCCGATCACGGTGAACCGGTCGATCCCCAGCGCATCGGCCAGCAGGAACACATCGCCGATCAGCTTGTCTGGCGTATAGTTCTCGATGCCCTTGGGCTTGGATGATCCGCGATAGCCGCGCTGGTCCGGCGCGATGCAGCGGTAACGATCCGAAAGTTGCGCGATCTGGTGGCGCCAGGTGCGGTGGCTGTCCGGAAATCCATGAAGGAAGATCAGGGCAGGGGCATCGCGCGGGCCGGTATCGACCACGTCCAACTCGATCCCGTTGGCCAGCTTGACCCGAACCTGCTCCATTATTCGGCTCCGTCGTTCATGCGCTGGACGTAGCCTGCGGCCATGAACGCACCAATCTGGTCAAGCAGAGCATCGGGCGTGCGGCGCGCTTCGCCCATGGCCTTCTCCGCGCCCTCGGCCACGATGATCTCGCGATTTCCGGCGAGCATCTCTTCCAGCATCTGCGCCACTGCGACTGCGGGCTTGATCCCATTGTCGATCACCTTGTCGCTGACCCCTCGCTTGCCGCCATCGGCGGTCAGCGCGTTGCGCGAAACATCGGTCGCGACCGATCCGGGGTAGATATTGTGAACCTGCAGCCCAAGATGAGCGACTTCGGCGCGCAGTGCATCGCCATATCCCGCGAGGCCGAATTTCGCAGCGCAATAGGCCGTGCGCATCGGCACCCCGACCTTGCCTGCGATGCTGGATATCATGGCGATCCGGCCGCTCCCGCGCGCCACCATATGCGGCAGTAGCGCCTGGGTCAGCGCGATCGGGGCGAGCAAGTCGACATCAATGATCTTTTGGTAAACCGCGAAATCTGTTTCCTGGGCCAGACTGCGTTGCGAAATGCCGGCATTGTTGACCAGCAGGTCGATGCCGCCGGCCCAGCCCCAGGCTTGCTCGGCCGCCGGGCCGATTGCGGCGAAATCCGTCGTCTCGAACGGCAGTACCAGCGCCTGGGGGCAATCGGCGGCCACCGCATCGAGCGCCGCCACGTTGCGGCCCGACAGCACCACCCGTGCGCCTTGCGCTGCCAAGCCCCGCGCGAGCGCCGCGCCGATCCCCGATGAAGCGCCGGTGATCCACGCGGCCTGTCCTACAAATGTCATTCGTTGTCCTCCCGGAATGTATCTCTAATCGCTGTTGGTTAGCAGCACGTCGGGGATCGGGATGTATTCCTCGCTATCTCCCGGCATCGTGCCGAATGCGCCATTTCGCCAGTCGCTCTTGGCCTGGTTGATCCGCTCACGCGAGCTTGAGACGAAGTTCCACCAGACGTGGCGCGGCGTCTTGAACGCTTCACCGCCCAGCAGCATGACGCGCCCGCCGAGCGTCGAGCCAAGCTTTGCTGCATGGCCCGGAGCAAGCACCACCAGCGAATAAAGCTCTAGCTCGATCCCATCGATCGCCGCTGCGCCGCGAACCAGCATCACCGCACGTTCGTCCGCTTCGGCGTCGATCGGGATCGCGCCGCCGGGTGCGAGAAGGACCTCGGCATAGATTGTCGCTGCGTGCTGGGTGGTCGGCGCAGTCCGCCCCCACAGCGAGCCCATGATCACCCGGGCCGAAACGCAGTTGTCCGCGATCAGCGGCAGGTCGGCGAGACTTTCGAAGGCGGGCGCGATCTCTTCCTGGCCATCGGACAGGGCAAGCCAGGTCTGCATCCCGTAAAGGTGGGGTCCGTCAATCCGCTCGGTCTGCGGTGAGCGCTCGGAATGGACGATCCCCTTGCCAGCGGTCATCAGGTTGACCTGGCCCGGACGGATGGTGGCAAAAGAGCCGATCGAGTCACGGTGATCGATCGCGCCTTCGAACAGCCAGGTCACCGTGGCGAGGCCAATGTGCGGGTGCGGGCGCAAGTCCATCGCTTGCCCCGGCGGCAGGTGTGCCGGGCCGAACTGGTCAACAAAAATGAACGGCCCCACCATCACGCGGCTCGGCGAGGGCAGCGCGCGCCGCAGCTGGAACGCGCCTAGATCGTGAGTGACGGGGCGGATTGTTGCTTCGATAGTCATCGGTTTCTCGGTCAACTCTTCTTACCCGGCCCCGCCAGTTCCTTGGCCGCCGCCAACAGCTCGGTCGGGAACATCGCGATGATCGTTGAATTGTGCTCGACCCCGATTTCGCTCAGCGTTTGGAGGCGCCTAAGTTCGAGCGCGCCGGGCACTTCACCAATGGTCCGTGCGGCTTCTGCGAGCTTGGCCGAAGCCTCGTTCTCGCCTTCGGCCTTGATGATCCGCGCGCGTTTCTCGCGGATTGCCTCGGCCTCGCGGGCGATTGCGCGCTGCATCTGTTCGGGAATGTCGAGATCCTTGATCTCGACCGCGTCGACCGCAACGCCCCATTGCTGGACGGTGGTCC
>JAYUCG010000146.1:0-5743 GCA_043740455.1 Novosphingobium sp. | reverse complement strand
CGAGCCGGTGCTGCGGGCCATCGCCGATATGGGCTACATCCACCCGACGCCGATCCAGGAACAAGCCATCCCCTACGTGCTGATGGGACGCGACGTGCTCGGCACCGCGCAGACCGGCACCGGCAAGACCGCCGGCTTCACCCTGCCGATGCTCGAAATACTTTCCGGTTCCCGCGCTCGCGCCCGCATGCCGCGCAGCCTGATCCTGGAGCCGACCCGCGAACTCGCGCTGCAGGTCGCCGAGAATTTTGTCCAGTACGGCAAATACCTGAAGCTGACCCACGCCCTGATCATCGGCGGCGAGAGCATGGCCGACCAGAAAGAGGTGCTCAACCGCGGCGTCGATGTGCTGATCGCCACGCCGGGCCGGCTGCTGGACATGTTCGATCGCGGCACCATCCTGCTGTCCGACACCAAGCTGCTGGTGATCGACGAAGCCGACCGCATGCTCGACATGGGCTTCATCCCGGACATTGAAACCATCTGTTCGAAGCTTCCGGCGACGCGGCAGACGTTGCTATTTAGCGCGACCATGCCGCCGCCGATCAAGAAGCTCGCCGACAAGTTCCTTAGCAACCCGAAGTACATCGAGGTTGCGCGGCCCGCATCGGCCAATCTCAACATCGCCCAGCACAAGGTGATGGTCAGCTCGAGCCGCGCCAAGCGCGACGTGCTGATCGACCTCCTGCGCGAAGACGACGTGACCAACGCGATGATCTTTTGCAACCGCAAGACCACGGTGCGCGATCTTGCCAAGGCCCTGAAACAAAAAGGCCTTTCCGCCGGGGAAATTCACGGCGACATGGACCAGCCGGCGCGCATTGCCGAACTGGACCGGTTCAAGGCCGGGACTGTCACCATCCTTTGCTGCTCCGACGTCGCCGCGCGCGGGATCGACGTGAAGGGCGTGAGCCACGTGTTCAATTACGACACGCCGTGGCACCCCGACGATTACGTCCACCGCATCGGCCGCACCGGACGCGCTGGCGCGACCGGCAAAGCCTTCACGCTGGTTGCGCCCGAAGACGCCGAAGCGATCGCCAATGTCGAAAAACTGACCGGCATGCAGATCCCGGTCTACGAGATTGGCGGGAAGAGCGCCAAGGCCGAACCCGCGCCCGCGCCGCGCGAGGACAAGCCAGCTCGCACTGCCAAGCCGGCCCGCGCCGAACGCGCCCCGCGCGCCGCCAAGCCCGAACCCGAAGTGGTGGAAGCGGCACCTGAACTTGTCGCCGAAGCCTCGCCGCGTGCCGACCGTCCCAAGCGTGATGGCACCAAGCCGCCCAAGCCCGAACCCGGCCGCGCCGCCCAGCGTGCGCCGGTGGAAGAAGGCGATGCCGATGTCTGGAACGGCCCAGTGCCAAGCTTCCTGGGCGTTTCGGCGCTCTAGTCAGCCAGCTTTACAAAGCTGTCGATCACCCGCTTCGGCCCGGCGGTTTCAAACTCGATTTCGAGCTTGTTGCCTTCCTGTGACACGACCGTGCCGTAGCCGAACTTCTCATGGAACACCCGCGCACCCAGGCCAATATCGCTGCGCGGCCGTGCGGCGAAGCTGGCGGCGCTGCGGGTGTTTTCGGTGATCCGGCGCGGGGCGGGATCATAGGTCTGCGCGGCGGCGCGCTGCCAGCCGGGACCGCGGGTCATGGTCCGGCTCGGCTGGGCGGCGGCGACATGGGCGAACGGATCGGAATGCTCCGAGAATTGCGCGCGCCACAATGATGCCCCGCCGCTCATGGTGTTTTCCTGCGCGATGTGTGCGGCGGGCAAATCGGCGATGAAGCGGCTCGGGATGGAACTGGTCCACTGGCCATAGATGCGCCGGTTGGCGGCGTGGAAGATCGTGCACTGCCGCCGCGCGCGGGTGATCGCGACATAGGCGAGGCGGCGTTCTTCCTCCAATGCGGCGAGCCCGCCCTCGTCCATCGCCCGCTGCGAGGGGAACACGCCTTCTTCCCACCCGACCAGGTAGAGGTAATCGAACTCCAGCCCCTTGGCCGCGTGGATCGTCATGATCGTCAGCTTCTCGGCATCGTCGGCCTTGTCGTTGTCCATAACCAAACTGACATGCTCGAGGAAATCGCCGAGCGTTTCGTATTCCTCCATCGCGCGGGCGAGCTCGGTAAGGTTTTCGAGCCGCCCCGCACTCTCGGCGCTGCGTTCGGCCTGCAGCGCATCGGTGTAGCCGCTTTCATCGAGCAGGATCCGCACCAGTTCGGCCGGAGCGAGCATTGCCGAAGCTTCACGCCAGCGCGCGAAATTGCGCATCAGGCCGAGCAGCGTGTTGCGAGCACGCGCGGGCAGCTCGTCGCTGTCGACCATTTCGAGCGCCGCCATTGCCAGCGGCACATTGCGGGCGCGGGCGTGGCGGTGGAGCTTTTCCAGCGTCTTGTCGCCAAGTCCGCGTTTGGGGGTGTTATAGATCCGCTCGAAGGCCAGGTCGTCATTAGGCTGCGCGATCAGCCGCAGGTAGGCCAGCGCATCGCGGATTTCGGCGCGTTCGTAAAAGCGGAAACCGCCGACGATCTTGTAGTTGAGGCCGATCGCGATGAACCGGTCCTCGAACTCGCGGGTCTGAAACTGCGCGCGCACGAGGATTGCGAGCTGCGCCAGCGAAGCCCCTTCACGCGCTAGCCGTTCGGCGTCTTCGCCCACCCTGCGCGCTTCCTCCGGGCCGTCCCACACGCCGATCACGCGGACCTTGTCGCCGCCGTTTTTCTCCGTCCACAGGGTCTTGCCGAGCCGCTGCGAATTGGCGTCGATCAGGCCGGAGGCTGCGGCGAGGATGTCAGGGGTGGAGCGATAGTTCTGCTCCAGCTTGATCACCTTGGCGCCGGGAAAATCCTGTTCGAACCGCAGGATATTGGTCACTTCTGCGCCGCGCCATGAATAGATCGACTGGTCGTCGTCCCCCACGACGCAGATGTTGCGGTGGCCTTGCGCGAGCAGGCGCAGCCACAGGTACTGGACCTGGTTGGTGTCCTGATATTCGTCGACCAGGATATATTTGAAGCGCTGCTGGTAGCTCTCGAGAATCTCGCGGTTGGTCCGCAGCACGTTGAGCATGTGCAGCAGCAAGTCGCCGAAATCGCAGGCGTTTAGCGCCTTCAACCGGTCCTGATAAAGCTGGTAGAACTTTTGCCCCAAGCCATTGGCGTAGGCCTCGCTTTCCGCCACGCCGAGGTCGGCCGGGTTCAGCCCCTTGTTCTTCCACCGGTCAATGCAACTGGCGAGCAGCCGCGGCGGCCAGCGCTTCTCATCAAGCCCTTCGGCCTGGATCAATTGCTTGAGCAGGCGCAGCTGATCGTCGGTGTCGATAATCGTGTAGTTCGATTGCAAGCCCACCAGCTCGGCATGGCGGCGCAGTAGCTTGGCGGCGATCGAGTGGAACGTGCCGAGCCATGGCAGGCCTTCGCTGCTCGGCCCGAGCAGTTGCGCGACCCGCTCCTTCATCTCGCGAGCGGCCCGGTTGGTGAAGGTGACACACAGCACCTCGCTCGGCCAGGCGCGGCGGGTGCGGATGATGTGGGCGAGCCGCGTGGTGAGCGCCGCAGTCTTGCCCGTACCCGCCCCGGCGAGCATCAGCACCGGACCTTCGGTGGTCAGCACCGCTTCGCGTTGGGGCGCGTTCAGCCCTTCGAGATAGGGCTCGGACAGGGAGTCGTTGGGGGGTTGCACGAGCGAACAGTTAGGGAACGTGCGACCACTGCGCAAGCGCCGTCTGCCGCTCGTCGCGGCAATACCACCGTATGTCACTTGGCCCGGCCGCCGCTGGAACCGATTCCCGCGCCATGCGTAATTGTAACGCTATCACGCCCGAAAGTTCGGAGATTTGTCATGCGTAAACTGTTGTTTCCCGCCGCTTCTGCATTTGCTCTGCTGATCGCAGCGGGCCCGCTGATCGTTTCGAGCGGTGCTGCGCAGACCTCAGCTATGGCGCCAATGGCCGCGCCTGTTCTGACCGCCGCCCAGCAGACCGATTATGGCAGCTGGGCTGCCGATCAGCGCGCGAGCTATGATTCATGGCCGGCCGACTATCAGTCGTATTATTGGACCCTCAGCCCGGTGCAGATGAACGGTTGGTGGCGCCTGACTGCGGCGCAGCGCGGCCAGATGCTGGCGATGCCGCCTGAGCAGCGCGCAGCCACCTGGACATCGGTCGAAGCGCAGATTTCCGGCCAGGCGACTGCTGCTGTGGTCCAGGCCAACCCGGTCGGGTCGTCTGCAATGCCGAGCGCAACTCCGCCGGATCCAGTCGCCGCCGCCGATCCCGTTCCGCCTGCCACACCGGCTGATCCATCCTACCAGGCTGGCCCGTACAAGGGAGCGCTGACCGCGCCGCCGGCCGAAGCGATGAACAAGGTCTACCCCGTTTGCACCCGCAAGGTGCAGGATAGCTGCCGTAATCCGGGCGGCAAGTAAGCCTGATTTGATTTGACTTGAGCCCTGGCGCGCAGCAGCGGTGCTGCGCATGCACCCGCTGCGCGCCAACGCCCGTATCTTGACCGCCGCGCTGACTGGCACGGCGGTCGAATTTTACGACTTCTACGTCTTCGCCACTGCGACGGCGCTGGTGTTCGGGCAGCTGTTCTTCCCCGCAAGCTCGCCTGAGGCACAGGGCTTGCAGGCGTTCATGGTGTTCGGCCTCGCCTTCCTCGCGCGGCCAGTCGGGGCAATCGCTTTTGGCCATTTCGGCGATCGGACCGGGCGCAAGGCGACGCTGGTTGCCTCGCTGCTGCTGATGGGTGGATCGACCTTCGCGCTCGCGTTCCTCCCCGGTTACGCGAGCGCGGGTTACCTCGCTCCGCTGCTGCTCTGCGTCCTGCGCTTCGGGCAAGGCTTCGGTCTTGGCGGAGAATGGGGCGGGGCGGCGCTGCTCGCGGTGGAGAATGCGCCCAAGGGCTGGGAGGCGCGGTTCGGCGCAGCGCCTCAGCTTGGCGCGCCGTTGGGGTTCCTCGCAGCCAACGGCTTGTTCCTGCTGCTCGGCCTCTGGCTCAGCGACGAGCAGTTTCTGAGCTGGGGCTGGCGCGTTCCGTTCCTCGTTAGCGCGGTCCTGGTCGGCATCGGGCTGTGGGTCCGGCTGAGGCTGACCGAGACCCCGGCCTTTAAGGCTGCGCTGGCCCACGCCCCGCCGCCGGCCGTACCGATCGGCGCCTTGCTGACCTGGCACTGGGGCGCGGTGCTTGCGGGAAGCGCTGGCGTGATCGCCTGCTTCGCGCTGTTCTACCTCTCCACCGCGTTCGCGCTCGATCTGGCGACCAAGCAACTGGGTTACGCGCGTGAACAGTTCCTGCTGTTGCAGCTGGGGGCCAACTGCTTCCTCGCCGTGGGGATTGTCATGGCGGTGTGGTGGGCGGATCGCACCAGTCCGCGCCGCGTTTTGTTGCTCGGCGCATTGGCGACGATGGCAGTCGGCCTAGTCTTTGCCGCGGGGCTGCGTTCGGGATCGGGTGCGGTGGTTTTCGCCACGCTGTCCTTCGCGCTGTTCACGATGGGCTTCGTCTACGGCCCGCTCGGCGGCTGGCTGACAAGCCTCTACCCGGTGCCGGTTCGCTATTCGGGGGTCTCGGTGGCGTTCAATGCGGGCGGGATCATCGGCGGCGCAGTGACGCCGCTGCTGGCCAAACAGATGGTCAATGCCGGGATGGGCGGATCGATCGGTCTGCTGCTGGTCGGAGCCGGAGCTCTGACGCTGGCCGGGGTCGCTATCGCCCGGCCAGCATCAGCACATTGATCAGGGCTTGGG
>JAYUCG010000145.1:0-13031 GCA_043740455.1 Novosphingobium sp. | reverse complement strand
GAGTTGGTTCACGCAGAGACGCAGGGAAAAAATTTGAGACGCGGAGGGGCTGGTGATTCCAATCGACGAATTGAGTTCGATCGTTCTTGAAGAGGCGATTTCGATTCATCGGGAGTTAGGTCCAGGACTGTTTGAATCCGTCTACGAATCGGTGCTAAGCGGGCGATTGAGAGTGCGTGGCCTCAAGGTTCAACGCCAAGTGCAGGTGAAGGCCGTCTTCGACGGCGAGATTTACGATCCTGCCTTCAAGATCGACATGCTTGTCGATGAACGGCTCGTCCTCGAAATCAAAGCCGTTGAGCAGCTCAGCAAGGCTCACGCAAAGCAGCTTTTGACCTACCTCAGATTACTTAAACAGTCCGTCGGGCTGCTTCTGAATTTTTCCGAAGCAACGATGAAGGACGGCATCCGCAGGGTGGTCAACGACTATCGACCCGACTAACTCTCTGCGTCTTTTCTTATTCCTCCGCGTCTCTGCGTGAACCAATTGGACCGAGCAAACAGATGGAAACCAGAGCCGGCGATCCGGGGGCCTTTGCCCACTTCGACCTTGCCCGCGTCGATAGCCCGAGCTTCGTGGTCGATGCCGCGCGGCTGCGGGCTAACCTGTCGGTGCTTGCCGATGTGCGCGACCGGGCGGGGATCAAGATGCTCGCCGCGCTCAAGGCCTTTTCGATGTGGTCGACTGCGCCGATCATCGGCGAGTATCTCGACGGGGTTTGCACTTCGGGGCTGTGGGAAGCACGGCTCGCGGGCGAGTTCTACGACGGCGAGATCACTACCTATTGCGCAGCCTACAAGCCCGAAGACCTCGACGAAATCCTGCGCCTGTCGGACCATGTGGTGTTCAATTCACCGCAGCAGATCGTGCGGTGCAGCGCGATCATCGCGGCGGCGCGCGACCGGGGTGTGATTTTCGACATCGGCCTGCGGATCAATCCCTTGCACCCCACTGGTGAAGTGCCGCGCTATGATCCCTGCGCCCCGCATTCGCGGCTCGGCTTCCCGATCGATCAGCTTGAAGAAGAACATTTCGAGCTGATCGACGGGCTCCACATGCACACGCTGTGCGAGCAGGATTTCGAACCGTTGCGCGAAACCTGGGACGTTGCGTTCGATTACCTCGAACCGTTCTTCGGGCAGTTCGACTGGATTAACCTCGGCGGCGGGCACCATATCACCCGCGCCGATTATCAGCGCGATGAGCTGGTCCAGTTCCTGCTCGATTTGAAGGACGATACCGGCGCGGAAGTCTATCTCGAACCCGGTGAGGCCGTGGCGCTCGACGCCGGGATCCTGGTCGGCACGCTGCTCGACATCGGCGATAACGGCATGCCGGTGGCGATCACCGATATTTCCGCCACTTGCCACATGCCCGACGTGATCGAGGCACCCTACCGCCCTGCGATGCTCGGCGAATTGCCGCATGACGAAATGGCGCTCGACGAAGGGCAGGGCGGTGCGATCCGGCTCGGCGGGCCTTCGTGCCTCGCGGGAGACGTGATCGGCGTTTACCGCTTTGCCTCGGGCCCGCGCGTGGGCCAGCGTTTCGCCTTCCTCGATCAGGCGCATTATTCGATGGTCAAGACCACCACCTTCAACGGGGTGCCGCTGCCTTCGATCTGGCTGTGGGACAGCGAGAGCGACAGCCTCGAATGCATCAAGCGCTTCGCCTACGAGGACTTCCGCGACCGGCTTTCCTAGGGCATGCTCTCCCGGACAAGATAATCGGGAGAGTACAGTGCCAGAACAAATCCTCGACGCCCATACCTCCGACCCGCTCCTCATGGGCTGGCAGCAGGGCCTGCCGCCCGCACCCGACAAGCGGATCGCCTGGGCGCGCGCGGATCACATGCGCTTCCCCTCGCACCGCTATGCCTTCTCCAACATGCGCCAGTTCCTGCCCACCGCCCGCGTGGCGCGGGGGACGGGGCCGGTGTGGGAGCTGCCGGTGGCGCTGCGTGATGATCTGGACGCAGTGCAGTTCCAGACGCTCGATGATGGCCGCACACTGACCTGGGAGCAATCGCTGGCCGAGAACTTCACCGATGCGATCCTAATCCTCCACCGCGGCACGATCGTCTACGAACGCTATTTCGGGGTAACCCGGCCTGACAGCACGCACATCGCGTTCTCGGTGACCAAGAGCTACGTCGGCACACTCGCCGAAATGCTGATTGCGGAAGGCCGCCTCGATCCCGAAGCGCCGGTTGGCGATTTAATTCCGGAACTCGCTGGAAGCGGATTCGCCGATGTCACGCTGCGTCAGGTGCTCGACATGACCACCGCGCTCGATTTCTCCGAGGAATATACCGATCCCAATTCGGGCATCGGCGCGATGAGCAATGCGCTCGGGCTGACCCCGCGTCCGGCGGGCTATACCGGCGAGACCGATGTCTTTGCCTACCTCCCCACCATCGCCAAGAGCGGCACCCACGGCGAGCGTTTCACGTACCGGACCTGCAACACCGAAGTGCTCGGCTGGATTGTGGCCCGCACCACGGGCACGCGAATCGACAAGCTGCTGTCGACGCGAATCTGGGCCCCGCTGGGGATGGAACAGGACGCCGATTTCCTGACTGATTCGACCGGGATGCCGTTCGCCGGGGGCGGGCTCAATCCGGTGCTGCGCGACATGGCCCGATTCGGCGAAACGATGCGTAACGATGGATATGGCAACGGCGGCCAGGCGATTGCCCGCGAAGTTGTTGCCGGGATCAAGGCCGGGGGCAGCAAAGCCGAGTTCGCACCGGCCGGTTACACCACCCTGCCGGATTGCTCGTATCGCAGCCAGTGGTGGTCAATGCCCGGAAATCATGGCGCTTTTTCCGCACGCGGAATTCACGGCCAGGCGATCTATGTCGATCCGGCGGCCGAGCTGGTGATCGCCCGCTTCGGCTCGCACCCGGTCGCTGCCAACACCGTGATCGACGCTGCCACCCTCCCGGCGTTTCGTGCCGTTTCGGACCATCTCATGTTAGGATAGGTTTCGCCGCTAAACCCATGCATTTTCACTTGCAGTTCACCTGTCACGATTTATAGCGACCCCCCGCTGCCCCATGGGGACTTCCAATAACCGCAAGGCAGCCTCGTTCTTAGTGTTACCTGGCCGAAAGGCCTATTGGGGTCCCTTGAGTTGCACCAGTATCCTGACGCATCGGCTGTAGTTCGCGCACTTTCGCCTGACGAACCCGTTATAATCAACCGTCCGCACGCCGCCGCGCGCGCTGCCCGCTTCTTTGTCGAGAAGTTTCCGGGCACCTCGCTTTATGCGGTGAAGGCCAACCCGTCGCCCGAGCTCCTCAAGGTGCTGTGGGAAGCGGGGATCACCCGTTACGATGTCGCCTCGATTGCCGAAGTGCGGCTGGTCCGCGCCACGCTGCCTGAGGCCGTGCTGTGCTTCATGCACCCGGTGAAGTCGAAAAGCGCGATCGCCGAGGCTTACCTCGTTCATGGCGTTCGCACCTTCAGCCTCGACAGCCATGATGAGCTGGCCAAGATCGTTGCGGCAACCGCGCAGGCCGATGGCACTCCGGCAGAAGATTTGCGGCTGTGCGTGCGGCTTCGCGTTTCTTCGGAATATTCCGAGCTGAGTCTCGCGTCCAAGTTCGGGATCGATCTGGCCGATGCCGCGCCGCTGCTCCAGGCAACCCGTCAGGTCGCTGACTGGCTCGGGGTGTGCTTCCACGTCGGCAGCCAGGCGATGACCCCGTTTGCCTTCGTCCAGGCGCTTGAGCGGGTTCGTGCGGCGATTGTGGTTGCGGCGGTTACCGTCGATATCATCGATGTCGGTGGGGGCTTCCCGTCGATCTATCCGGGCATGGAGCCGCCGCCGCTTGAAGATTACTTCGGAGCGATCCACCGCGCCGCCGAATCGCTGCCGGTGTCCTATTCGTCCGAACTGTGGTGCGAACCTGGCCGCGCGCTCTGCGCTGAATATAACTCGCTGGTCGTCCGGGTCGAGAAGACCCGCGATGACGAGCTGTATATCAATGACGGGTCTTACGGCGCGCTGTACGATGCCGCGCATGTTGGTTGGCGCTTCCCGGTGCGGTGCCTGTCAAACGGGCGCAGCGAACAGCTCAAGCCGTGTTCGTTCTATGGTCCGACTTGCGACGATGCCGATTACATGGAGGGTCCGTTCCTGCTGCCGGTGGACGTGCAGGCCGGTGACTACATCGAAATCGGCATGCTCGGCGCTTATGGCGCGGCGATGAAAACTGCGTTCAACGGTTTTGGCCAAGCCGCGGCGATCGAGGCCGGGGACGAGCCGATGGCGAGCCAGTACCTAGGCAACCGCCGCGATCCGCGGATCAGCGACAACGTGGTTTCGCTGCGCTAAGCGGCGCCGCGCAACGCAAACGAAAAGGGGCGACTGCCAGGCTGGCAGCCGCCCCTTTTCGTTAGGCCGTAATGGCGATCCCTTACTTGACGACCACCTCGACCCGTCGCGCGGCGTCCTTGGCGGTGGTGGCATCGATCGCCGCGTCAGGCTTGACCAGCGCGGCGCTGGTGGCGGGAATGCCCGCAGCCACCAGTGCGGACTGGACTGCCTGTGCGCGCTGCTTGGCGAGCGTGGCATTGACGGCGGCGTTGCCGCTCGGGTCGCTGTAACCCGAAACCGCCAGGGTCGCGCCCGAATGGGTATCAAGCCATGACTTGAGCCCGCCAGCGGTGTTGGCGAAATCAGGAGCCACGCCGGTCATGCCGCTATCGAAATAGACCTTCACCACCGGCTTGCCATCGCGCATTTCGCTGGTCACCCCAGCACCTTGCGGAATGGTGATGGTGCCTTCAACGGGTGCGGCGGCCAGATCGGTGCCGACGTCCGAAGCCGCCGCGCTTGCCGCAGCTTCAGTCGTGTTGCCCTCGGTTGCATCCGGGTTGCGCGAAGTGAAAAACCACCACGCAGCAAAGGCGACGACGGCGAGGCCGATGACCCACCACAGCCAGTTCATTTCGGACCCGTCATCGGCCGCAGCGGCTGCGACAGGCGTAGGCTTGCTGACCGCAGGCATGGCGGCTGCAACCTTGTCGGCAGTGCCGCTGGCGGCGTCCTTGACCATGCTGGCAGCGCCGGTCGCCGCCGCTCCAACCGCGGCAGCCGTTGCGGCTGCAGCGGCCATCGTCGCAGCCGGCGCGGCTTTCACCGCTTCGACCGCAGCGCCGGTTTTGGCGGCTGGCTTGTTCACCAGCTTTGCAGGCGCCGCAGGTTTCTTCGCTGGAGCAGCAGCTATCTTGGCTGGTGCCGCAGCCTTCTTGGCAGGCGCGGTGGCAGCCTTGGCCGGTGCCTTGGCGGCAGGAGCCGCCTTGGCTGGAGTCGCCTTGGCCGGAGCCGCCTTGACCGGAGCTGCCTTGGCCGGAGTTTTGACAGCGGGCTTCGCGGCCGCAGTCTTGGGTGCCGACTTGGCTGTAGCAGTGTTCGCGGCAGGAGCTTTTGTCGCAGGTGCCTTGGCTGGTGCGGCGGCCTTTGCGGTCTTGGCTGCAGGAGCCTTCTTCGCAGCAGGCGCAGCCTTGGCGAACTGGCCAAGCTGACCCAGATCGGCGGCCAGCAGGTAGTAAACCGTGACGCGGTTCTTGGTCCGATCCGCCTTCATCTGCTCGCCCACCTTGGCGATCGCAGCATCGAGGACGCTGTCCGCCTGGGTCAGCCCCAGCTTCTTCTTGAGGAAGTTGTTGCGGACCCGGTCGGTCTCGGCCTTATCGCTGAAGGATACCAGCGAGGAATCGCGGTTGCGCAGGGCAATCCCGCAATAGCGCACGATCCCGGCGATGGCGGTTTCATGAGCTTTGGCATCGTATTTCTTGACGTCTGCGGCCCAGTCGGTTGCCATGCTCTACTCCCAAAAACAGTGGCAACCGAACGATTGCCTGCACATACCCCAGCACGGGGTGACCGGCTGGAGTCGTAACGGTTTCCTGCTCTTGGTCCAGCGGGAATCGCGGTAAATCGGGGTTAAGCAGCGAGGGCCAGATCAAGCCGCTGCCAGATCTCGGTCAGCGCCTCGGTCAGGCCGTGCATCATCGGCTCGGTGTGCGCGGGGCCCGGGGTGAAGCGCAGCCGTTCGGTCCCGCGCGGCACAGTCGGGTAGTTGATCGGCTGGACGTAAATGCCATACTCGGCGAGCAGGATATCGGCGATGGTCTTGGCCTTGACCGGATCGCCAACCATCAGCGGCACGATGTGGGTGGTCGATGCCATCACCGGCAGTCCGGCCTCACGCAGCATAGCCTTGAGCATGGCGGCGTTGGCCTGTTGCCCATCGCGCTCGACGCTCGACGCCTTGAGGTGGCGCACCGAAGCCAGCACGCCCGCGACCAGCACCGGCGAGAGCGAAGTGGTGAAAATGAACCCCGGCGCGTAGCTGCGGATCACGTCGATGATCTTGCGGTCGGCCGCGATGTAGCCGCCCATGACACCGAAGGCCTTGCCCAGCGTGCCTTCGATCACGTCGATCCGGTGCGCGGCTTCATCACGGTCGGTGATCCCGCCGCCGCGCGGGCCGTACATGCCCACCGCGTGGACCTCGTCGATGTAAGTCAGCGCATTGTACTTGTCGGCCAGGTCGCAGATCGCATGGATCGGGGCGACATCGCCTTCCATCGAATAGACGCTTTCGAAGGCGATCAGCTTGGGCACGTCCGGGTTTTCGGCGGCGAGCAGCTCTTCGAGGTGGGCCAGATCGTTGTGGCGCCACACGCGCTTCTCCGCGCCCGAATTGCGGATCCCTGCGATCATGCTGGCGTGGTTGAGTTCATCGGAAAAGATGATGCAGCCGGGCAGCACTTTGGCCAGTGTCGACAGGGTCGCGTCGTTCGAGACATAGCCCGAAGTGAACAGCAGTGCGCCATCCTTGCCGTGCAGGTCCGCCAGCTCAGCCTCAAGATCGACGTGGTAATGCGTGTTGCCGCCGATGTTGCGGGTCCCGCCTGACCCGGCACCGACATCGTGCAGCGCTTCTTCCATTGCCGCGATCACCTTGGGGTGCTGGCCCATCGCGAGGTAATCGTTCGAGCACCACACGGTGATGTCTTTGGGCCCGTTGTGACCGGCAAAGCAGCGCGCGTTGGGATAGCTGCCCTTGTTGCGCAGGATATCGATAAATACCCGGTAGCGGCCCTCTGAATGGAGCCGGCCAATTGCTGCGTCAAAAATCTGATCGTAGTTCACGTGCTCACCGCCCTACGGCCGCGTCCTCGAACCGGGACTCACACAGCCAGATACGAACCGCGCTCTACGCCACGAATTGCAGCTTTTCCAGCGGTTTTGCTGCGAATCGTTCGCACTAGAACGGGTCTGAAAAGCCGATCCTCACACTGGGATTGTTTTCGGACTGTTCGAGCCACTCCCAATCGTGCCCGGGGATGATCTCAAGCCCCGGAGCCTGCGCCTTGAGCGCGCGGATCGTCTTGAGCCAAGCGAAGACTTCGGCCCGGTTCTGGGGCACGAAGAAAGTCTCTGACAGGCGCGAGCGTCCGCGCTGCTCCATCCAGTTTTGCGCAAAGCTCGAATTGTCACCGACGAATAGCGCTTCGCGGCCATTGGCCAGGCGCACGTAAATGAGCTGCGATCCGGGCGTATGGCTATCGGGAGCAGGGATCACGACAATCCCCGGGGCAACCGCCTGCGGTGCCACACCGTTAAGGCGTGCTGGCGGTTTCGGGCCATTCCAGGCGAGCGGCGCGGCAAGCTGGCGCGAGTTGAGCCATGCCGAATTGGCCAGCGCCGCGCCGCCATGCATGGCCAATGCGCCGAGGTGATCGGGATGCTCATGCGTAACCAGGATCATCCCCGCGCGGTCCATCTCGCGCTCGATGCGGGCCTGCGCGGAGATGTTAATCCGCTCGGCGTGGAGTGCGTTGGCGGTGGGCTGGTTCATGCCGCTTTCAATCAGCACAGCCTTGCCGCCACGCACCGGCAGGCGAAACGCCATGTAGCCAATCAGCTTGCGTTTGATGCCGGACCCGGCGACCATGAAATCCCCTGGGACCCGGCGATAAGCGGCACGCTCAGCTTCGATCGCGTAGGGCGCTTCGCCGGGGATCGAGGCTGCCAGGGCGCGCAGTTCAGCCATGGTAATCGGCTTGGCCGGCAGACTGGCGCCGCTGTTGTCGAGCAGGAACCAGTAGAACGGCAAGCTCACCATGAGCACGAGCACCAGCAAGATATAATTGAGGCGTGTCGTCATCTCATAATACCTCGATTTGGGTGAGCCCGTAGCTCGCGAGGGCCGGGGCGAGCCGGGCAAAGTCAGGATCGCGGCGGGTGAACAGCGCGAAATCGGGGAGGCTGCGGGTGAAGGACTGACCTTGGACAAGATGGGCAATTCGCCGCGCGATCCCGGCTGCGCCATCGACGAAAGCCACGCCTCCGCCAAAGCCCGCCGCCAGTTCGTCGTGCAGCAGCGGAAAGTGCGTGCAGGCCAGCACCACGGTATCGATCTCCGCGCCGCCCGGCTGGTCGCGCAGTCCTGCGATCGTGCGCTCGATGACAGCCTGATCGACCGGTTCGCCGTGCAGCTTGGCTTCTGCCGCACTGACCAGTTCGGGCGCGGCGTGGCGCAACAGGCGCTTGTCCGCGGCGAATTCGGCAGCGAGCCGGTCGACGTAAGGCTGGCGGATAGTTGCCGCGGTGCCGAGCAGCCCGATGGTGCCGCTGCGGGTCATCTCGGCCGCTGGCTTGATCGCCGGGACCGTGCCAACGATCGGGACTGCCAGCACGTCGCGGACCATGTCCAGCGCGATCGTGCTTGCGGTGTTGCAGGCGATGCAGATCAGCCGCGGGGAAAAGCGCTCGCTCATCCGCCCGAGCAGCCCGCAGACCCGCGCTGCAACCTCGGCCTCTGTCTTGGGGCCATAGGGCAGTCCGCCGTTGTCCGCGGCATAGATCACCGGCGCATCGGGCAGGACCTTGCGCACCTCGGCCAGCACCGACAGCCCGCCGACGCCCGAATCGAACAGCAGCAGCGGCGCGTCAGCATCCATTTCCGTGGCAATCCCCTGATCCGCACTTGTCGGCGGACCTGCCTTGTAGCTACCTGTAGCGGTCAAAGGGAAGGGACTGCGATGGAATCGGTCTATGCACTGGGGCTGGGCTACCTGCTGGGGTCGATCCCCTTCGGTCTGATCCTGACCCGGTTGTTCGGGGCAGGGGACCTGCGCAGCATCGGCTCGGGCAGCATCGGGGCAACCAATGTGCTCCGCACGGGCCGCAAGGGGCTCGCCGCCGGAACGCTGCTGCTTGATGCTGGCAAAGGCGCGCTGGCGGTGTGGCTGGCCGCGCAGTGGTGGCCGCTCGCCGCGCCGATTGCGGTATTCGGCGCGATTGTCGGGCACTGTTTCCCGGTCTGGCTGGGGTTCAAGGGCGGCAAAGGCGTGGCCACCGCGCTGGGCATTGCGCTGGCCTTGTCTTGGCCGGTCGCGCTGATCTGCGCGGCGGTGTGGCTGGTGGTCTTCGCGATTTCGCGAATTTCCTCGCTCGGCGGGATGACGGCAACGCTGGCCGGGCCCATTGCGGCCTGGGCGCTGGGCCGGTCCGAGCTGATCCTGCCGCTTGCCGGAATCGCGCTGGTGGTGCTGTGGCGTCACCGGGCCAATATCTCCCGGCTGCGCGCCGGAACCGAGCCGCGCGTCGGCCAGAAGAGCTGACCCGCGCCGTGTTGACGCAGGACGAAGCCTTCGCCCGCATTCGCCTGCTGCGTTCGCCCAACATTGGCCCGGTCAGCTACCGCCAGCTGCTGCGGCGCTTTGGCGATGCGAAGGCCGCGCTGGATGCGCTGCCCGATCTCGCCGCGCGCGGCGGCACACCCTACCGCGCCGCAAGCGCAGACCGGGTCAGCGCCGAGATCGCCGCCGCCCGCGCTGCCAAGGCGCGCTACCTGTTTCACGACGATCCCGATTATCCGGCTTTGCTGGGTGAGCTCGACAGCGCCCCGCCGATCCTCACCTGGCGCGGTGACCTCGCCTTGGGCAAGCGGCCCACGGTGGCGATCGTCGGCGCGCGCAATGCCTCGGCTGCGGCGGTCAAGCTGGCGCGCCAGTTCGCGCGCGAACTGGCTGAGGCGGGGTTCGTGGTCGTTTCGGGCCTGGCCCGCGGGATCGATGGCGCGGCGCATCAGGCGGCGCTTGATGGCGGCACCATCGCCGTGATCGCCAGCGGGATCGACATTGCCTATCCGCCCGAACATGCCGAACTGCAGGAAGCAATCGCCACCAAGGGGCTTCTGCTCACCGAGCAACCCCCTGGCGTCGATCCACTGGCGCGGCACTTCCCTGCGAGGAACCGGATCATCGCTGGTCTTGCTGCGGGCACACTGGTGGTGGAAGCCGCGCCCAAGTCAGGCTCGCTGATCACCGCGCGGCTGGCGGGAGAGGCGGGGCGCGAGGTAATGGCGGTGCCCGGCTCCCCGCTGGAAGCCCGCGCGCAAGGCTGCAACCAGCTGATCCGCGAGGGCGCGGTGCTGGTGCAATGCGCGGCTGACGTGATCGAGCTGATCGAGGGCTTCAACGGCCAGCCGCGCTCAACCTTCCGCGAAACCGCAGCGGACTTCGAAGCGCTGCCCGATGACCTCGATGATACGGTGCCCGATATCGCTTCACTCTTGACCATGGCCCCGGTCGCGGTGGATGAACTGATCCGGCAGAGCGGGGCGAGCGGGGCAGCAGTGCAGCTTGCGCTGCTCGAGCTGGAACTGGGCGGCGGGCTGGTGCGCCACGCCGGCGGACGGGTCAGCCGCGCCTGATCAAGGAGGGGACCATGAGCAAGTTTCCGTCACGGATGTTTCGCTGGGCCGCGATCTATGGGGTGATCGTGCTGCTGCCGCTGTACTTCACCCCGCTGCCGCCGATGGGCGCAGAGGTGTTCCTCGGCTTTGTCGGCCTCGCGCTGGTATTCCAGGCGGTGTTCTGGATGATCGGCAGCGATACCGCCAAGTACCGCCCGCTGATGCTGATCGCGGTGGCAGAGAAGCTGGTGTTCGGCGTGCCCTGCCTTTCATTGTGGGCCAGCGGCTATCCGGTCAATCCGCCGGTGGCCTTGTTCGCGTGCATCGACTTGGCGTTGGGCCTGGGTTTCTTTATCGCGTGGCAGCATTCAAAAGCGCGGTAAAATCTCAACATGATTGAAGCAGGGCAGCGCGTCGAGATTATCGATATCGTCGATGAGTTTCGCGATTTATTGCAGGGCAACGCGGTCTATCTGCTGGCTGCAGTTGGCTTGATTGCCGCGCTCTATTCGGTCGCCGATTTGACGGGTAGCGCAGCTGCAAATCTCGTGCCGAGTCTGGTCGTCTCGATCCTCGGGCAGTTTCTGGTCGTCGAAAGACTGTTGAAGGACCGGTTGCCGGGCGGCCGGGGCTATCGCCGCTACGGCTCAATTTTTGGATCCGGGCTGCTGAGTGGTGTGGGAATCCTGTTTGGGTTGCTGGCCTTGATTGTTCCTGCAATCTTCCTGACGGCCCGTTGGTCGGTTGCCGTGCCTGCCATCGTGGCAGAGAACAGGACAGCGACTGAATCGCTTACGATCAGTTGGGAACGCACCGCGGCTTCCAAGGTGCAGCTCTCCTTGATTTATTTCGTCGGGTTGGTCGTATGGGGCGGCTCGATGTGGCTTTCGATAGCTGTTCTGGCTGGTGCCTCGCTCGTAAACGCTCTGCTCCTTAACGCATTGGGCAATGCGCTGGTCAGTGGTGTTGCGGTGCTGGGTTGGGTCCTGTCCGTGGCAGTCTATCGCTGCGTCACGCCGGCCACCAACCACTTTGACGAGGTGTTCGCCTAAACCCTTGACGGAACCCCGCGCTGCTCCCCACCCTCGCGCGTACGTATACGCGTAAGGATTGCAACACCCATCATGCAGCTAGTCATCGTTGAATCGCCTGCCAAGGCCAAGACCATCGAGAAGTACCTGGGTAAGGACTATATGGTCCTCGCCTCCTATGGCCACGTCCGCGATCTGCCGCCCAAGGATGGCTCGGTCCGGCCCGACGAAGAGTTTGCGATGGACTGGGAGGTTTACGGCGACAAGGCGCGGCAGGTGAAGGCGATCACCGATGCGGCCAAGACCGCCGACCGCCTGATCCTCGCGACCGACCCTGACCGTGAGGGCGAGGCGATCTCGTGGCACGTGCGCGAACTGCTCGCCAAGAAGAAGGCGCTGCCCAAGGAGGTCGAACGGGTCACCTTCAACGCGATCACCAAGGAGGTGATCCTTGAGGCGATGAAGCACCCGCGTGAGCTCGATCAGGACCTGATTGACGCCTATCTCGCCCGCCGCGCGCTCGATTACCTGTTCGGCTTCACGCTCTCCCCCGTGCTGTGGCGCAAGCTGCCCGGCGCGAAGAGCGCAGGCCGCGTGCAATCGGTCGCGTTGCGGTTGATCTGTGAGCGCGAGCGCGAGATCGAGCTGTTCCGGGCGGATGAGTACTGGTCGGTGCTGGCCAGGCTGGAGCATCTCGGCACCGAGTTCCCGGCGCGGCTGGTCAAGTTCGAAGGGCAGAAGCTCGACAAGTTGAGCCTGGGCAATGAAGGTTCGGCGGCGCGGGCCAAGGCGGCGGTCGAAGCCGCGACCTTCCGGGTCGAGGAGGTTGAGACCAAGCCGACCCGGCGCAATCCATACCCGCCGTTCACCACATCGACGCTGCAGATGGAAGCTTCGCGCAAGCTCGGCTTCTCGGCCAGTCATACCATGCGGGTGGCGCAGTCGCTGTATGAAGCGGGAGCGATTACCTACATGCGCACCGACGGCGTGCAGATGGACTCCAGCGCCATTTCCGCCGCCCGCGTTACCATCACAGAGCGCTACAAGAACGGGCATTACCTGCCTGAAAAGCCGCGTATTTATGAAACCAAAGCCAAGAACGCGCAGGAAGCCCACGAGGCGATCCGTCCGACCGAGTTCTCGCGCGACAAGTTCGGCAGCGGCGACGAAGCCAAGCTCTATGAACTGATCTGGAAGCGCGCGATCGCCAGCCAGATGGCTTCCGCCGTGATCGAACGGACCAGCGTGACCTTGCGTGAAGGCACTGGCCAGCACG
>JAYUCG010000144.1:0-20894 GCA_043740455.1 Novosphingobium sp. | reverse complement strand
TTCGGCGGCCGGCTCGATGCGTTTCGCGCGGGGCTTGCCGCATCCGATGACAGCGCGCTGATTGGCGCGATTGAGCGCAATATGAGCTTGATCGACGGGGCCGATCCAGCGGCGATCGCCAGCGAAATGCGCCACATGGCCGCGAGCCTCGCCGCCGTCAGCGACGCCGACCTGATCGCCGGGACCGTGCCGAGATGAGCGAAATGTCCCGCCTGATCGACGCGCGGCAGTTGCCGGAAAAGCCCGTCGAAGTGACCGCCAGCGCGGCCGAATGCGAAGCGCTGGCGGAGCGTTTCGACCTGGTCGCGGTCAGGCAGCTTAGCGCCCGCATCACGCTCACGCCCGATGGCCAGACGGTCCGCGCGCGCGGCGTGCTCGATGCCGATGTGGTGCAGAGCTGCGCAGTATCCGCCGAAGAACTTGAAGTCGGCGTGCACGAACCGGTCGAGCTGCAGTTCGTGCCCCCCGCCACCGACCTGCCCGAGGAACTGGAACTCGAGGCCGAGATGCTCGATCAGATCGAGATGGAGGGCGGCCGTTTCGACCTTGGCGAAGCACTGGCGCAGACGCTGGGGCTGGCGATCGATCCCTACCTTGAAGGTCCCGGCGCCGAAGAAGCCCGCCGCCGCGCCGGCCTGCTCGACCCGAGCGACGCCAGCCCGTTCGCCGCGCTGAAGGACATGTTCAAGAAGGACTGAGCTCGCGGAATCGTGCCGGTTTTCCGGCATGATTTTTCAAGGAGGCATTTTCAGGCCCAATAAACGTGATATGCGAATTGAGCCGTAGCAATGGCGAAGCCACATTCCCTTCTGGAAGGGGAAGTGTTTCGAGCCAGAAGCGCCGTTGCTACGGCTCACTGGATTGGTTTGGAGCCAACTCAGAACGGGATGTCGTCGTCCAGATCGTCAGCGAAACCACCGCCCACGTTGCTGCCGCCCGAACGCTGGCCGCCAGCAGGCGCGCTGCTGCCGGCGCCGCCACCGCCCCAATCGCCGCCGCCCGCGCGCTGACCCCCACCACCGCCGCCGCCGCCTTGACCGCCGCCGGGCGCGCCATCGAGCATGGTCAGCACCGAGCCGGGGCCCTGCAGCACCACTTCGGTCGAATAGCGATCATTGCCTGACTGGTCCTGCCACTTGCGGGTGCGCAGCTGGCCTTCGATGTAGACCTTGCTGCCCTTGCGCAGAAAGCGTTCCGCCACCCCGGCAAGCCCTTCGGAAAAGATCGCGACCGAATGCCATTCGGTGCGTTCCTGCTTCTCGCCGGTGTTCTTGTCTTTCCAGTTTTCCGAGGTAGCGATCCGCAGGTTGCAGACCTTGCCACCGTTCTGAAAGCTCTTGACCTCAGGGTCAGCGCCCAGATTGCCGACGATGATAACCTTGTTGACGCTGCCTGCCATCGAATCGAGTCCCTTTGGAATTGTGTCCCTCGGACTAGCCGCTTGGCGGGGGGAGTGCCAGTTTCGCTGGCGTGGATTTTCCCACAGGCGTTGATTTGGTTCGCGCAAAGCGCGCAAAGAGCGCAACACCTTTGCGCGCTTTGTGCGAACCAAATTCTACCTCAGCCCAGCCCCAGCCAGACCGCCGCCCAGTAAGTCAGTCCGGCAAAAATATAGGCCAGCGCAAACAGGTACCCCAACATGAAGGCAGGCCATTTCCACCCATTCGTTTCACGCCGGGTGACCGCGATCGTGCTCATGCACTGGGGCGCGAAGACGAACCAGGCGAGGAAGGCGAGCGCGGTGGGCAGGCTCCAGTGGCTCTTGAGCTGGTCACCGAGCGCCTGGGTCTGCTTGGTCTCGTCGGCATTACCCACCGCGTAAGTCGTGGCGAGCGAGCTGACCGCAACCTCGCGGGCGGCCATCGCCGGGATCAGCGCCAGCGCAATGTCGCGGTTGAAGCCGATCGGTTCGACCACCAGCGCAAGGCCATTGGCGATGTGCCCGGCGAACGAAGCATCGACCTGATCCTCGCCCACCCCGGCACGCGGGAAGTTGAGCAGCAGCCACAAAACCACGCTGACCGTCAGGATGATCGTGCCGGCGCGGCGCAGAAAGATCTGCACGCGCTGGTAGAGACCCAGCGCCATGTCCTTGAGCCGCGGCATCTGGTATTTGGGCAGCTCCATGATGAAGCCGCTGGCCGAACCTTTGGTCAGGGTGCGGCGCAGGATCAGCGCGGCCAGCATCGCGCCGACGACCCCCGCCACATAGAGCCCCATCATCACCATGCCTTGCAGCCGCATGCCCAGGCCTACGGGCGTGTTGGGGATGAAGGCGGCAATGATCAGCGTGTAGACCGGCAGCCGCGCCGAGCAGGTCATCAGCGGGGCAACCAGGATCGTGGTCAACCGGTCCTTGGGATCGGCGATGGAGCGCGTTGCCATGATCCCCGGGACCGCACAGGCGAAGCTGGACAGCAGCGGAATGAAGCTGCGCCCCGACAGGCCAACCCGGGCCATCAGCCGGTCCATCAGGAAGGCGGCACGGGCCATGTAGCCCGAGGCTTCCATAGCCAGGATGAAGAAGAACAGGATCACGATCTGCGGGAGAAACACCACCACCGCGCCGACTCCGGCGATCACCCCATCGGTAATAAGATCACGGGCGAGACCGGCCGGGAGCAAGGCCTTGACCGTAGCGCTGAGCCAGTCGACCCCGGCCTGCAAGGCATCGGCGAACGGCGTCGCCCAGGTGAACACCGCTTGGAACATTACGAACAGCGCGGCAAACAGGATCAGCGGGCCAAGCCAGGGATGGAGAAACAGCCGGTCAAGCCGGGCGTGGAGCCGGTGCCGTCGGGTTTCCGAGAGGATCACGCTTTCGGCAATGGCGTGCGCGGTCAGGCGGCGCTCGGTCATGGTAACGTGCGGGCGGTGGTGTTCGGGCGAACGCTCTTCGGCAGCAGCGATCGCCTCGGCCAGTTCGGTCAGCCCGCGGCGGCGCACCGCTACGGTCGGCACCACCGGCACCCCCAGCGCCTCCTGCAGCGCCGCGGGGTCAAGCACCAGGCCGTCACGCTCGGCCAGATCGACCATGTTGAGCGCCACCACCACCGGGCGGCCGAGCGCGATCACTTCCTGCGCAAAGACCAGATGCTGTTCGAGGTTTGAGGCATCGAGCACCACCACGAGCACTTGCGGGGCTGGCTCGCCCGAAAATTCACCGAGGATGACCTTGCGGGTCACTTCCTCGTCAGGGCTGGTCGGGGTCAGACTGTAACTGCCCGGCAGGTCGGTCAGCGCCACTGGCACGCCCGATGGCAGCACCAGCCGCCCCGCCTTGCGCTCCACCGTGACACCGGGATAATTGGCGATCTTCTGCCGCGCGCCGGTCAGTGCGTTGAACAGCGCGCTTTTGCCAGCATTGGGATTGCCGACCAGCGCGGCGCTGCGCAGCGGGTTCATCTCAGACGCTCCCGACGGTCATCGCGCGGGCGTGGCTGCGGCGCAGCGCCACGGTCATCCGCCCGATCATCACCGCCAGCGGATCGTGCCCGCCGAACACGCCGCGGTGCGACAAGGCGACGCGCGCTCCGACATCGAGCCCGAGCGACTGCAGCCGCTGCGCCTCATCCGGCGCGAGCGCGGCCCAGTCAACCGCGGTTACAATCGCGCGCTGGCCGATCGGAAGCAGGTCAAGCGTCATGCCAACCGCGCTGCCACAGCAAAGCCGATATTGCAAGTCATTCGCAATAATACGAACCAGTTACCGCGCCGGATAGCGCAGCCGGCCTAGCAGCCGCGCTACGCTGAACTGCTCGTCGCGCGGCTTGAGCAGGCGCGCCTTGGCCTTTTCGAACTTCATGATCCCTTCGATCCGGCGATCGAGGAATGCCTTGGTTTCCGCGTAGTCCTCGCTGGTGTCGCTGACATAGACCGCCAGCGTCGCAGCGTAGATCGATCCCAGCGTCAGCCGCTTGGTATAATGGTTGTAGTCGGTCGCGGTATCGCCGGCGAGCCGCCACATGGCGTCCGCACTGTGCCAGCCCAGCTTTGCCGCGCAGGCTACGTTCTGCGGCATGGCCATGATCGCCTGCGCGCGGCGCAGTGCCTCTTTCTGGTGGACGATCGCGTCAAGCCGGAACTGGACGAGTGCACGGATCCGCTCACGGATTTTGAGTCCAGCGATCCGTTCAGGCGGGAAAGCCGCGAACATCGCGGCGTCGACGCTGGCGGCCCAGGCCTCGATCATCGCCATCGTCCCGCCGGCAAAAGCATAGCGCGCGCTGGCCGGATCAATTCCCTGCGCGGCGGCGGCGCTATCCACCGAGGCTTCGCTCCAGCCGTCGAACGCGGCGGCATCGGCAATGGCTGGGGCGAGCGCAAGGCGCAGCGCGGACAGGCTGTCAGGCACGGTCAATTGGGGCCGAACAGCGGCTTGCCGTTACTGGGCCTGGCCTTGGCATCGGCCTTGATCTCGGCGAGCAGCGTCTCGCTCTTGGGATCCAACGTCGCATAATCGCGGGCGCTGCGGCCCGAATTATCCTTGCGATCGGGGTTCGCCCCGGCCAGAAGCAAGAGCCGCATCATGTCGATGTTGCGGTTATGCACCGAGGTAATCAGCGGGGTTTCACCGGTCGAATTGCTCTCGTCGACCTTGGCTCCAGCTGCGATCAACGGCGGCACCGCCTCGATGAAGCCGAGGTTGCAGGCGATCACCAGCGGGGTTTCCCCGTCCGAGTTGCGCATGTTCACATTGGCCCCGGCGGAGATCAGGAAGTTGATGTAGCGCAGGTTCTTTGCCCTCGCGGCAATGTGCAGGCCGGTGTCGAGACTGGTCTGGTCGCGGGTGTTGACCAGGTTCGGTCCGCCCTTTTCGAACAGTTCCTGCAAATCCTTGTCGTTGCGTTTGCGCACGGCTTCGAGGAATTTATAGCTGTCTGAAAACTGCGCCAGCGCAGGTCCCGGCAGTGCCGTGGCGGCGGTCAGCGCGGCGGCGAAGGCCAGGGTCAGTTTGCGAAAAGTCGGCACGAACGAAATTCCTCCTGTTGCGTGGCTGCGGCAGAATCGCTGCCGGGCCCGAAACGCTCCTTGCGCGGCGCGGTTTAGCAGAGCATGAACCAACGCGCCATGTTTCAGCCATTTCGTACGATTTTTATTGGGCTCGCGCTGACGCTGGGCGCCTGCCAGCAAAGCGAAGGTGACGCGCCGCCGATTGCAGGCGTCGCACTTGCAGGTGCCACCATCGGTGCACCGTTCACCCTTACCGGCAAGGACGGCGCTCGTGTTTCGTCGGACAGCTTCAAGGGCAAATACCGGATCGTCTACTTCGGCTACAGCTTCTGCCCAGATGCCTGCCCGACCGATATGAACGTGCTGATCCAGGGCTTGACCCGTTTTGCCAAACAGAATCCAGCGCTCGCGGCCGAGATCCAGCCGTTCTTCATCACCATCGATCCGGCGCGCGACACTCCCGAGCGGGTCGGCCAGTTCGCCGCCGCCTTTTCGCCCAAGCTCATCGGATTGACCGGATCGCAGGCCGAGATCGACGCGGTCGCGGCGAAGTTCGCGGTGGTCAAGAGCAAGGGCCGCGAGACACCCGGCGGCTACCTGATGGAGCACACCAGGCACGCCATCCTGCTCGGCCGGGGCGGTGAACCGATCGAAATTCTGCCGACTTTCGACGGGCCCGACGCGGTCGCCGCTGACCTTGCCAAGTCAGTGAAGTAATGCGCGATCAGTTCTGGACCCTGCCGATCGAACGCCTGACCCGCGAGGAATGGGAAGCGCTGTGCGACGGCTGCGGGCAATGCTGCCTGCACAAGGCTGAGGACGAAGATACCGGCCAGATCTATCCGACCAATGTCGCCTGCCGCCTGCTCGACATCCCTTCGGCTCGGTGCAGCGATTACAAGCACCGCAAGGCCAAGGTGCCCGATTGCCTCAAGCTCAGCCCTGCGCTGGCCATGTCGATCAGCTGGCTACCGGACACTTGCGCCTATGTCTTGCGGGCAGAGGGCGAGGACTTGCCCGCGTGGCACTACCTGATTTGCGGCGATCCCGAAGCGGTCCACGCGGCCGGAATTTCGGTGCGGGGGAAAGCGATCAGCGAAGACCTTGCCGGGCCGCTCGAACAGCATGTAATCCTACCCCCGGGTATGGAGCTGGCCGATGATTGAATGGCTGCGCAAAAGCGAACTGACAGAGCCGCAGGTCGAAGTGGGTGGGCGGATGATCCCGGTCGTGCTGCGCCGCAATGCGCTGGCCAAGCGCATGACGATGCGGCTGGCCCCCGATGGCAGCGCGGTGCGGATTACCCTGCCGCAATGGGGCCGCACTGCAGAAGCGCTGGAATTCGCCAAGCGCCGGGCGGGGTGGATCGCGGGGCAACTCGCCGCAGTGCCCGAACCCAAAGCGATCGGTGACGGCGCCGAGCTGCACTTTTGCGGTGAGCTGCTGACCGTCCGCCACGATCCTACCGCACCGCGCCGGGTTACGCTCGACGAAGGTGAGCTGGTGCTCGGCGGTCCGGCCGAATCCGTGGCCGTCCGGCTCAAGCGCTGGTTCGAAGGCGAAGCGCGCCGACTGATGGCCGAAGACCTTGCCTTTTATTGCGAGCGCGCCGGCCAGCCGCTGGCCCAGTTGATGCTATCGAGCGCCCAGCGCCGCTGGGGCAGCTGCGCGCGCGGCGGAACGATCCGGATGAACTGGCGGCTGGTCATGGCGCCAGCAGAAGTGCGCCGCTCGGTCGTCGCGCACGAAGTGGCGCACCTCGTCCAGTTCGATCACAGCCCGGCCTTCCATGCATTGCTGGACGAACTGTTCGAAGACGACATGCGCGCTGCCAACCGCTGGCTCAAGCGCCACGGTCGCGGGCTTTACCTCCCCTTCGGCTGACACCGTAACTCATTTTTAACCATAACCCACGCAAGGTGCGAGGATGGCCCGGATCCTTGCTCTTGGTGCAGCGCTATTGCTGCTTGGCGCCCCTGCGGCGGCGCAGGATAGCTGCCGACTGTGCTACGGCGATGGAGCCACCGCGCCGGGCGAGCGTCCGCTCACGATCGAGATCTGGGCCGACCTCAACTTCAGCAAGCTGGCGCTCACCGGGCGCAGCGGCGGCAGTGTCGAAATGTCCGCCACCGACGGTGCAAAGCATACCACTGGCGAGGTGGTCGACCTTGGCGGGATCGCGGTGACCGGACACGGCCGGATCACCGGGGTGCCGCTGCGCGAAGTGCGGCTTGACCTGCCAGATACGGTCGACATGAGCACGCCCGATGGCGGCCAGGCCAAGCTCGCCCACTTCACCACCGACCTCGCGCCGCACCCCCAGCTCAATGCCAATGGCGAACTTGAATTCAGTTTCGGCGAGCGGTTGATCATCAGCGGCAGCCACGGCGGCAACTATCGCGGGCGCATCCCGATTTCGGTCGATTACAACTGACCACTGGCGCGGCGACGCGTTGAGCCCTATCTTGGGACGATGTCATTCATGAAGAACGTCAACCCAGCCGGGGCGATCGGTGAATTCCGCGACGTGTTCCGCGATGCCGGACCAACCCGCTGGCGCTATGTCGCGCTCTCAGCGCTGATCACCGGGGGGCTGTTCGGCGGCCTTGCAGTGACGCAGAATTGGATCGCCGATCGCAAGCTGCCCGAGATTGACTACATCAATTCCTGGCCGGCCGATCGCACTGCGGCAGAAACCAAGGCGTTCATTATCGCCAACCAGAAGGACAAGGACGCGCGCAAAAAGGCTCAGGCTGCGGCCGATGCCGAAGCGCAGCGGCTGTGGATGTCCGTAGGCCGCGCCACGGGCGTGGATGTCGATACGATGAAGAAGAAGGCCGATGCTGAAAAGGCTGCCGAAGCGGCAAAAAAGCAGGCGGCAGATCGCGGCGCCGCCAGTCTCAACAGGGCCAGGACGCAGGCCCCGGTTGATCACTGAAGATGATTACTGAAGGGGACCGGCGCTGGCTGGCCTCCGCCGCGCGGCTGGCCCGGCGCGGAATCCCGTTGTCCCGGCCCAATCCCTCGGTCGCCGCACTAGTGGTCAGGAAGGACCGCCTGATCGCGCGCGGCTGGACCCAGCCGGGCGGACGGCCCCACGCCGAGGCTGAGGCGTTGGCCGCAGCGGGCAGCGATGCCGCCGGCGCAACCATTTACGTTACCCTTGAACCCTGCGCCCACGCCAGCGCGCGCGGCCCCGCCTGCGCCGACCTGATTGCAACATCGGGCGTTGCCCGGGTGGTGATCGGCTGCGGCGATCCCGATCCGCGCACTGCCGGGCGTGGCCCGGCGCGGCTGCGCGAAGCGGGGATTGCGGCCGAACTGGCCGATTGCGCCGAGTGCAAGGCAAGTCTGGCCGGATATCTGACCCGCACTGCGCTCGGCCGGCCGCATGTCACCTTGAAGCTCGGGCTGTCGGCGGACCAGCGGCTCGCTCCGCCACCCAGTGAGGGGCAGTGGCTGACCGGCCCCGCAGCGCGCGCGCATGTCCACGCCTGGCGGGCCCGCATGGACGCGATCCTGGTCGGGCGCGGTACGCTTGAAGCCGATGCGCCGCGGCTTGACGTGCGTTTACCAGGATTGGAAGCGCGCAGCCCCGAACGCTGGTTGTTGAGTAGCGGCGCGGCGCCCGCAGGCTGCCGCGTGATTGCCACGCCCGAAGGAATCGCGACCATGAGCGAGGCCCAATACCTGATGGTCGAAGGCGGAGCACAGACGGCGCGGGCTTTCCTTGCTGCCGGGCTGGTCGACCGCCTGCTGCTCTATCGCGCGCCGCGCGAAGTCGGCGGTGCCGGGGCTGCGCTGACCGAGCTTTCGGAACGCGGGCTCACCGCTGACCCCGAGTGGACGCTCACCGACCGCCGCGCGCTTGGCAACGACCTGCTCACCGTCTACGAGCGGATTTGATGTTTACCGGTATCGTCTCAGCCATCGGCACTGTCCGCGAAGCACGCCAGCAGGGCGACCTGCGCGCGGTGATTTCTTGTCCCTATGATCCGGCGCAGATCGCGATCGGTGCCTCGATCGCCTGCTCGGGCGTGTGCCTGACCGTGGTCGAGCGCGGCGGAACAACCGGCTACGCCTGGTTCGCGGTCGATATTTCGGGCGAGACGCAAAACTGCACAGTCCCCGGCATGTGGGCGCAAGGCGCGCAGCTCAACCTCGAAACCGCGCTCAAGCTGGGCGACGAGCTGGGCGGGCACATCGTCACCGGCCATGTCGACGGTGTTGGCACGGTGCACGAAACCGGTGCTGCCGGGGATTCGACGCATGTCGTGATCAAGAACCCGGCCGAGCTTGCCCCGTTCATCGCCGCCAAGGGCTCGATCACCGTCCAAGGGGTATCGCTGACGGTCAACGATGTGAACGACTTGCCCGATGGTAGCTGCCTGTTCGCGCTGAACCTGATCCCGCATACCGGCGAGGTGACGACGCTTGGCGCGCTCGTGGCCGGGGATCAGGTCAACCTCGAGATCGACGTGCTGGCGCGCTATCTGATGCGGATGCAGAGCCTCAGGAGCTGAGCGGCCCCGCGGCAAAGGCATCGGGCGTAATCGCATAGACCACGTGGCGGACCATCCCGGCGGTGGTTTCCGCCAGTTCGAACCGGTCCGTCAGCTTGCCGCCGATCTTTTCCATAGCCTTGCGTGAGCGCCAGTTTTCTTCGCCGATGCGGAAATCGACCCGGCTTACATAGCAAAAGGCATGGGCGAGCATCAGCTGCTTCATCTCGGCATTGAAGCCGCCGCCCCAATGGCTGCGGGCAAGGAACGTCCAGCCGATCTCTACCGAGCCGCCATCATCAGGGTCATGAGCCTGATAGCGCGACGACCCGATCATGGCGCCGCTGTGCTTGTCGATCGCGACCAGCGCGCCGCCTTTGGCCAGCGCATCGTTGAAAAAGGACTGGAACAGCGGCTCCTGCCAGCGATCGTGCGATGGATGGACTTCCCAGATGAGCGGGTCGCTGGCGACGGCGAACAGAGCGTGCCAATCATCCGGCATCAGCGGCCGCAGCCGCAGCCGCTCCCCCTCGAGGACCGGTTGGCGGTCCATTCAGGCGCTGACCGCGGTAAGGTCGGCGATGAACTTGTCGATGTTGCCCATGGTCAGCCCGGCGGCATTGATCCGGCCCGATCCGGCAAGATAGATGCCGTGCTCACTGCGCAGCCGCTGGATCTGCTCGGCGCTGAGCGGCAGGACCGAGAACAGACCATTCTGGGTGCCGAGAGGCACCAGGTCGATCGATCCGGCGCGGCCGTGTTCGGCCAGGCGGGAGCGGACCTGGCGAATGCGGGTGCGCATCGTATCGAGCTCGTCGAGCCACATCGCGGTGAGTTCGGGGTCTTCAAGGATGATCCGTACCGCCGCGCCGCCATGATCAGGCGGCATCGACCAAGCCGCGCGGGCCAGTGCATGGCCATTCGAGAGCACACGGTTCAGCACCTCGGCGTCGGGCGCCATCACGTAGATCGCCCCGACCCGGTCGCGGTACATGCCAAAGTTCTTGTCGCAGCTGTAGGCGATCAGCGCCTCGGGCACCGCGCTCAGCACCTTGCGCAGGCCGTAGGCATCTTCTTCCATGCCCTGGCCAAGGCCCTGGTACGCCAGATCGAGGATCGGCAGCAGCTTGGCACCCACCACCAGTTCCGCGATCTCGTCCCACTGGGCCGGGCTGTAATCGATCCCGGTGGGGTTATGGCAGCAGCCGTGCAGCATGATCGCATCGCTCGGCTGGGCCAGGCTGATGGCGGCGCGCAGCGCATCCATGTCGACCAGACCGGCCTTGGTCGCGTGGACGAAGCTTTTGAGTTCAACTCCAAGATCACCAAGGATCTGCGCGTGGTTGGGCCAGCTGGGCAAGCCCATCCATATCCGCTCAACCCCGGCGCGCTTGGCCAGCGCCACCGCGAGGCGCACCGCGCCGGTGCCGCCGGGGGCCTGCATGCCTTCGATGCGGCCACTCATAGTGGGGTCATCCTTGCCGAAAATGTACGGCATCAGCGCATGGACAAAGCCCATATCGCCTTCGGGACCGAGGTAGGACTTCGAACTCTGGCTTTCGAGCAGCTTGCGCTCGGCCACCTTGATCGCGCCGAACACCGGGGTATCGCCCTGCCCGGTGCGATAGACACCGACGCCCAGGTCGATCTTGTCGGCCCGCGGGTCATCGTTGTGGAGCTTGATCAGCGCGAGCAGCGCGTCGGCGGGCTGTTTTTCAAGGTTGCTGAGCATGATGCAGCGGCCCCTAGAGCGATTTCAAGGGAAATGGAACATTTGCCGGCTCGGAAATCGCGAAAAGCCAAAAAGGGGCCCCCTTGCTTGTGCGCAACAAGTGGCTAAACCGCGCGCTTCTGCATCCACGCAGGCCGCCTAAGCCAAGAAAATCGCAATGAAACGGGACGATGGCTGGCTGGATGAGCTCATGCTGGCGATCGGGTTCGCCGGCTTGCTGGCGATCGCCGTGCTCACCTTGTGGCGCGCAGGAATAATCGTTTTACCTTGATCAGCATCGCCGAGAAGCCGAAAGGGAAGCTATGCTCGCCCCCCTGCCCAAGCCCGATCTGCCCCGTTCGCTGAGCGCCGCAATAATCCGCGGCATTCGCGGATGCTGCCCGCGCTGCGGCCAGACGAAGCTATTTGGCAAGTTCCTGAAGCCGATCGCGGTCTGTCCGCATTGTCATCAGGACTGGACCCACCAGCGCGCCGACGACATGCCGCCGTACATTTCGATCCTGATCACCGGGCACGTGCTCGTGCCGGTTATCATCTACTTCGGCGCCGTTGCTGACATTTCGATGGCCAAGGCACTGGCGATCTGCCTGGTGCTCGCAGCGGTCATGATGATCAGCCTGCTCCAGCCGGCCAAGGGCGGCACCATTGCGCTGCAGTGGTGGCACGGAATGCATGGCTTTGTACCGTCGGGCAAGGAAGAGGCGAACGCGGCCGCTCATCCGCCCGCCGGCACCGGACCCTGGGCCTGACACCGAACCGGCGCGGCCCGGCCCCCGGTCCTAGCTCTTCGGCAGGACGCCCTTTTCGATCAGAGCATCGCGCATGCGCTTGGGCATGACCGGATCGGTCTTGGCGATATGATCGAGCATGGCGTCGATGGTCGCCCGGGCGACCTTGTCCTGCAGCCCCGGCGGTGAGTAGTTGAACCACTTCTGATCAAGCTCCGCCTTGTGCGGCCCCATGGCGATGATCTTCCGCCCGGCAGGCGAAGCAACGAAGGCTCCGACCTTGCCTTGCGCGCGCGCGGCATGGTTTCGAGGGTACGCTGCGCAGCCGTCCGCGCGTCCTGGCGCAAATCGCCGGCACTAGCTTCACCGCCCTGCGCGCAATCAGCGCCGGTCGCCTTATAACTCAAGTTGGCGTTGGCGCTGTTCAGCAGGGCTTGCCCGTCAGCCGAGCTGAAGAAGGCGGTTGCGGCCTTGGCTTCGGCCAGGGTAAAGTTGTCGGCGTAAAGCTGGGCAAGCTCACCCCGGTAAAGCGGCATCGAGATCGAGACGATTCGAACATGAGCGGCCGCACACGAACGGTAATCGCCTCGGTCATACCCGGAAACTAGGTATTGAGCGCAGCAAACCCGGCATCCTGAGCCAGCATTGTCCGCATCATCGAATTGATGATCCCGTCGACCTGATTTGGGGTCGCGCTATCGGGCGTAATCAGTGCAGCAAGCCGATCGCAGGCGCTTTGAGCGCCGCTGGATCGGACTTTGCCGCGGCAGCGGGCGCGCGCTTGACCGGTTTGGCAAAGGCAGGCGAACCAGCCAGCAAGGCGGCCATCAGGACATAGTGCAGCTTCATGGAAAATCTGGCCCCCGGTTAAGCAATCACTTGAAGAGATAGCTACGGGGGCGTTTTGCCCGTGCAACAATTATTTGGCGCAAACTGCAACTCTGCCGATCAGAATGGCAGCCATTTGTGCTTCTGCGAGAACTTCATGTACCCGGCGTTGACCCCAAGCCGCAGGCCGACGCCCGAGCGCACCGGGATCAGCACGATGTTGCCGCGGCGCATGTAGCTGACGTTGAAGCCGCCGATCAGGTAGGCTTGCCCCTCACCCGCCGGGAAGCGGTGATAGAGGTCATCGGTGTTGTAGAGGTTGTAGACCAGCACAAAGGTGCTGCCCGCGCTGGCCCCGGCATCGAAACCTATCGACGGTCCCGTCCAGTAAACCGGGCGCTGGCCTTCAACCTTGTGGAACAGGGTGCCCGAACCATAGCGCACTCCAACGACCAGCGCGCCGCCGCCTTCGCGGCCAACGATGTAGGCGTTGGGTTCACCCTGCTTCTTGAGAATGTCCTGGATCACGCCGGCGAGGCCCTTGGCTCCCTTGCCGAAGACGCCTTCGGCGGCGCCGATCAGATCGTCCTGTTTGTAAGTGGTGCCGGGCTGATTGGGATCGGCCGGAGCCTCGGTGGGGATGGGCGTGGGTGAGCCTTGGCCGGCAGGCATGGCATCGGGCATCGGGCTCGCCACCGGCACAGGGGCTGGCGCTGTGGCCGGGCGGGCCAAATCGCCGTCGATCGCCTTGTCCGGATCGACCGGCTGGACCTGCGCGGGGGCTGCCACCGATCCGGCGAGCGCGAGCACCCCCATGACGACGATTCCGGCCGAACGCAGCTTCGAAACAAAGCGGATAGTCATTGGCCTCACCCCCTTCAAATACCCGCCGGTCCCGGTCCACTCAGGCCCAGGCGGCTCGCCACCCGGCGTAGTGAAGGGGCTGTGGCGGCGGCACAATGAACCGGCGATGAGCCGAGTCCGTTTTGCGGCGGAAGGAGTCTATCGCGCCATGAATTGACCCCCTTGCCGCCCCCGCCCCCCCTCGCTATAACGCGCGCTCGCTGCTGCGATCCGGAGACGTGGGTGAGTGGCTGAAACCAACGGTTTGCTAAACCGTCGTACGGATACATCTGTACCGAGAGTTCGAATCTCTCCGTCTCCGCCAGATACTGCGCTTTCGCGAACTCTCTCGAACCAAGCCGAATACAATAAACAAAGGTTTACAGCGCTTTTTTGCGGGTTTTGAGTTCGCGATGGATCGCGCTGGATCGCGTCAAGCCGCCGCCGGAATTATGGCTAACTTTATGGCTGACTTGATGGCGGAGATGCGCTATCAAGCAAAATCATGTCCTCGCGCGCGCGTAACAAACTCACGGTTAAACAGGTGGCAGCGATCACCGAGCCTGGTGTTCACTCCGACGGTGGCGGATTGTATCTGCGGGTCAGGCCGCCAGCACGGTCGTGGTTTTACATCGGCACCCACAATGGCAAGCGTTTGGAACTCGGTTTAGGGTCCGACCTCGACGTTTCGTTGGCCAAGGCGCGCCAGAAGGCCGCTGAGATTCGTGCCATGCTGCTCGATGGCAAAGACCCCCGGCAAGAACGCCAAGCGAAGAAGCGCCAGAATGCCGCGACCTTCGGTGCATTTGCTCTCGAGTTGATTGATGACATTGAGGATGGGTTCAAGAATCCGAAGCACCGCCAGCAATGGCGCAACACGCTGACCACCTATGCAAAGTCGCTTTGGGACTTATCTCTGAATGAGGTTGCCACGGAAAACATCTTGGCCGTTCTCCAGCCGATTTGGCTGAGCAAGCCGGAAACGGCATCGCGGGTCCGTGGCCGCATCGAACGCGTTCTTGACGCCGCTAAAGTCAAAGGCCTGCGAACTGGCGACAACCCGGCGCGCGGTCGTGGGCATCTCGATTTGCTGCTGCCCAAGCGAAGCAAGGCCGCGGTCAAGCACCATGCCGCGCTGCCGTTTGGTCAGATCGCTGAATTCATGACTGAACTGAAAAAGCGTCCGGCCGTTGCTGCACGAGCTCTGGAGTTTACCATTCTCACCGCTGCCCGTTCGGGTGAAACGCGCGGCATGACCTGGGCCGAGGTCAATTTGGATGAGAAGCTTTGGACCGTATCCGCAAGCCGCATGAAGGCAGGCGTGTCGCACGAAGTGCCGCTGAGTGACGCCGCCCTGGCAATCATCACCACACTCAACAAAGACGATCTCAAACCGACCGACCTGGTGTTTCCTGCACCCCGTGGCGGCGCGTTTTCGGACATGGCGATGAGCCAGCTGCTCAAGCGCATGGGCCAACCAAACATCACCGTGCATGGGTTCCGCTCAACATTCCGCGACTGGGCAGGCGACAAGACCCAGTTTGGCCGCGAGGAAGTGGAAATGGCCTTGGCGCATACCTTGGGGTCGTCAGTTGAGAGGGCCTACCGCCGAGGCCGCGCCCTCGAGAAAAGGCGCGACCTCATGGCAGCTTGGGCTGGGTATTGCGATGGATCGGCCGGGGTTGTTGAGACTTCGGGGAGTGGCGCTGAATAGACGTCACCCCCCGTGAACACTACTGGCGAAGAATTGCCGGAAGCGACCAATGGCTTTGCCCGAGCTCTTGGTTGAAGTCTTCCCAGAAGGTCGGGATCAGGTCTGGATGCGTGGTTTCCCGACCACGAGCGTCAGCTTGAGCTAGGCCTTGCATGTCGTCGACCATGCCACCTGTCATTCCGACGACGAGAGCGGGCCATGCTCAGGTTCCGTCGAATGAAGACGCTACAGAAGTTCGCCTCGGTCCATGCCAACGTCCACAACCACTTCAACCAGGAACGCCATCTCGTCGATCGACAGACCTACAAGGACCGCCGCTCGGCCGCACTGGCCGAGTGGCAATCTCTCTTGGCCTGAGGCCGCGCGCTCAAAGCCAGAGATGCGTCAATCGGAGACGAGTTGCGATTAGACTGACAGCACCGTTCAAACCGCTTCAGTGCATTTGAGCGCTTGAAAAGTCGCCTGATGTGGCGCGTTCGTTGATTGAATGGCTCAAACGTCCGCTTTCGCGAAGAATCCAACGAAACCGGACTGTCCGGAAACGACCGGCGGGTTCAACGGGTCATCGCAACACCTTAATCTAAGAGTCTGACTCATAATCATTCGCATTGATTTCATGTGCTTGCGATTCTGCGTGTCATAAGCTGGATCGAGGCGAGATAGAGCCATGCGGTGGCGCTTTCGATGGTTCGTTCGAAGTCCTTGGCGAGGCGGCGATTACGTCCCAGCCAGCTGCGCAAAAGAACAGCAGTCTGAAAGGTCCTCCTGCGCGTGGATCGGCGTCCTGAACCCGAGATGCAGACGACAAGGACCGGCTCAATCCATCTCGCGAGGTTGCGCCCGAACCAGCCGCACCCCGGGGTAGCGGGCTCGCCGAGCCAGGTGATCGAGACCCCTCCGGAGGCCCCCACGATGCGCGCGACTCGGCATCATTTTTCCCTGTTTTCCGCCTGATTCTGGTCGATGCGAGGGGCGACTCTTCGGGGCTGCATCCGGGGCCCCGCCAAAACCATCTATCATGTTTCCGTTACGGATCAGATGGATGGATGGAATTCGCGGCGCCTCTTCTGGGCACCATTCGTTCTTCCGGCGTTGTTCGCCGACGGCTTTGAAACCCGCTGAAATATGCTAAATTTCGCTCCTAACCGGGCGAAATTTATTCGTCGATATCGGGCTCGATTCGCGTTCAACCGGACGGGTTTGTGCAGCGCCGCCGCGATGCCAAGGCTGCGCGCACGCTGTCTGCGGCCATCTGTTCGGGCGCTATGAAGCGCTGGTCAATCCGCTGGGGCATGAGGCGGTGAAGCAGAACCGGCGGGGTAACCGCAAGCGGGGTTCGGGGGTTTAGGACCAGCGCCAGAAAAGAGTCTTCCCCGCTGGGGGAGGTGGCCCGCCGCAGGTGGGTCGGTGGGGGGCGAGCGAGCAAGCGCGCGATAGAGTGCAGCCGCTGGCGCGGCCTTTTTTATTGATGCCCGCCCTCCGTCTCGCTGCGCGAGCCACCTCCCCCAGAGGGGGAGTTTCTTGGAGAGCGAGCTCCTCCCGCGCCGCCTCGGAATTCCGCCGAGTCGCGCCCCATCCACCCCCTCCCGGCCCGCAAATGCTGCATCGCAGCACGCTTAACCCACTCCTTTATCGCTGAAAGCGCCCGTTTCATCGATTCCAGAGTGCAACTGCGGAACGATCTGTCACTCTCTGCATTGGAGGAGCAGTGCCGCGCTTTACGGGGTGACCGATGTTCCAGGACTCCAATCTGACTTTTGAAGAGGTGAAGGAAGCCAGCGCTTCCGTCATTCCGCTCTTTTCGGCCCGCGTCTGGCCGGTGCCGCAGAGTGGCGCGCCGCTCACTGTGGCGCTCATTGGCACTTATGTGCCGCGCAAGTGCGGGATCGCGACCTTTACCTCCGATGTAGTGAGCCAGCTGCTCGCACATGAGCCGCACGTGGCCGCCAGCGTCTATGCGCTCGATACGCCGGAGCGCGCGGGCGATTATCCCGCGGGCGTTGCGGTGATCGATCCTGAGAGCCGCGAGACCTATCTGGCGGCGGCGCGCAGCATCAATGAAAGCGGCGCCGACGCGGTGTGGCTGCAACACGAATTCGGGATCTTCGGCGGGACGGATGGCGAGCTGGTGGTCGAACTGGTCGATGCCTTGGCCGCGCCGCTGGTCGTGACCCTCCATACCGTATTGGGCGAACCTTCCGCCAACCAGCGCCGCATTGTCGAGCATCTGCTTGCCCGCGCTAGCCGGGTGATGGTGATGTCGCGCCATGGCCGTGACTTGCTGGTGGAGCGTTACAAGGCGCCGCCCGCGCTGATCGAGGTGATCCCGCACGGCGCGCCGGACCGGCCGTTTGGGCGTGAGGCAGAATTCAAGGCGCGGCTCGGTCTGCCGGGGCGCAAGGTGTTGATGACGTTCGGGCTGCTTGGCCCGGGCAAAGGGCTGGAGCAGGTGATCGCGGCGCTGCCGGCAATCGCCGCGCAGTATCCTGAGGTGGTTTACCGCATCGTCGGCGCGACGCATCCGAACTTGCTGGCGCGCGAAGGCGAGCGCTATCGCGACGGGCTGATGGCGCAGGCCGAGGCGTTGGGGGTGGCGGATCATATCGCGTGGGACAACCGCTTCCTCGATACCGCCGAACTGCTGGACCAGCTTGAGGCCTGCGACATTTATCTGACGCCTTATCCGGGCATGCAGCAGGCGACTTCGGGCACGCTGAGCTATGCCGTGGCGCTGGGCAAGGCGGTAGTTTCCACGCCCTATGTCCACGCCCGCGAGCTGCTGGCGGGCGACGTTGGCGTGCTGGTTGAACCCGGTTCAAGCGAGGCGATTGCCGCCGGGGTGCTGGGCCTGCTGGGCGATCCCACGCGGATGGCGGCCACCAAGGCGCGCGCTTATGCCGCTGGCCGGGCGACGATCTGGCCGCAATTCGCCCGCGCGACCGCGGCGATGCTGCGCCGCGCGGTGGTCCGTCCGCAGCCCGAGCTGGTGCTGTCGGAGACCCCGGGCCTCAGCGGGTTCCTGAGCATGTGCGACGGGACCGGGATGCTGCAGCACGCGATCCTGACCGTGCCCGACCGGCGCCACGGCTATTGCCTTGACGACAACGCCCGCGCGCTGATGCTGATGAACCATGTCGAAGGCATGGACCGCTCCGAGCGGCTGAGGTGGAGCAGCACGTTTGCCAGCTTCATCCAGCACGCGTGGAACCAGGATCGCGGTCACTTCCGCAATTTCATGAGCTTTGAGCGCAGGTGGCTTGAGGAAAAGGGTTCGGACGATTCGAACGGGCGCGCGCTGTGGGCGCTGGGCGATACCTATGCCCATTCGCCGTTCGCCGACCTGCAGGGCTGGGCCTTGCACTGGTTCGACATTACCCTGCCGACGCTCGATACCACCGAAAGCCCGCGCACGCTGGCTTTCGGGATGCTTGGCGCGGAGCTGGTGTTGCAGAGCGGCGGGCGTCCGCATTCCAATGCCGAGGCCTTGCTTCATCGCGGCGGGGACTGTCTCCACCGCTTGCTGCTTGCCGCGCGCCGGCCCGACTGGGGCTGGTTCGAAGCGGTGCTCGGCTATGACAACCCGCGGCTGCCGCAGGCGCTGATCGTGGCCGGCCATGCGCTGGGCCGGGCGGACTGGCTGCGCGAAGGCTTGGCGACGCTTGACTGGATCGCCGCGCGGCAGACCTCGGCGGGCGGGCTGTTCCGCCCGGTCGGTTCGGAAGGATTTGGTCTCGCATACGACCAGCGGCCGTTCGATCAGCAGCCGCTCGAGGCGCAGGCCGCGATCGAGGCTTGCGCGGCGGCCTATGCGGTCGATCGCTCCGCGCGCTGGCTCACCCATGCCCGCGCGGCCTATGCTTGGTTCATGGGCGCGAACGATCGCGGCGCGATGGTTGCAGATTTGGCTACCGGTCGCTGCCGTGACGGGGTAACCCCGCGCGGTGCCAACGAAAATTGTGGGGCCGAGTCGATCCTCGGGCTGCATTTGTCGCACATCACGATGAAGCGCCTTGGCTTTGGCAACGGTGCGGAACCAGGCCGAAGCCAACTGGGGAAAGAGTTTGCTGGAATTGACGGAGCGACCGGTAGCGCGGTTGCGCATCCATGATCTCAGGCTTCACGCTGACCCGTCGCGCGTAGTCCTTCGCCCGTTTCACTTGGGCTGGCAGTCGGTCTCGGCGCCCAGCGACCGGGCGTTGGCGCTGGTCCAGGACGTCGCTGCGCTGAGCGAGGACGTTGTTGCGATCGAGCACGATAAGGTGCTCAAGGACTTCGCCGAGCGCCACTGGCAGACCGAGCTGTTGTTCACCGAGCGCTATGACGAGTTGGAGGCCAACCTCGGGTTTGACGATTCCACCTTTTCCGACGCGCGCAAGCAGCTGATCGGGGCCTATTTCTGCCACGAATATACCTATGCCGCCGCCGCGCTGATGAACCCGTCGATCGTCCCGCACCCGGACCAGTCGGGCATGTCGAAGGGCGCGGTCCGCTTCGTCATGTCGCTGCGCGCGGTGGGCGAGGGGCACATCTCCTCGATCGCGTTTCGCGAAGGCATCGCGCACAAGGACGGCACTTTCCAGCTGTGGCCGCAGGACCATTTTGCCACCGCCGCGGCGATCGACGATGCTTCGCTCACCGACGCCGACGCTGCGGTCACGGTCCACCGCCATGCCGAAAGCAACCTGTCGAACATGGTGATCTTCCCGATTACCGAGCAGCAGCGCGGGGGCCTTGAGGACCTCAGGCTGGTGCAATACGATCACGTCGATGGCAGCCCCGAATGGATCGGCACTTACACCGCCTATTCGGGCAGCTCGATCCGCTCCGAACTGCTCCGCACTCGCGATTTCCGCAGCTTTCAGCTCGAACCGATCCAGGGCGCAGCCGGACGCAACAAGGGCATGGCGCTGTTCCCCGAGAAGATCGACGGGCGCTATGTGATGATCGGGCGGCAAGACGGCAAAAATCTGTTCCTGCTGCGCTCGGACAGCCTTGAGTGCTGGGATGATGAAGGCGTGTTCCTGATGGGCCCGAAGTTCCCGTGGGAATTCATCCAGATCGGCAACTGCGGTAGCCCGATCAAGACCGAGGCCGGCTGGCTGGTGCTTACCCACGGGGTCGGCGCGATGCGCAAGTACGCACTGGGCGCGGCGCTGCTTGACCTCAAGGATCCGTCCAAGGTCCTCGCCCGCAGCCGCGAGCCGCTGCTCACGGCCGAGGATGCCGATCGCTCGGGCTATGTGCCCAACGTGATCTACACCTGCGGCGCGCTCAAGGTGGGGGACGCGCTGCTGATCCCCTATGGCATCTCGGACAGCGCAGTCGGCTTCGCCTCGACCTCGCTCAAGGATCTGCTGGCGATGATGGACTAGTGGTCAAAATCATACGCTTGGTACTCAATTGCCCGCGTCCGCAAACGGCCGACATTGGTGGTTTCGAGACCGGCAGGTTGCAGGTCGGCAAAGCGAAAACCGGACATTCGCGCTTTGGTGTAAGCTTATACCAAGTCCCATTGATTAGAACTCATGCGCCCATTGCCTCATTCCGATGGACATGATGCGCCATGGCGCTGTCAGTCGGATGGCAACTTGTCT
>JAYUCG010000143.1:0-6323 GCA_043740455.1 Novosphingobium sp. | reverse complement strand
GCACCGGCACGATCCGGATACGCCGAGGCGAGATCCGCACGCCCGCGTTCATGCCGGTCGGCACTGCTGCCACGGTCAAGGCGATGAAGCCCGAGACGGTGCGCGCGACCGGGGCCGACATCTTGCTCGGCAACACATATCATTTGATGCTCCGCCCCGGTGCGCAGCGGGTGGCAAGGCTGGGCGGTCTCCACAAGTTCATGAACTGGGACCGCCCGATCCTCACCGACAGCGGCGGCTATCAGGTGATGAGCCTGTCCGAACTGCGCAAGATCTCCGAGGACGGGGTGACTTTCGCCAGTCACATCGACGGCAGCAAGCACATGCTCACGCCCGAGCGCAGCATGGAAATCCAGCGCTTGCTCGGCAGCGACATCGTCATGGCCTTCGACGAATGCCCCCGCGCCGACGCCCCGCATGAGGTGATCGAGCAATCGATGCGGATGAGCATGCGCTGGGCCGCCCGCAGCCGTGCCGGGTTCGACAGCGGCGCAGAGCACGCCGAACGCTCGGCGCTATTCGGTATTCAGCAGGGCGCACTGCATCAAGACATGCGCGGGGAAAGTGCCGCCGCGCTGCAGGAAATCGGTTTCGATGGCTACGCGATCGGTGGGCTGGCGGTGGGTGAGGGGCAGGCGGCGATGTTCGCCGTGCTCGACTATGCCCCGGGCCAGCTCCCCGCCGATAAGCCGCGCTACCTGATGGGGGTGGGCAAGCCCGACGATCTGGTCGGCGCAGTGGAGCGCGGGATCGACATGTTCGATTGCGTGCTGCCCAGCCGCTCGGGCCGCAACGGACAGGGGTTCACCTGGGCTGGCCCGGTCAATTTACGCAATGCGCGCCATGCCGAAGACCCCGCGCCGCTCGACGAGCACTGCCCCTGCGACGCCTGCGCCAAATACAGCCGCGCCTACCTGCATCACCTGATCAAGTCGGGCGAAATTCTCGGCGCGATGCTGCTGACCGAGCACAACCTGACCTTCTATCAGCAGTTGATGGCCAGTATGCGCGCGGCAATCGCGGAGGGTCGATTTGCTGCCTTTGCGGCCCAGTTCCAGCGCGATTACCTCAGTTAGTCGAACCCGACGAACACTGCGGCTTCGTCCACGCTTTTGCGTTCGGACACCACCGCATTGGCGGGAAAGCTTTCGTCCGGCCAGCCGAGCGCGATGCTCTTCATGATCACTTGGTCATCGGGAATGCCGGCATGCTCGCGCACCACCGGGCTCTGCATGATGCCCTGGCTGTTGATCACGCAGCCCAGCCCACGCGACCACGCAGCGTTGACCAGTGCTGTCGATACTGCGCCGCAATCGAACGGGCTGTCGTCGCTACCGTCGCAGGCGCGGTCGTAAGTGATGATGACGCAGACCGGGGCATCGAACTGGCGAAAGCCGCGTAGCACCCAGTCCTGCCGCTTTTCCTTGTCGTCGCGCTCGATTCCCATCGCCCCGAACAATTGCTTGGCGACGGTGATCTGGCGTTCGCGGTGTATCCCGGCAAAGGGCACGCCCTTGCGGAATTCGCGGCTGTCGGGCTCACCGGCAAGGATCCGCTCGGTATTGCCGGCGCGGATTTTGGCGAGCGGTTCGCCGGTGATCACGTGGAAATGCCATGGCTGGGTGTTCATCGAACTTGGCGCGCGCATGGCAAGGGCCAGAACTTCCTCGATCAGTTCGCGCGGCACTGGCTTGTCGAGATAGCCGCGGATCGAGCGGCGGCCCATGATTACGTCGTCGAATTCCATTCCCCACCCCACACGCTTTAACCGATCAATTAATGGCGTGGCCGAGGCATCTGCGCAAACAAAAAGGGCGGCCCCGCAGGACCGCCCTCGTTTGTTTAGTTGCCGAACCGATCAGCGCGAATAGAATTCGACGACCAGGTTCGGTTCCATCTTCACCGGGTAAGGCACTTCATCGAGCGTGGGTACGCGCACGAAGCTGACTTTCTCGGTGCCGTCGGGCGCGACATAGTTGGGCACTTCGCGCTCGGCCAGGCCTTGCGCTTCGGCGATCAGGGCCATGTCCTTGGCCTTTTTGCCGAGGGTGAGCACGTCACCGGGACGCACGCGGCGGCTGGCGATGTTGCACTTCACGCCGTTCACATAGATGTGGCCGTGCGAAACAATCTGGCGGGCCGAGAAGATGGTCGGCGCGAACTTGGCGCGGTACACCACCATGTCGAGACGCTGTTCGAGCAAGCCGATCAGGTTCTGACCGGTATCGCCCTTCATCTGCGACGCTTCCTGATAGGTGCGCTTGAACTGCTTTTCGGTGACGTCGCCATAGTAGCCCTTGAGCTTCTGCTTGGCGCGGAGCTGGATCCCGAAGTCGGAAACCTTGCTCTTGCGGCGCTGGCCGTGTTGCCCCGGACCATACGAGCGGCGGTTGACCGCGCTCTTGGGACGGCCCCAGATATTTTCGCCCATACGGCGATCGAGTTTATACTTCGATGCATGGCGCTTTGACATGGCGCGTCTATCCTTCAATTCGCATGACCCAGCATTGTGCCAAGTCTCTAGTCCGGAACCACACCACCCAGTTAAAAACTGGATGCGAGACAGGCTTCACCGGAGTGCCCGCTCAATTGCGAAGGCGCGCCCCTAGCCGGGCAGGGCGCAAAGATCAAGCCATGTCTTTGCTGCGCCGCGGTCCGAGCCGCAGCGAGGACAGCACCCCGCGCAGGGTTCGAATTTCGAGGCGGTTCCAGCCCGGTTTGGTCAGAATGCCGCGCAAAGTCCGCATGGTGACATCCGAGCGGCTGTCGGGTTTGAAGTATTCGGTCGGCTCCAGCATCGTGACCAGCTGCCCGATCATCCCATCTAGCTCTTCCTGCGGGGCCGGGGGCAGGATATCTTCCGCCGTGGGCTGGGCCAGCGAGATACCCTTGGACCATTCGTACGCGCACAGGATCACCGCCTGTGCAAGATTGAGCGAGGCGAATTCGGGGTTGATCGGCACCGTCAAGATCGCGCGGGCAAGGGCGACGTCGTCGCTGTCGAGCCCGCTCCGTTCGGGGCCAAAGACCAGCGCGGAACGCCCCGGATCACGGTGAATCGCCTGCGCCGCCTGCTCGGGCGTGACAACCGGCTTGGTCACCCCGCGCTTGCGCACGGTGGTGGCATAGACATGCGCGCAATCGGCCACCGCCTCAGCCAGCGTCTCGAACACTTGGGCCTGCTCAAGGACCATATTGGCCCCCGCCGCAGCGGGTCCGGCGCTGGGGTTGGGCCAGCCATCGCGCGGCGCGACGAGGCGAATCTCGCTCAGCCCGAAATTGAGCATCGCCCGCGCTGCCTTGCCAATATTTTCGCCAAGTTGCGGGCGGACCAGCACGATCACGGGCCGGTTAGCGGGCACTTCGTCGCTGGTTGCCGCCGCAGCCATGCGCGATATCGGCGCCCCGGACTGGAGCTGGGCGGCCAGGCCCTGATCCCCGGCTATCAGCGCCTCACGCTTCGCGCGCGACCATCCCTTAAGACGCCGCTCGGCGGCGAAGGCAGTATCGCGGCTGGGAAACGGCATCGACCAGGCCAGCGCAACTGGCTGCCGCATGGTTGTGTAGTCATCGGCGGTACCGGCCTGATGCTGGGCGAGCTTCAGCTCAAGCTCGTCGGTATGGCCGACGTAATAGGACCCATCGGCGCAGCGCAGCATGTAGGTGAGAAAGGGCTGTGTCATGTCCGGGCTAGTCCTGCCCGGCATCGCGGACCGTGCTGGCAAAGTCTTCGAAGTCCTTGGCCTCGGTGAAATCGCGATAGACCGAAGCGAACCGGATGTAGGCCACGGTATCGAGCGCGCGCAGGCCGTCCATCACCATTTCGCCGATTGTGCTGGCGGAGACTTCGGTATCGCCCAGCGTTTCGATCTGGCGCTGCACGCCCGAGACCAATTGGTCGAGCCGCTCCTGCGCGATCCCGCGTTTGCGGCAGGCCAGCGCGACTGACTGGTCAAGCTTGCTGCGATCGAAGTTTTCGCGGCTGCCGCTCGACTTGACCACGGTTACTTCGCGCAATTGCACGCGTTCGAACGTGGTGAAGCGCGCCCCGCAACTGTCGCACTGGCGGCGGCGGCGGATCGCGGTGTTGTCCTCGGTGGGGCGCGAATCCTTTACCTGGCTATCGTCATGCGCGCAGAACGGGCAACGCATTTACGGGCGTAGGCGCTTGTAGAACATCGCACCGGCACCGATCACGATGCCCGCCGGAATGCTGAGCAGCGGCAGGAAAGCTCCCGCCAGCGCGCCCACCGCAGCGGCAGCGAGCACCGGCTTGGTCGAGGGATGGCGGACGCCTTGCTTGGCCATGCCGGTGATTTCGGCCTTGGCGTCTTCCATAATGTTATCGCTCATGGCTCAAAGCTCCTGGTAGATCGGGAATTGCGCGCAGAGGTTTTCAACCCTGGCGCGGACGCGGGCTTCGACCTGCGCATCGCCTTCCTCGCCATTGTGCGAGAGGCCGTCAACCACTTCGGCGATGAGCTGCCCGATCTGCGCGAACTCTGCCTCGCGGAAGCCGCGGGTGGTGCCAGCCGGCGTGCCGAGGCGGATGCCCGAGGTGACGAACGGCGAACGGGTGTCGAATGGGACGCCGTTTTTGTTGCAAGTGAGCCAGGCGCGGTCGAGGCCCTTTTCGGCCGACTTGCCGGTCACGTCCTTGGGGGTGAGATCGACCAGCATCAGGTGGTTGTCGGTCCCGCCCGAGACGATCCGCAGGCCGTGTTCGCCAAGGCTGGCGGCAAGCGCGCGGGCATTGGCGACGATCTGCGCGGCATAGGCCTTGAATTCGGGCTGGAGCGCTTCACCGAAAGCAACCGCCTTGGCTGCGATCACATGGACCATTGGGCCGCCCTGAAGGCCCGGGAACACCGCCGAGTTGAACTTCTTGGCCAGCGCCTCGTCATTGGTCAGGATTACGCCTGAGCGGGGCCCGCGCAATGACTTGTGCGTGGTCGTGGTGACGACATGCGCATGCGGGAAGGGCGAGGGGTGCGCGCCGCCCGCGACCAGTCCGGAGAAGTGGCTCATGTCGACCATCAGCAGCGCACCGATTTCGTCGGCAATCGCGCGGAATGCGGCAAAATCCCACACCCGCGAATAGGCGGTGCCGCCGGCGATGATCAGCTTGGGCCGATGCTCGCGGGCCAGGCTCGCGACCTGCTCCATGTCGAGCAGCTCGTCATCCTTGCGCACGCCGTAGGGGATCGGGTGGAACCACTTGCCGCTCATATTGACCGGTGAGCCGTGGGTCAGGTGTCCGCCCGAATTGAGATCGAGCCCCATGAAGCTGTCACCGGGATTGAGCAGCGCGAGGAACACGGCCTGGTTCATCTGGCTGCCCGAATTGGGCTGCACGTTGGCAAATTCGCACCCGAACAGCGCCTTGGCGCGTTCGATCGCCAGCGTTTCCACCACATCGGCATATTCGCAGCCGCCGTAATAGCGCTTGCCCGGATAGCCTTCGGCGTACTTGTTGGTGAAGACCGAGCCGGTTGCTTCCAGCGTGGCGCGGCTGGCGATATTCTCGCTCGCGATCAGTTCGATCTTATGCTGCTGGCGGCCCAGCTCGCCGTGTACTGCAGCGTAGACTTCGGGATCGGCCTGCTCGAGCGTGGCCGAGAAGAACCCGGCCGGGCGGATGGCGGGCAGCTTTTCAAGAGTGTCGGTCACAGGCGCTATGCTCCTCAGCAAGTCGGATGCGTTAATTTGTCGACGCGCGCTTCATGCCGCCCGCCCTGGAATTGTCCCGCCAGGAATGCGTCGAGGCAGGCTTTGGCCAGATCGGTGCCGATCAGGCGCGCGCCCATGGCGATGGCGTTGGCATTGTTGTGTTCGCGCGCCAAGGTGGCCGCGTAGGGTTCGGTGACCAGTGCACAGCGCAGCTTGGGGTGGCGGTTGACCGCGATCGAGATGCCGATCCCCGAACCGCACAGCGCCACACCAAGCTCGGCGGTGCCATCGGCGACGACATCGGCCAGCTTGTAGCCGAAATCGGCATAGTCGACCCGATCAGGCGTGGCCGGGCCTAGGTCGGCGACCTCGTGGCCAAGGCCGATCAGGTAGTCGCGTAGTTCTGCCTTGAGGTCGAACGCGGCATGATCCGAGGCAATCGCGATGCGCATGGCGCGCCTGTAGGCGCATGGGACGATTCGTGCCAGCCTTGTGCGGCGCTTTTTCCCGCTGTGGATGCGCATTCGTTTGCAGCTTTGCGCGGCCCCGTTGCGCTGTTATACCAAGTCCCATTGATTAGAACTCATGCGCCCATTGCCTCATTCCGATGGACATGATGCGCCATGGTTGGTCGACGAGCTTGTTCCAGGCGA
>JAYUCG010000142.1:0-14482 GCA_043740455.1 Novosphingobium sp. | reverse complement strand
CAGCGATCGATCCGCTTGCGCGCGATATCGACATGCAGCCGTTGATGGACTTGCTGGTCAATAACGAGGACGTGCTGAAAATCTTCCACGCTGGCGGGCAGGACGTAGAGATCATCTACAACATCACCGGCAAGACCCCGCACCCGATCTTCGATACCCAGATCGCGATGATGGCGGTCAGCCAGTCGGAACAGATCGGTTATTCGAATCTGGTCGAATCGTGGCTCGGCACGGTGGTCGACAAAGGCGCGCGCTTTACCGATTGGTCGCGGCGGCCCCTTACCGAGCGTCAGATCGACTACGCGATCGGCGATGTGACTTATCTTTCAACGATTTTCCCCAAACTTCTCAATCGGCTTATCAAGACCGGGCGCGGCGAGTGGCTCAATATCGAGATGGAGAAGCTCGCCGATCCGGCCAATTACCGCAACGATCCCGCCCAGGCGTGGCATCGGATCAAGGCATCGGGCCGGAACCCGGCGATGCTCGGACGGCTCAAGGCCCTGGCGCAGTGGCGCGAGATCGAAGCGCAGGACAAAAATATCCCGCGCGGGCGGATTGCGCGCGATGAAACCGTTGCCGATATCGCCAGCCACCCGCCCAAGACCCAGGCCGATCTGGCCAAGGTGCGCGGGCTCTCCGCCGGGTGGAAGGACAACGAAATCGGCCGCCGCCTGATGGCCGCAATCGACAGTGCCCAGCCGATGACCGACGCCGAACTGCCCCCGCGGACGCCCAGAGGCGCGCCGCTGGGCAAAGAAGGCGCGCTGGTTGCCGACCTCCTGAAGCTGCTGCTCAAGATCCGCAGCCGCGAAATCGACGTGGCAGCGCGGCTGCTGGCCCGGAGCGAAGACCTCGAACTGCTCGCCGCCGGGGTGCGCGAGCTGCCGATGTTGCAGGGCTGGCGGTTCGAACAGTTCGGCAAGGACGCGCTTGACCTGGTTGAGGGCAAGATGGCCTTCGCGGTGGTCAATGGCCGACTCAAGATGACGCACGTCGATGATACGAAGGTGGCCGAAGACGCTGCGAGCGACGATGTTTCCGAGGATGTGTTGTTGGGCGACGATCCCGAGTGAGCAAATACCTGCCCACACTCAAGCAGCTGCAATACCTCGTCGCGCTGCATGAACATGGGCATTTCGGCCGCGCTGCCGATGCCTGCTTCGTCTCGCAATCGACGCTTTCCGCTGGACTGCGCGATCTGGAAACGCTGCTTGGCGTGGCGCTGGTTGAGCGGACCAAGCGCGCGGTGCGTTTCACCCCGCTGGGCAATGCGGTGGTCGCCAAGGCGCACCGCTTGCTGCGCGAGGCCGAAGAGCTCAGCGACATGGTGCAAAGCTCGGGCCAGCCGCTGTCAGGCGAAGTGCGGATGAGCGTGATCCCGACCATCGCCCCGTTCCTGCTCCCGCGCATGCTCCCCCGCCTGCGCCGCGAACGTCCGGCGCTGAAGCTTTACCTGCGCGAGGAAACGAGCGCGGCGGCGATCGAATCGCTCCATCACGGGCGCAGCGACTGCGTGCTGCTCGCGCTGCCCTTCCCAACTGGCGAGGTGGAAAAGGAAACCATTGAGCTCGATGCGCTCTACGTCGCCTTCCCCAAGGACGATCCGCGCGATCCGCCCGCCGAGATCGACCCGGCGTCAATCGACGAGAACCGGCTGTTGCTGCTCGAAGACGGGCACTGCCTCAAGGAACATGCCCTCGCCGCTTGCAACCGCCCCGAACTGCGCGCCTCGGCGACGATGATCGGCACCAGCCTGCACACGTTGGTGCAGATGGTGGATAATGGCCTGGGTCTGACGATGCTGCCCGAAATGGCGCTCGATGCGGGGATTCTCAACGGCACCCAAGTGGTCGCCCGTCCCTTGAAGAGCGGCAATGCCAATCGCGAAATCGCCTTGGTCTGGCGCAAGAATTCCCCGCGCGGGGACGAGTTCAGATTGCTAGCTGAGGAGCTTCGGGCGGGTTGATGGTGGAGGACGATCCAAGCCCTCGCCCGTTGATATTTCGCGCGGCGGCACGCAATGAGGTGTCGTGGAAAAACGGCGGCGGCTTAACCAGCGAAATCGCGGCATATCCCCCGGGTTCCAGCATCGACAACTTCGGCTGGCGAATCAGCACCGCGCTGGTGACAGCCCTGGGCCCTTCTCAGTGTTCGAGGGCATCGACCGCAGTCTGACCGTGCTCGAAGGTAAACTTGCGCTGCAGTTTGCCGAGGACAATCACGAAGTCATCCTTGAACCCTGCCAAAGCCATAATTTCGCCGGAGACGTTGCGGTGACAGGCGTCCCGCTCGGCGGCCCGGTGCGCGACCTTAACGTCATGGTTCGGCGCGGCGAGTGGCAGGCCGAGGTGACCACCCACTGTCCGCATTTGAGCGGCAATGGGACTTTGATCGCGATTGCTACTCAGCCGGCCAAAGGGCTGGCGACGCTCGATGCTGCGCGGTTGGATAATGGCATGCAGCTGCCAGCGGGTTTTGTCGGATTTTTCGTTTGTCTGCAACCGGCGACGGAGCCCTAAAGCCCCCTCAATCCATGTGTTTCAAGCCGACCCGCAGGTAATCCCACCCGGTAATCACCGTCAGCGCCGCCGCCAGCCATAGCGTGGTCAAGCCGACCGTATGCGGTACATTGATCTCGATTGCGCCCACCCACACATTCCACCACGGCGTGGCATTGCCGAGGATCAGCGCGCCGAAGCAGATCATCTGGAAGGTGGTCTTCCACTTGGCCAGACGGCTGACGGGGACCGAGACCTGAATGCCGCCGAGGAATTCGCGCAGTCCCGAAATTGCGATCTCGCGGATCAGGATCACCAGCCCGGCGATAACGTGCATATCGCCCACATAGGGCCCGCGCAGCACCCCCTGCGCGGCCAGCACCAGGATCACAGCGGCGACCATGATCTTGTCGGCAATCGGATCGAGGAACGCACCGAGCTTGCTCACCGCGCCGTAAGACCGCGCGACATATCCGTCGAAATAATCGGTCAGCCCCATCAGCGTGTACATGGCAAAACCGAGCCCATAGCCTAGCCGCCAGTCCGGCCACCACAGCAGCGCGACCAGCAGCGGCACCGCGACGATCCGCGACAGGGTGAGAAGGTTCGGCAGCGTCAGCATCACCCGCAGACATAGCGCCCCTGCCGCGCATGCAAAAGAGCGACTTAGCCCTTGTCCGCACCGCAACTGCCGTTAGGGTCCCGGCAACCCCGGGGCGGCGCAAAGCGATTACATGACCACGCAGACTCATCTGATTCACAGCCGGCGCTTCCTACCGCTGTTCGTCACCCAATTGCTCAATGCTTTCAATGACAACCTGTTCAAGAACGCGATGGTGCTGTTCGTTGTGTATCAGGTTTACAATTCCGAAGCCGCCGAAGGCCAGTTCAGCGCGATTGCCTCGGCAGTGTTCATCCTGCCGTTCTTCATTCTCTCAGCCGTGGCGGGTCAGCTCGCCGATATGCGCGACAAGGCGCGAATCATCCGGATCGTGAAAGCCTGCGAGATCGGGATCATGACGGTCGGCGCGGCTGGGCTACTGATGGCGTGGCAAGGCCTTACGGTCACCACGCTGGCGATCCCGCTGATGCTGCTCGCGCTGTTCGGGATGGGGGTTCATTCCACCTTCTTCGGCCCGATCAAATACGCGATCCTGCCGCAGCACCTGCACCCCGATGAAGTGTTGGCCGGAACAGGTTTGGTTGAAGCGGGAACCTATATCGCGATCCTGGCCGGCACGATCCTGGCTGGCTGGATCCCGGTGCAATGGGCTGCTGCTGGCGTGATCGTCACCGCGGTGATTGGCTATTTCACCAGCCGCGCCGTGCCCCCGGCCCCGCCACATCACGAGCCAGAACCGCTCGACTTCCACCTGCTCCGCGCCTCATGGGCTTTGGTGCGCAACACCAGCCACGATCGCCGCGTGTTCCTCGCGGTAATGGCGATCAGCTTTTTCTGGACCATCGGCACGGTGCTGTTCGTCCAGTTCCCGCCGCTTGCGAAGAACGTGCTATCAGCCAGCAAGGAGGTCGCCAGTCTGTTCCTGGTGATCTTCTCGATCGGGGTGTCGATCGGCTCGATGTCGGTCAACGCGCTGCTCAAGGGGACCGTTTCGGCACGGTATTCGCCTTCGTCGGTGCTGGTGATGGGGCTGTTCGTGGTCGGCTTCTATCTGGTCTGCCGGCAATGGACGCCGGACACCTCGGGACTGCTCGACGTCAAGGGCTTTATGGCCGAGCCGCTGGCGGTGCCGCTGCTGCTGTGCCTGCTCGGCATTGCGGTGGCGGGCGGCATGTTCGTGGTGCCGCTCTATGCCTTCCTGACGACCTTCGTCGACAAGTCGCAGACTTCGCGGACGATTGCCGCGAACAACATCGTCAATTCGTTCGCGATGGTGATGGGTGCACTGCTCGCCAGCGGGCTGTCGCTTGGCGGTGTGCCGATCGTCCAGCAAGTGCTGCTCAGCGCGGCGATGTGTCTGGTCGCAGCGTGGATCGCGCGGCTGCTGGTCGCAGCCGAGGGACTTCCCCGGCCCAGCGCCTAATCAAGCGATAAACAGCGATACTGCGATGAAACAGGCGCAGTAGGCCATCAGGAACTCTTTGAGGTCCTGCCGCCAGCGCGGCGTCGGCACGGCGGGAGCGGCAACCGCAACATCGCCGCCGCGGCGGACATGGGGGGCAAGGCTGGCTAGGAATGGATGGCGAGCCTGTTCATCGGTGAGTACCAGAGACCTTCTCATGGCGCGTGGGTTAAGAACTTCGAAACCATCGTACCAGCCGGAAAATCGCGGTTAATATGCACATTCCCATAGTGGCACAGGTCCGCTGCAAGGGATGAATGACGCGCTCCACGTTGCGGCAGCGGCGCAGCCTCGCTAAAGCCCGCGCATGACCGAGCACACGACAGTTAACGGCGGGCGACTGCTTGTCGATTGCCTCGTCGCCCAGGGCGCCGACCGCATCTTTACAGTTCCGGGCGAAAGCTTTCTGGCAGTGCTTGATGCGCTGCACGATTGCGCGGAGATCGAAACCATCGTGTGCCGCCAGGAAGGCGGGGCGGCGTTCATGGCCTGCGCCGATGGGGCGATGACCGGCAAACCCGGCGTGTGCTTCGTCACCCGCGGCCCCGGCGCGACCAATGCCAGCATCGGCGTCCACGTCGCGATGCAGGATTCGCAGCCCATGCTGCTGTTCATCGGCGACGTCGATCGCGGGATGAAAGACCGCGAGGGTTTTCAGGAAGTCGACTTCGGGGCGATGTTTGAACCGCTGGCCAAGTTGGTGCTGCGGATCGACGATCCGGCGCGCATTCCCGAATATGTCGCGCGGGCGTGGAACGTGGCCTTGGCCGGTCGCCCCGGCCCGGTGGTGATCGCGTTGCCCGAAGACATGCTGCTCGAAGAGGTGACCGGCGCGCAGCCGCGCCCTGCCGTCGCCCGCCCGGCGCAGGCCGTCTGCCCGGACGCAATGGGCGTACTGATCGAGATGATCGAAGCCGCTGCATCCCCGGTCGCCATCGTCGGCGGCGCGGGCTGGCACGCCAAGGCGCGCGAGCACTTCACCAGCTTTTCCGAGCGAATTGGCCTGCCCGTGGCGGGTGCGTTCCGCCGACAGGATGCAATTTCGAACGCCAGCCCGGTCTGGGCTGGCAACCTCGGTTACGGCCCCAATCCCAAGCTGGTCGAGCGGATCAAAAATGCCGACCTGGTGATCGCGGTCGGCGCGCGGCTGGGGGAGGCCACGACCGACAGCTATACGTTGGTCACGCCCGAACACCCGGGCCAGTTGCTGGTTCACGTGCATCCCGATCCAAACGAACTCGGCCGGGTCTACCGCGCCGATCTGGCGATCTGTGCCGACATGGCCGAATTCGCCGAGGCCGCCGACCTGTGGGACGATGATCTGATCTCGTTCGATGCGGGGCAGGAAGCGCACCTCGAATGGCTGGACTGGACGACTGCCAAGCCCAGCCCCTACGCGCTAGACATGGCCGCCTGCGTCACCGCGATGCGCAACATGCTGCCGGGCGACAGCATCATCTGCAACGGCGCGGGTAACTTCTCCGGCTGGTGGCACCGTTATTGGCACTATGATGGTTTCCCGACCCAGCTTGCCCCGACCGCCGGAGCGATGGGTTATGGCGTGCCCGCCGCGGTTGCGGCGGCGCTGCGCCATCCCGAACGCACCGTGGTCGCACTGGCCGGTGACGGCGATTTCCTGATGAACGGGCAGGAACTGGCCACTGCGTTGCAATACGGCTGCGACCTGCTGGTCGTGCTGGTCGACAACAGCGCCTACGGCACGATCCGCATGCATCAGGAACGCGAGTTTCCAGAGCGGGTTTCGGGCACCACGCTGCACAATCCGAACTTTGCCGCGCTGGCGGTGGCCTATGGTGGGTGGTCGACCCGGGTTGAAACCACCGATCAGTTCACGACGGCCCTGGCAGAAGCGCAGAGCCGCAAGGGGCTGCGGCTTTTGCATCTCATCATCGATGTCGAGCAATTGAGCGCCGGCGGGGCGACGATCTCGGGGCTGCGGTCACGCAAAGCCTAAAGATCCTCTGCATTTTGCGAAGCCAAATGGGGAGGTGGCAGACGCGAAACGGCTGACGGAGGGGTCTCTGGGCGAGCGTCGAAACCCCTCCGTCTCGGCTTCGCCGATCCACCTCCCCATTTGTGCCCTTCGGCAAAAAATGGGCACGGCCTTACTGCTTCGACAGCGCCACAATATGCTCCCATTCCGCCAGCTTGAGCGGCGAGATCGACAGGCGGAACTTGGTCAGTAGGTCCATGCCGGCCAGCGCCGGATCAGCCTTGATCTCCTTCAAGGTCACTGGCCGCTTGAGTTTTCGTACCGGCTTGACCTTGACCGAAGTCCATCGTCCGGTGTCGTCGGTCGGGTCCGGGAAGCCGGCCTTGGTAATCTTGATGATGCCGACGATCTCCACCCCCACGTTCGAGTGGTAGAAAAACGCTTCGTCACCCACCTGCATCGCTCGCAAGTGGAGCCGTGCGGTGTAGTTGCGCACGCCGTCCCATGTGCCCTCGCCCTCAGTCACCAGATCGTCCCAGCCATAGACATCGGGTTCGGACTTGAGCAGCCAGTACGATTTGATTTTGGTCATTCCAGCGCCCCGAAAAAGGTCTATGCCTGGCCCATAGCAAGGCAATTACGGACCCGTCCACCAATGGTACTCGATAAACTCCCCGTCCTCTCGCTGGCCGACGACAAGGCCCGCTTTTCGCAAGACATCGGCGAAAGCTTCCGCAATTTCGGCTTCGCGCTGGTCAAGGATCACGGTATCGACGCCGATCTGATCGCCAAGGCCTCGAAGCTGACCGAAGACTTATTCGCGCTCCCCGAAAGCGAGAAGTTCAGCTATTTCGACGCTGCCAAGGCCGGCGCACGCGGATACACCCCATTCGGCACCGAGATTGCGAAGGGTGCCAAGGTCAGCGATCTCAAGGAATTCTGGCATGTCGGGCGCGATCTGCCCGAAGGCTCACCGCTCGCCGATGCCTCAATGCCGCCCAACGTCTGGCCCACCCGTCCGGCAGAGTTCCGCGAGGTGCTCGAAGCGCTTTACGCGCAGTTCGACATTGCCGGGGCGACGATCCTGTCGCGCATTGCGGTCTATCTCAGGCTCGATGAGCACTGGTTCGATCCCGCCATCGAAGACGGTAATTCGGTGCTCCGCCTGCTCCACTATCCGCCGCTGACGGGCATGGACGGCGAAGCGATCCGTGCCGGGGCGCATGGCGATATCAACCTGATCACGCTGCTGCTCGGCGCTGAGGAAGCGGGGCTCGAATTGCTGACCAAGGAAGGCAACTGGATTTCGGCCTCGCCGCCCGAAGGCGCGCTGGTCATCAATGTCGGCGACATGCTCGAGCGGCTGACCAACCACATGCTGCCCTCGACGATCCACCGGGTGCGTAATCCGGATGCGGCGCGCGCGCAGTTCAGCCGTTATTCGATGCCGTTCTTCCTGCACCTGCGCAGCGATTTCCCGATAAACACGCTGCCGCAGTGCATCACCCCGGGCAATCCCGATCGTTATCTGCAGCCAATTCTGGCCGACGAATTCCTGCAGCAGCGCTTGCGTGAGATCGGGCTCAAGAAGTAACCGGCCTGCCCGCCAACGCGGCATAAAGCGGTCCTTAACGCTATTTTCAGGCCTCTCTGCGAAACCTCGGCCTCGATACAAGCGGGGGACGAGCGCGCATGGCGCGGAGCGGCATGACTGAACCGGCACACGAAGCGGATTCACCGCGCCTTGGGCGTTCGAACCGCGATATCGTGACGCTGGGCATTGCCAGCGCCGCAATCGTCATGTTCGTCGGTACCGGCGGCTCGGTCTTGCCGCGGATCGTGCGGCAGCTTGCCGGCGACGGTGCCGGACCCGACTGGTTGCTGACCAACGCCCTGCTTCTCAACCTCGCGCTCGTGATTTTCGGATGGCGGCGATACCGTGACCTGGCGGCGGAAATAGCCGAGCGGCGCAAAGCGGAAAAGCTTGCGCGCGAGCTGGCCGAACACGACGCACTGACCGGCTGCCTCAACCGCCGCAGCATCGGTAACGCCGCGAATGCCCTTTGCCTTGCAGCCCACCAGCGCGGCGACCAGGCCGCCTTCATCATGCTCGATCTTGACCGCTTCAAACAGGTCAACGACGTCAACGGCCATGCTGCGGGCGATTGCCTGCTGGAGGAAGCAGCGAGCCGGATCCGCTCACTCTTGCCGCCCAGAGCATTGCTCGCACGGCTCGGCGGCGATGAATTTGCGGTGGTCATGGCAATAGCGCCCAATCGCGGCGAAGAAGTTGAACGCTTGGCTGAAAGCCTGATCCGCGCGGTTGCCCAGCCGGTGTCATTCGGTGAGTTCGAACTGGAAACCACAATTTCTGCCGGCATCAGCCGCACGGCGTTGGGCGAGCCGGTCGACGTTCAGGCGCAGCTTCACATGACCGACATCGCGATGTACCATGCCAAGCGCAACGGCCGGAACCGGCTGGCCTGGTTTGAGCCGCACATGGAAAACGAACAGCGGTTCCGTTCCGAAATTGCCTCCGGCATCCGCCGCGGCGTTCCGCTGGGCGAATTCGTGCCTTACTATGAAAAGCAGGTCGATCTTGAAAGCGGCACGATCGTCGGCTTCGAGATGCTGGCGCGGTGGAATTCGCCGCGGCTCGGCATGGTCAATCCGGAAATCTTCATCCCTGTGGCCGAAGAGATCGGCCTGATTGCCGAGCTGTCCGAAAGCCTGATCCGCCAGGCCTTGCACGATGCCAGGAACTGGGACCCCAAGCTGACTTTGTCGGTAAACATCTCTCCGGTTCAGCTGCGCGATCCGTGGTTTTCGCAAAAGCTGCTCAAAATCCTGGTCGAGGCAAACTTCCCGCCGAGCCGCCTTGAGATCGAAGTCACTGAAAGCTGCCTCCATGAAAATGTCGGGCTGGTCCGCTCGCTGATTTCCAGCCTCAAGAACCAGGGCATCACGGTCAGCCTCGATGATTTCGGCACCGGCTACAGCTCGCTGTCACAGCTGCGCTCGCTGCCGTTTGACCGGATCAAGATCGACCGCAGTTTCGTGATGTCGCTGCTTGAGGACAAGGATAGCGCGACGATCATCCGGTCGATCATCCAGCTGAGCGAAGGTCTCGGGCTGCCGATCACCGCTAAAGGGATCGAAAGCGAAAAGGTGCTGACCGAGCTGAAGCGCTATGGTAAGTTCAAGGGCCAGGGCTATCTCTACGGCTACCCCGAGCCAGCCGACCGAACCGAGGCAACATTGGCGCAGCTTGACTTGCTGCTCGAAATGCCGGGCAAGACCGAAGCCGGGTCCAGGCGCAAGGCCGCCGGCTAGGCTGCGGCCCTTTACGTGACCGCGAGCAGCGCATAAAGCCCGCGTCATGCGCGTCCCCTTCGTCAAGATGCACGGCCTCGGCAACGATTTTATCGTGCTGGACGCCCACGGCGGCGCCCTGCCCAACATGACACGCAGTCTGGTCGTGGCGCTGGCTGACCGGTTTACCGGGATCGGCTGCGACCAGCTGATCGTGCTCGAACCGAGCGACCGCGCCGACCTGACCATGCGCATCTTCAACCACGACGGCGGCGAGGTTGAAGCCTGCGGCAATGCCACCCGTGCGGTTGGGCTGTTGCTGGGCAAACCAGCACGGATCGAGACTTTGGGCGGCCTGCTTACCGTCGATCCGGCAGCGGGCGGAGTCAGCGTCGATCTGCCCGCGCCGCGGCTCGAATGGGATGCGATCCCCCTCGCCTATGCGATGGATACGTTCAATCTGCCGGTCGCGTGGGAACAACTCGACAACCCTTCTGCAGTCAATGTCGGCAACCCGCACGTGGTGTTCTTCGTCGCTGAATGCAACGGCGTAGAGCTTGACCGGCTGGGCCCTGAAATCGAGCACGATCCGCTGTTTCCAGAACGCATCAACGTCAATGTCGCCACAGTCGAAAGCCGCCAGCGCATCCGCCTGCGCGTGTGGGAGCGCGGGGTCGGCGAAACTCGTGCCTGCGGGACCGGAGCCTGCGCGACGGCAGTCGCGGCGATCCGGCGCGGGCTGGTTGACCGCGAAGTCACGGTCGCCCTTCCCGGCGGCGAGCTGCGGATCGGCTGGGACGGACAGGGGCCGATCCGGATGACCGGCCCGGCCGCGGAGAGCTTTCGCGGCGAATTCGACGTGGCGGACTATCCGGCGTGAGCCTTCAAGTCGTTTCGCTTGGCTGCCGGCTCAACCTGTCCGAAAGCGAACGGATGCGCGCCTTCCTGCCGCAGGACCAAGATCTGGTGGTGATCAACAGCTGCGCGGTAACCGCCGAAGCCGTGCGCCAGACTCGTCAGGCGATACGCAAGGCCCGGCGCGAGCATCCCGACGCGCGGCTGCTGGTGACGGGTTGCGCGGCGGAAATCGAACGGGCTGCAATTGCCGCCATGCCTGAGGTAGATGGCTTGGTAGCCAATGCGACCAAGCTCGATCCGCGCAGCTGGAACGTCGCCCCCTGCCTGCCCAGTCCTGATCAGTCGCGCCACACGCGCGCCTTCATCGCAGTGCAGAACGGCTGCGATCATGCCTGCACCTTTTGCGTGATTCCGCAGGGGCGCGGGAGCAGCCGCTCGCTCCCGCTCGATCAAGTGTTGCTGCAGATAGACCGAGCTATGCAGCTTGGTGCACGCGAGGCAGTTTTGACCGGCGTGGACCTGACCAGTTGGGGTCACGACCTGCCCAAAGCACCCCGGCTGGGCGCGCTAGTCGCGGCAATTCTCGTTGCTTTTCCTGCGCTTGAGCGTTTGCGACTGTCGTCGGTCGATGGGGTGGAAATCGATCCGCTGCTGTGCGAACTGCTTGCCGGGGAGCCGCGACTGCTGCCTTACCTCCACCTTTCACTGCAGCACGGCAACGATCTGATCCTCAAGCGGATGAAACGCCGCCATTTGCGCAGTGATGCGCTAAAGCTGGTGGCAGATCTGAAGGCACGGCGGCCTGAGTTGGCGGTTGGCGCCGACCTGATTGCCGGCTTCCCGACCGAGAGCGTCGCCGCGCACGCCGATAATCTCTCGATCATCGCGGAGCTTTCCGTGGTTCACGGACACATCTTTCCTTATTCGCGCCGTCCCGGCACGCCAGCAGCGCTGATGCCACAGGTCGATGGCCCGACCATCAAGGGCCGCGCCGCCGACCTACGCGCCGCAGTTGCTGAACAGCGCGCCGCGTGGCTGACCGGGCTGATCGGGCGCCCGCTCTGCGTGCTTGCGGAACGCGACGGAACCGGCCATGCGGCAAACTTCGCCCGGGTGCAGCTGCCGCCCGCAACCCCTGCCGGATCGATCGTGACCGTGACCCCCACCCACATCATCGAAGACCTGCTGGCATGAGCGAGCAAACCTGGTCCGACCGCGTTCTGGGGGGCTTCCGCAAGACTTCGGAACGGCTGGGTGAAAACCTTGCCGGGATCGTCAGCAAGACCCGGCTCGATGAAGCGCAGCTCGACGAGCTTGAAGACGCGCTGATTCTGTCCGACCTTGGCCCGCGTGCCGCTGCCCGCATCCGCAAAAAGCTGGCGGGTGAACGCTTTGAACGCGGCGCTGACCAAGCATCAATCAAGGCTGCTGTGGCTGAGGAAATCGCTGCGATCCTGCGCCCGGTGGCCAAACCCCTCGATGTGGTTGCCTTCCCCCGCCCGCAGGTGATTCTGGTGATCGGGGTCAACGGCAGCGGCAAGACCACCACCATCGCGAAGCTGGCGCACTATTTCCAGGAGCTCGATTATGGGGTGATGCTGGCCGCCGGCGATACCTTCCGCGCCGCCGCGATCAGCCAGCTTGCGGTTTGGGCCGCGCGGGTCGGCGTGCCGATCATCACCGGGCCCGAGGGCGGCGACCCCTCGGCAGTGGTGTTCGACGCGGTCAAGGCAGCGACCGAACAGGGCATCGATGCGCTGATCGTCGACACCGCCGGGCGGCTCCAGAACAAGCGCGAGTTGATGGACGAACTCGCCAAGATCCGCCGCGTGCTTGGCCGGCTTAACCCCGAAGCGCCGCACGATGTCGTGCTGGTGCTCGATGCCACTAACGGACAGAACGCATTGCAGCAGATTGATACCTTCAAGGAAGTTGCCGGAGTAACAGGCCTGATCATGACCAAACTCGATGGCACCGCGCGCGGCGGCGTGCTGGTCGCCGCAGCCGAGCAATACGGCCTGCCGATCCACGCCATCGGGGTCGGCGAAAAGCTCGATGATTTGCGCCCGTTCGACCCTGATCTGGTCGCGCGCGTGATTGCCGGGGTGGCCTGATGGATAGCGTAGAACCCAAGGCGAAGGCCAAGTCGGGCTGGCTCAACATCGCGGTAGATTACGGCCCGGTGCTGGTGTTCTTCTTGAGCTATCGCCACTTCTCGCCAAGCGACCATAACGACGCCATTGGCGAAATGCTGGCGGTGATCAAAAGCACCGCCGCCTTCATGCTTGCCGCGATCACCGCGCTCATCGTATCGCGCTGGCGGCTCGGGCACATCTCGCCGATGTTGTGGCTTTCGACTTTGCTGATCGTCGGTTTCGGCGGGCTCACGATCCTGTTGCGCGATCCGGTGTGGATCCAGATTAAGCCGACCGCGATCTACCTGCTGTTCGGCGTGGCCTTGCTGGTCGGCTACGCGCGCGGCAGGCCGCTGCTCAAATACCTGCTCGAAGCCGCGTTCGAGGGACTGAGCGACAAAGGCTGGCTCAAGCTATCGCGCAATTGGGGCATCTTCTTTTTCGCCCTCGCCGCGCTGAATGAGGTGCTGCGCCAGTTCTACAGCGTAGCCAACGGCAATTTCGGCACCTGGATCGCGCTCAAGCTGTGGCTGTTCATGCCGCTGTCGTTCCTGTTCACCTTCACCCAGCTGCCGATGCTCCTGAAGCACGGACTGATGCAGGAGGCCGAGGGCGAGGTGCTGGCTGATCCGCCGCACGAGTGAAGCAAGCCCCTCCGTTCTTACTCGGTCATCCTGAACTTGTTTCAGCACCCATTTTTCGGCACATCCGGGGCGTAGATTTAGGGAGATAACCGAGCGATCTGTGCCAACCCAGGTTGCTCCGATCTTGCGGCACGATGCGCCCTGAAACAAGTTCAGGGTGACGAGATTGCGAAGGATCGGGAATTTACGAGAGCCCTGCCCTGAAGGGGAGTGGGTAACAGCGCAAAACCGGGTGACACCGCTGCGCTAACGCGCAATAAAGCGACCTTCAGGGTTCGCGCTCGAATTTTCGCTTCACAGAATTAGGGGGAAGCAATGGCCAAGTTTTTCGGAAATCTTCATCTGGTGCTGCTCGCCGGCCTCGTGCTGTCGCTGGTTGTGATGTACCACTTCGTCGGCGCATCGCAGGGGGCGCTGCCGATCGATGCCAATTCGGTGCTGCGCTGGCTGCACGTGTTCTTCGCTATCGTGTGGATCGGGCTGCTCTATTACCTGAACTTCGTGCAAGTGCCGACCATGCCGAAAATCCCCGCCGAGCTCAAAGGCGGCGTCACCGGCTACATCGCGCCCAAGGTGCTGTTCTTCTTCCGCTATGGCGCGTTGCTCACGGTTTTGACCGGCCTCGCGATCGCCTTCGTCAACGGATACGGTGACCGGGCGATGCGGTTCCAAGGCGCGACTGCGGCTGAAAACCTGATCGGTCTGGGCATGTGGCTCGCGCTGATCATGGCCTTCAACGTGTGGTTCATCATCTGGCCGGCGCAGAAGAAAATCCTCGGCCTGGTTGAAGCCACCGCCGAGCAGAAGGCTGCCGCCGCGCCGCGTGCGCTCTATGCCAGCCGCACCAACGTGCTGCTGTCGCTGCCGATGCTCTACTGCATGGTCAGCGCCAATCTGGGGTAAGCTCCGGCCCAAAATCTCTTAAGCGCGCAAGGCGCGGTACCCAAGGGGTGCCGCGCCTTTGCGTTGTCGGCTAGCCAGCCTTCGGCCAGAC
>JAYUCG010000141.1:0-4101 GCA_043740455.1 Novosphingobium sp. | reverse complement strand
GCCGACCTGGCGATGCACGGCAAGGCGCTGCTGGCCGGCATGAGCGCCAGCAGCCGCAGCATGGGGCTGGGCCACACCTTGCCCGAGGCCGCCGTCACGCTGGGGTCGCACCACCTGCTGCTGCGCGCCGTGCCGGGCCACCCCGGGCTGGCACTGCACGCCGCGCTCGACAAGACCAACGCCAACCTGACCCTGGCGCGGCTCCAGGTGCAGCGCATGGACACGCTGTTCGGGCCGCCGGCACGCCCGTAGCTTGGCGCCGCGCCGTGCGGCGCCCGGGCGCGGGTCAGTGCACGACGCGCTCGAACGAGAATTCGCCGTCCTCGAAGTCCACCGGGATCACGTCCTTCGGCCCGAAGCGGCCTTCCAGGATCAGCTTGGCCACCGGGTTCTCGATGCGCCGCTGGATCTCGCGCTTGAGCGGCCGGGCGCCGAACACCGGGTCGAAGCCGGCCTTCGCCAGCTCGGCCAGCGCCCGCGGTGACACTTCGAGCTTCATCTCCATCTTTTCGAGCCGTGCCTCCAGCACCTTGAGCTGGATCGCCGCGATCGCTTCGATGTTCTTCGCATCGAGCGCATGGAACACCACCGCCTCGTCGATTCGGTTCAGGAACTCCGGGCGAAAATGCTGCTTGACCTCGGCCCACACGGCGTCATGGATCGCGTCGTGGCTCTGGCCGGCCATCTGCATGATCTGGTGCGAGCCGAGGTTGCTGGTCATCACGATCACGGTGTTCTTGAAGTCGACGGTGCGGCCCTGGCCGTCGGTCAGGCGGCCGTCGTCGAGCACCTGCAGCAGCACATTGAAGACGTCCGGGTGCGCCTTCTCGACCTCGTCGAGCAGCAGCACGCTGTAGGGCTTGCGGCGCACCGCTTCGGTCAGGTAGCCGCCCTCGTCGTAGCCCACGTAGCCCGGCGGCGCGCCAATCATGCGAGCGACCGAATGCTTCTCCATGAATTCGCTCATGTCCAGGCGGATCAAATGATCTTCGCTGTCGAACATGAAGCCCGCCAACGCCTTGCACAGCTCGGTCTTGCCCACGCCGGTGGGGCCGAGGAACAGGAACGAGCCGGTCGGCCGGTTTGGGTCACTCAAGCCCGAGCGCGAGCGGCGAATCGCATTGGCCACCGCGGTGATCGCCTCGTCCTGGCCGATCACGCGCTCGTGCAGCTTGGCTTCCATCTGCATCAGCTTGTCGCGCTCGCCCTGCATCAGCTTGGACACCGGAATGCCGGTGGCACGCGCGACAACTTCAGCGATCTCCTCGGCACCGACGGTCGTGCGCAGCAGTTGCGGCTTGCCCTTGGCCGCGCCCTTCTTCGCCTCCTTGGCCTGCGCATCCTTGAGCTTCTTCTCAAGGTCGGGCAGCTTGCCGTATTGCAACTCGGCCACCTTGTTGAAGTCGCCCTTGCGCGTCCACTCGTCGATCTGGGTGCGGATGTGGTCGATCTCCTTGCGAACGTGATCGGAATCCTGCGCGGCGGCCTTCTCGGCCTTCCAGATCTCGTCGAGGTCGGCGGCTTCGCGTTGCAGTTTGGCGATCTCGTCTTCGATCAGGCCGAAGCGTTTCTTCGAGCCTTCGTCTTTTTCGCGGCGAACCGCTTCACGCTCGATCTGCAACTGGATCAAGCGCCGATCGAGCTTGTCCATCGCCTCCGGCTTTGAGTCGATCTCGATGCGCACCTTCGACGCAGCCTCGTCGATCAGGTCGATGGCCTTGTCGGGAAGAAATCGGTCGGTGATGTAGCGGTGGCTCAGCTCGGCCGCGGCCACGATGGCCGGGTCGGTAATGTCCACGCCGTGGTGCACTTCGTACCTCTGCCGCAAGCCGCGCAGGATCGCGATGGTCGCCTCCACCGTCGGCTCGCCGACTAGAATCTTCTGGAACCGCCGCTCCAGCGCCGCGTCCTTCTCGATGTACTTGCGGTACTCGTTCAGCGTGGTCGCACCGATGCAGTGCAGTTCGCCGCGCGCCAGCGCCGGCTTGAGCAGATTGCCGGCGTCCATCGCGCCCTCGGCCTTGCCCGCGCCGACCAGCGTGTGCATTTCGTCGATGAACAGGATGATATCGCCCTCGGCCTGGCGGACTTCGTCGAGCACCCCCTTCAGCCGTTCCTCGAAGTCGCCGCGATATTTGGCGCCGGCGATTAGCGCGCCCATGTCGAGCGACAGCAATTTGCGGTCCTTGATCCCGTCGGGAACGTCGCCGTTGGTGATGCGCAGCGCGAGCCCCTCGGCGATCGCGGTCTTGCCGACCCCGGGCTCGCCGATCAGCACCGGATTGTTCTTGGTCCGCCGCGCAAGGACCTGGATCGTGCGGCGGATTTCCTCGTCGCGGCCGATCACCGGATCGAGCTTGCCGTCACGCGCCGCCTGGGTGAGGTCACGGGCGTATTTCTTCATCGCTTCATAGGCATTTTCGGCGCCGGCACTGTCCGCCGTGCGCCCACCGGTCACTTCCTGGATCGCCGCTTCAAGCGCCTTGGCATCAACCCCGGCGGCCTTGAGCGCTTGCCCGGCCGGGTTGGTAGTGCCCAGCGCAAGCGCCTGCAGCATCCGCTGGACCGACACGAAACTGTCCCCGGCCTTGGCCGACAATTGCTCTGCACTGTCGAGCATGCGGACTGCGTCATTCTCGAAACCGGGCGCAGCCTGCGCGCCGCTCCCCGACACACCGGGGATCTTGGCCAATGCTTCATCGACCTTGGACTGCGCGATCTGGGCGTTCCCGCCCGCCCGCGCGATCAAACCTGCGGCCATGCCCTCGCTGTCTTCAAGCAGGGCCTTCAAGATGTGCTCAGGGGTGATCCGCTGGTGATTCATGCGGATTGCGACGGTCTGCGCGGACTGCAAGAATCCCTTGGCGCGGTCGGTGAATTTCTCGAGGTTCATGGGTGTATCAGCCTCCTGTCACACCGAAGATAGTGTTGCCAAATCGCCACACAAGTCAGCGCTGTGAAAATTCGCAAAACGAAGCTAGCACAGCAAAGCAGGGAGACGATTGATTATGCGCAAGGGAATGGCCCGCACGGGCTGGATCGTTCTGATCTTGGTAATGCTGGCTGTCGCCGCGCTGGCTTCATGGGAACCATTCTTCGCCGAGCAGCCCGGCGCACCGCCGCCGGACCGCAAGTACACTGCCGACATCAGCCGTGACGAATTCGGCGTTCCGCACATCCATGGGAAGACCGACTCGGACGTTGCTTTCGGCGTTGCCTATGCGCACGCCGAGGACGATTTCCCGACCTTGCAAGATGTGGTCGCGATGACCCGGGGGCGTTATGGCGCGATTGCCGGGCAGGACGGCGCCGGGATCGATTTCGCCTATCACTTCGTCGGCGCCCGGGCGACGGCGCACAAGCATTATGGCGAACTTCCAGCTGATGTCCGCGCGGTGCTCGATGCCTATGCCAGCGGGCTCAATCGCTATGCCGCGCTGCACCCGGGCGAACTCAAGCTCGCGCGGCTGTTCCCGGTCAATGGCGAGGATATCGCCACTGGTTTCGCGCTGCGCCAACCGTTTTTCTTCGGGCTCGACCGGGTGCTCGGGCCGCTCGCCGAGGGCAAACCTCAGTTGCCCGAACACGGACCGAGCCTGACTCGCGTGGCTCCTGCTAACATCCAGCACGGCGGCGGCGACCAGATGGTACCCGAACCGGCAATGCCGCTGCCGCTGCCGATGGGTTCGGTGGCCGAAAGCTCGGGCTCCAACGCCTTCGCCATTACCCCACAGCGCAGCAGTGACGGGGTGACCCGGCTCATTTCGAACAGCCACCAACCCTACCGCGGCGGGGTCGCCTGGTACGAGCTGGAGATCGACAGCGATAGCGGCTGGCATTTCGCCGGGGCGACCTTCCCCGGATCGCCCTATCCGTTCCTGGGTCACAATGAAAACCTGGGGTGGACCAACACGGTCAACCGGGCCGACCTGATCGACCTTTACAAGCTTGAGGTCGATGGGGATGCGAGCCACTACAATCTCGACGGCAAGTGGGTTCCGCTCGAGAAGCAGCGCGTGTGGCTGCCGGTGCGGTTCGGTCCGCTGGTCCTGCCGATCCCGCGCACCGTGTGGCGCGCGGCGCAGGGTCCCGCGCTCGTTA
>JAYUCG010000140.1:0-4577 GCA_043740455.1 Novosphingobium sp. | reverse complement strand
GAGCAACGCGTTGAACGCCGGTTTCGACATCATGTGAACTTCGTCGATGATGTAGATCTTGTAGCGCGCGGTCACGGCCGCATAGCGCACAGCGTCGGTTACCGCGCGCACGTCGTCGATGCCGTTGTGCGAAGCGGCGTCCATCTCGATCACGTCGATGTGGCGCCCTTCGGCGATGGCCACGCAAGCTTCGCACACCCCGCAGGGATCGATCGTCGCGCCGCCCTGGCCGTCGGCGCCGATGCAATTGAGCGCCTTGGCGATCAGCCGCGCGGTGCTGGTCTTGCCCACGCCGCGCACCCCGGTCATCAGGAAAGCATGCGCCAGACGCTCGCGCCGGATCGCGTTGGCCAGCGTCTGCACCATCGCCTCCTGCCCGATCAGCTGGCTGAAGGTCTGCGGCCGGTACTTGCGCGCGAGCACGCGGTAAGGCTGGGCGGGGGCGGGGGCGCGGGCCGGCGGAGCGGGCGCGGCCACCTGGAGCGGCGGAGCAGGCGCGGGATCGCCGAACAGCGCCGACTGGCCGGCGGCTTCGAGTTCGGCCGCGGTGGGCACAAGCTCGGCCGGCCGGGCCGCATCGGGCAGCGCCCCGTCAGCTTGCGCATCGCCAAACATGTCGGTTGAATCGGGCATTGTGGGATCAGGTAATGGCTAAGCGCCCGCTTGTCAGGTGGCAAGGCTGCGATTGTGCTGGAAAAGGAGCCGATCGACCCGCCGCAACCCGTTGTGGCTGCTTCCTTCCGGACCTGACCAAGTTGGCGAGCGCAAACGTCCGACCGACTCCCGGCGGCGCATATGGCGGCAGTGTCGCGTTTGCGCAAGTCTGCGGCCCGGCAAGTGCCTAAACGTTGAATGTCGGCCGGTTACGAATCGTGGCGGTCGACAATGGCCTCACCCCTTCCGGAGTGGCCATGAAGCGGGTCGGCGGGCTGTCTCACAGCGCGACCCAAGTCAGTCCGCTGGCCCGCTTCAGACCGTCTTCAGACCGTCTTCAGCGAAAATTGTCGGCATATGCCTGAAGTTTGAGGCGGCGCGGCGGGGTCATGTGCACTTCGGCGGCGATGCCGTATTTGTCGGCATAGGCCTGCGCGGCTTCGGCGCTGGCGAATTTCAGCTGCACCTGCGCCTGCATGTCACCCGAACCGGCCCAGCCCATCAGCGGATCGGGCCGCTTGGCTTCGGCGGGAGCGAATTCGAGGATCCATTCGCCCAGCCGGGCCTTGCCCGATTGCATGGCGTTTTTGGGGCGCTGGAAGATGCGTGCTGACATGGTGCTTCGCTTGCGTCGAAACGCGCGGCGAATCAAGTGCGGTTAAATGCGTTCTTCGTCTTGAGGCTCGGCGCTTCGGTCCACGGCGTGTCCGGCCAGCGGTGTTTGGGATAGCGCCCCTTCATGTCGCGCTGTACATCGCGCCACGATCCGCGCCAGAAGCCGGGCAGATCGCGGGTGGTCTGTAGCGGCTTGCCCCCCGGATCGGTCAGCTTGAGCAACAGCGGCTGCGGCGGGTTGCCGAAGGTGGGGTTGCGGTCGAGCCCGAACAGCGCCTGGACTCTAAGTTCCACCGACGGCCCCCCGGGATCGGCGTAATCGATGCCGTGGCTGGTGCCCGCCGGACTGGTGAACTGCGGCGGGGCGAGCTTGTCGATCTGTTGGCGCTGGGCATAGTCCAGCCGGGACAGCAGGGCATCGTACAGTTGCTGCGACTTAAGCTCGTCGAGCCGGCGCGACAGCAGCGGACCGAGCCAGTGTTCGAGGTCGGCAAGCAGCGCTTCTTCCGACATGGTCTTAAGACCGGCAAAGCGCGCGCGTTTGAGCAAGGCCTTGCTGGCCGACTGGAGCGGCACCAGTTCAAATCCGTCTGCCCTGATCCGGTCCACCAGAAATGATCGGATTTCGGCCGCGTTCGGAGCCGGATCGGGCCCGCGCGACAGGGTGATGGCGCCCAGCCGCGTCTCGAGCAAGGCTTCGACCCTTCGTTCATCCGCGATCCAGCGCGGCGCGGTCCTTCGCTCAAGCCGATGCGGCAGCCATTTGGTGACCTCGGCCTCATCCAGCGCAATGGCACCCGTGATCCGCGCACCCTTGGCCTCGCCCTGCGCTTCGCCGACGGCCAACCATTCAGCCTGGACAAGCGGCGATGCCGGATCAAGCCGCAGGCCCCGCCCGCCAGAGGTCAGCCATTCCTCCCCGCTGGACGAGCGGCGGCGGGCGATGTTGTCCGGGTAAGCTTCGGCGAGCAGCACGCCGAGTGGCGAAGGCGCAGCATCTCTACCGCCCACCAACTTGGCCCACCGCGCAGCCAACTTGCGCGACGCCTCGCCCCTGCCCGAACGGTCACGCTCCCACCGGTCAAGCCTCGCGGCGAGATCGTCACCTCGCCCGCCGAGCCCGCGTTCTTGCAGCAGCAGCGCCAGTTTTGCTGCAACCTGCGCAGCACCATGCTGCGCAGCATAAAGCAGCATGTGTGCCAGCGGCGGCGGCATTGGGAGCGCCGCCATGCTGCGTCCGTGCCGGGTGATCTTGCCCTGTGCATCGAGCGCGCCAAGTGCCTGCAATGACAGCGTTGCTGCAGCCAATCCAGCCCCGGGCGGTGGATCGATCCAGGCCAGGCCAGCCGGATTTGCTGCACCCCATTGCGCCAGGATCAGCAGCAGCGGCGCGAGGTCCGAAGTCAGCATCTCGGGCGGATCGAATGCTGCGCGCCCCGGATGCGCGGCTTCTTCCCACAATCGGTAAGCAACCCCGGGCCCTTGCCGCGCAGCACGGCCCGCGCGCTGCGCTGCTGCGGCCTGTGACGCGCGGTGCGTAACCAGCCGCGTCACGCCTGCCGCCTTGTCGAATTCGGCGCGGCGCGACAACCCAGCATCGACCACCACTGAAACGCCATCGAGCGTGAGCGAGGTTTCGGCTATTGCCGATGCCAGAACGATCCGGCGCCGTCCTTTGGGATCGCGCCGGATTGCGGCGCGTTGCGCGGCTGGTTCGACTTGGCCGTGCAATGGCAGCACCAGCGCGGTGGGCAGCTTTTCGGCCAGCCGCTCGCGAGTCCGCTCGATTTCGCCCACGCCAGGGAGGAACGCGAGCACATCGCCCCGCTCCTCGCGCCACGCAGTCAGGATTGAACTGGCCATCGCATCGTCGAGCCGCAGCTCGGGCCGTGCACCAAGCCACCTAATGTCGAGCGGAAAGGCCTTGCCCTCGCTTTCGATCACCGGGGCCCTTTGTCCATTTGGGCCAAGCAGGCTAGCAAACCGCGTGCCGTCGATTGTCGCCGACATCACCACCAGCCGCAAGTCCTCGCGCAGTACGCTCGCGCTCTCGATCGCCAGCGCGAGTCCCAGATCACTGTCGAGGTGGCGTTCGTGCGCTTCGTCGAACAGCACCGCCGAAACCCCGCTTAATTCTGGATCTTTGAGGATGGTCGCGACGAAGATCGCCTCGGTCATCACCAGCACGCGGGTCTTGGCGCTGCGCTTGCTGTCGAGCCGGGTCAGGTAGCCAATTGTCTCGCCAGCCTGCTCGCCGAGCAGCTCCGCCATCCGCTCCGCAGCCGCGCGCGCGGCGATCCGGCGCGGGGACAGGACGATGACGGTGCCAGTGCACCACGGCTGATCCAGCAGCGAAGGCGCAACTGCGGTGGTCTTGCCGGCGCCCGGTGGCGCGATCAGGACGGCGGACGTGCCATTGCGCAGCGCCGCCAGCAGGTCGGGCAGGACAGTGTGGATGGGGAGCGCACTCATGCGCTTGCCCCTAACCCATCGGGTACATGATTTCCTTAGAAACCTTATCGATCGCCTTCATCACCTCGGCCGGCAGCACCAGGTCGATCGCCGCGAAAATCTCGTCGAGCTGATCTTCCTTTGAAACCCCGACAATAGTCGAGGCGACGAAATCATGCTGCTTGGACCAGGCCACCGCCAGCGTGACTGTGCTCATCCCGGCCTCTTTGGCGATCTCGGCAAAGCGCGCGGTCGAGGCGAGCGACTTTTCGTTGACGAAGCGCCGCCCCATCGCGGCCTGGCGGCCTTCCATGCCCAGGTAGCGAGTGAACCGCGCACCTTCGGGCCGGGCGCCGTCGTTGTATTTGCCCGACAGCACCCCGCCGCCGATCGGCGAATAGGGGATCAGGCTCACCCCTTCCTGACGACAGACCTGCGCCAGCTCGTCCTCGAAGCGGCGGTTGTTGAGACTGAAATTGTTCTGGATCGTGTGATAGCGCGCGCCGCCGACGGCTTCGGAAGCGGCGATGCTCTTCATCAGGCCCCAGCTCGTTTCGTTCGAGCAGCCGAGCACGCGAACTTTGCCTTCGCGCACCAGATCGTCGAGCACTTCCATCGTCTCTTCATACGGCAGGTCATGGTCAGGCCAGTGGGTCTGGTAGAGATCGATGTAATCAGTGCCGAGCTTGGTCAGGCTCGCTTCAACCGCGGTGATGATATTGCGCCGGTCGAGCGAGGTCATGCCCGAGCGCAAGGGCGAACGGAACCACACGTGGCTCGGCCCGGAGACTTTGGTCGCCAGAATGATCGCCTCGCGCGGTTTGGTCTTGAGCCACTTGCCAATGATCTCCTCGGTG
>JAYUCG010000139.1:0-8577 GCA_043740455.1 Novosphingobium sp. | reverse complement strand
CACTGGACGGCGGATATGATGGCCGCTGCGAACAAGATAAGCGCCAGCGCGGTGCGCCGCATCTGGAAGGCGCACGGCCTGCAACCGCACCGCTTCCGGCAGTTCAAGCTGTCGAATGATCCGAAGTTTGCCGATAAACTCCACGATGTTGTCGGGCTGTATATCGATCCGCCCGCGCACGCCATCGTGCTATCGTTCGACGAGAAAAGCCAGATTCAGGCGCTCGACCGGACCCAGCCGGGGCTGCCGCTAAAGAAAGGGCGGCTCGGCACGATGACCCATGATTACAAGCGAAACGGCACCACAACCCTGTTCGCCGCGCTCAACATCCTCGACGGCACCGTGATCGGACGGAACATGCAGCAACACCGGCATCAGGAGTTCATCCGCTTCCTGAACACGATCAATGCCAGCGTGCCAGCCGACAAGGCGGTGCATGTGATCCTCGACAATTACGCCGCCCACAAACACCCCAAGGTCCGCGCATGGCTCGACCGGCACCCGCGCTTCACATTCCACTTCACGCCAACGTCCTGTTCGTGGCTCAACGCCGTCGAGGGCTTCTTCGCCAAGCTCACCAAGCGCCGCCTGAAGCGCGGCGTCTTCCACTCGGTCGTCGATCTACAGGCCGCCATCAACCGCTTCGTCGCCGAGCATAACGTAAAGCCAAAGCCCTTCACATGGACCGCCGATCCAAACCAGATCATCGCCGCTGTCAAAAGAGGGCACCAAGCGTTAGATTCTATCCACTAGGGCCAGCAACAGCAGCAAGAGCCAGCGCAAGGCCGTGCTTCTCAGTACTTCGAATCGAAGGTGGCAGAGACCACGGTTTTACCGTTCGCCGGAACCGTGACGTTCCAGGCGACGCTATCGGCATCGCGGCGTTCGCTCTTGATGCCCTCCTGGGCGACCTTGGTGTCGCCCCACAGGCCGCCTTGGATGATCAGCACAGTCACGGGCTTGGGCAAGGCGTTGGTCACTGTGTAGCTCATCTGGGTCTTCCAGCGGCGGTCGTTGAATTTGGTGCGCGCTTCGACCACCGGCTTGACCTTGACGTCGAAGGCATCGCCAGTGCTGATCGCCAGCTTCGATCCCATCGGAGTGTGGCCAATCGCGTGCTCGCCGATGAACTGCGCCTGCCCTTGCGAATCCTTGAGATAGAACCGCACCACGCCAGCGGGGAGTTGATCGCCAAGTCCGCCCTGGGCGGAGTTGCTGAAGCTGTACATCGTCGCCGCGCTGATCGGCGTTTCCGATGTTTGCAGCCAGCCAAGCAGCAGCTGGTAGCCGTGCTGGGCCGGGGCGCCGTGCACGTCGAGGAAGCTGACCTGCTTGGTCTGGAGGTTGGCAATCGTCGTCCGAACGCCCAACGGGTAGAGGTAATAGTCGCCCAGCCGTTCGCGGGTGCCGCTCTCTGTCCCGGCTTCGACCATGGTATCATCGCCGCCCTGATAGCCACCGCGGTACCCGCCGCCATTGTTGTAGCCCTGGTTCAGCATGTGCGGGCTGCCAGCGACCAGAACTGTGCGGGCGTTGTTGTAAGTCGTGCCCGAATTGTTGGTCAGCGTGACCCAGCCCTGGACGTCGATCGTGCCCTTGCCCTCATCGTACAGCGCCACATAATCGGCGCGCCAGCCAAGCCCGGGGGTGAGATAGCGCAATGCCACCTCACGCGTTCCGGCCTTGGCCTGGACCGTGACCGAGAGCGTCGGATCGGCGCGCATGTTGGGCGGGATGTGATCAAAGATCACGCGCACCGGCAGGCCGTCATCGCGCAGCACTTCGATGCGGTTGCCGATCTGCAGGACCACGCCGCCGTTCGCCGCCAGCACCACCGCCTGCTCGCGCGTTTCGGCCCCGGTTGCGGGATTGGTGCGGACCAGCGTAATCGTCTGCCCGACTGCGTTTTCCATGATCTTGGGGGGGGAGAGCAGGTCATAATCGAAGTTCTGTTCGATGATGCCCATGTCGGTCGCCACCAGGCTCGCGGTTTCCGGGCGGATCTGCGCCGAGACATTCTTGAACTCGACCCGCTGTTTGTCGCCGGTGAAAGTGACGTTGCGCACGTCCTGCACCAGCGCCTGGTTATCGGCATAGATGGTGATGTCGACCCCGGTTTCGGCCGAGGCTGCGTTAGACAGGGCGATCAGCGAAGCAGCAAGCATCGTGGCATAACGCGGCATGTCAGAAGTCCCCTCTCGGCAATTGTGATACACTGTAACTTCCCTATCTGTCGGCGCAATGAACAAGAATCCATCTGGCGACTTGCTTCTTCAGCGTTAGGGTAGAGCGATGATCATCATCACCGGCAGCGCCGTAATCCGCCCCGAACACTTCGATGCAGCCCTTAGGCTGGGAGTGGAGCATTCCGCCCGCTCAAGCGCTGAACCCGGCTGCATCGCGCACAACTGCCTCGTCGACGCGGAGAACCCGCTGCGGATCGTGTTTGTAGAGGAATGGGCGGATATGGCAGCGGTGAAGACGCACTTCGCGGTGCCAGCGTCGGGAGAGTTTGCGCGGACGCTTGGGGCTTGGGCGGAAGGCGCGCCGGTGATGAAAATTTACGAGGCTATGGAAATCCCGCGCGGTTAAGCATCAATCAACTCCGGATCGATCTCCCCGGCGCGGTTCTGGATGAACATGAAGCGCTGCGCGGGATCGCGGCCCATCAGGCGGTCCACCAAATCCTTGACCGCCGCCCGGCCTTCGTATTCGGGGGGCAGGGTGATGCGCAGCAGGCCCCGCGTGGCGGGGGCCATGGTGGTTTCGCGCAGTTGCTGCGGGTTCATTTCGCCGAGGCCCTTGAACCGGCCGACTTCGACCTTCTTGCCCTTGAACTGCGTCGCCTCCAGCTCGGCGCGATGGGCGTCGTCGCGGGCGTAGGCGCTCTCTTTGCCCGCGGTCAGTCGGTAGAGCGGGGGTTGTGCCAGATACAGATGCCCGCGCCGCACCACCTCAGCCATCTCCTGGAAGAAAAAGGTCATCAGCAAGGTGGCGATATGCGCGCCGTCGACATCGGCGTCGGTCATGATGATGATCCGGTCGTAGCGCAGATTGTCCGGGTTGCAGTCTTTGCGTGTACCGCAGCCGAGCGCGAGGCCGAGGTCGGCGATTTCAGAGTTTGCCCGAATTTTGTCCGCTGTTGCACTGGCAACATTGAGAATCTTGCCGCGGATCGGCAGGATCGCCTGGCTCTTGCGGTCGCGCGCCTGCTTGGCGCTGCCTCCGGCGCTGTCCCCTTCGACGATGAACAGCTCGGTCTCGCGGTCGCCTTCACCTGAGCAATCGGTGAGTTTGCCGGGCAGGCGAAGCTTGCGCGCATTGGTCGCGGTCTTGCGCTTGACCTCGCGCTCGGCCTTGCGCCGCAGCCGTTCGTCCATCCGTTCAAGCACTGCTCCCAAGAGCGCCTTGCCGCGCTCAAGATTGTCCGAGAGGAAGTGATCGAAGTGATCGCGCACCGCGTTCTCGACCATGCGGGCTGCCTCAGGGCTGGTCAGCCGGTCTTTGGTCTGGCTCTGGAACTGGGGTTCACGCACGAACACCGAGAGCATCACCTCGCTGCCGGTGATCACGTCTTCGGGCGCGATGTCCTTGGCTTTCTTCTGCCCGATCAGATCGGCGAAAGCGCGGATGCCTTTGGTCAGCGCGGCGCGCAGGCCTTGCTCGTGGGTGCCGCCATCGGGGGTGGGAATGGTGTTGCAATAGTAGGAATACGATCCGTCCGACCACAGCGGCCAGGCAATCGCCCATTCGACCCGGCCCTGTTCCTCGCCGGGAAAGTCCTGCGATCCTGAGAAGAACTGCGTGGTCACGCATTCGCGCGCACCGATCTGTTCGCGCAGGTGATCGGCGAGCCCGTCCGGAAACTGGAACGTGGCCTCAGCAGGAACATCTTCGCTGACGAGGCTCGGCGCGCATTTCCAGCGGATCTCGACTCCGGCGAATAGATAGGCCTTGGAACGCACCAGCCGGAACAGGCGCTGCGGCTTGAACTTCGCGTCCTCACCGAAGATTTCCGTGTCGGGTACAAAGGTCACACTGGTCCCGCGCCGGTTTGGCGTGCTGCCCAGATGCTGAAGTTGACCCCGCGGCACCCCGCGGCAGAATTCCTGCGCGTAAAGTTCCTTGGCGCGCGCCACCTCGATCCGGGTCAGGCTCGACAGCGCGTTGACCACCGAGACGCCGACCCCATGCAGGCCGCCGCTGGTGGCATAGGCCTTGCCCGAGAATTTGCCGCCCGAGTGGAGCGTGGTCAGGATCACTTCGAGCGCCGACTTGCCGGGATATTTGGGATGCTCGTCAACCGGGATGCCGCGACCATTGTCGATGATGGTCAGCCGGTTGCCTTCCTCGAGAATGACCTCGATCCGGTTGGCATGGCCCGCGACGGCTTCGTCCATCGCGTTGTCGAGCACCTCGGCGGCAAGGTGGTGGAACGCGCGTTCGTCGGTTCCACCGATGTACATGCCGGGCCGGCGGCGCACCGGCTCCAGCCCTTCGAGCACTTCAATGGCGCTACCATCGTAGGTTTCGCCGGTGTTGGTCGGCATCTTGTCAAACAGGTCTTCGGACATGGCCGCGGCTATAGGCGGAGCGGATTCGCCTAAGCAAGCCGGGCCTGTCGGTTTTCGCCAACCCTCGCGCGTTTAGTCGACGAATTTCTCCGGCGCGGTGCTGACGATGGTGATCCCGCCGGCGCGGGCTTCACGCACTTCGAGCGCGCGTTCGCCGATGCCGTTCTGGGCGAAACGGAACGGCCCATCGAGCCCGAGGAACCCGTCGCGATCGGTCATGCGCGCGGTGGGGAAGGCAGTGCCGATGCGCCAGTCGCGCGCGATCCGCACCGCCAGCAGCACGCTGTCATAGCCGAAGGTCGCAAGGCGGTAAGGGGCGGTGCCGAAGCGCGACTTGTAGCTATCGGCAAAGCGGTGGAAGCGCGTGTCGGAGATCGCCGCGAACCAGGCGCCGCGCAGCGCCGGGGTTTTGCTGAGCGTAAGTTCTCCGCTCCACAGTTCGGTTCCGAGAATGCGCGGGCCCGCTGCGCCCACCTTGAGTTGCGGCGCGGCCATCGCAGCATACTTGCCCGAATCCGCAATCATCACTGCATCATAGCCGCCGCGCGTGCGCAGGCGGGTGGCGGCGCTGATGACCGAACTGTTCGAGCGGTCATAAGTCTGCGCGCTAACCAGCGTGCCCCCTGCCGCCTTGACCGCGGCGGCATAGGCCGCGCTGGCGCGGCTGCCATAGCTGCCCTTGGGAGCGAGCAGGGCAAAGCGGTTGACCCCGCGCGAGTGGGCATAGTCGACCACCCGCTCGATTGCGTCGATGCTGCTGGTGCCCATCATGAACACATCGCGCGCGGCCATACCGGCCTCGCTCGAATAGGTGATCAGCGGCACATGCGATGCGCGGGCAATCGCCGCCACCGCCGGAATATCGTCTCCGGAAAGCGGACCGAGGATCAGTTTGTTGCCATCGGCCATTGCCCGGGTCGCGGCCGCAGCTGGTCCTTCACCCGTATCGTAAGTGGTGATGCGGATCGTCTTGGCGTTGGTATCGAGCAGCGCCATTTGCGTGGCATTGGCAATCGACTGGCCCCAGGCAGCTTGCGGTCCGGTTAGCGGAACCAGCAGGGCGATGCGCTGGCGCTTCTGGTCGCTCGGCAGGTTGCCGTCGGTGGTCGGCGCGGGCGGCGGGGTTGCGGCCGGTCCCTTGGGAATGACCTTGCACCCGGCAAGCACGGTGACCGCAGTGAGCATCAGCAGCCGGCGGCGGCCCAGTTGCGTTTCGAACATGCCTTGTCGCTCCCCTCGGGTCGGTCCATGGTTGAGGCCATGGCGCTTGATCCCGGACTCTACATTGTTGCGACGCCGATTGGCAATCTGGGCGATATAACCGCCCGCGTGGCGGCGGTACTCGGTGGCGTAGGTGCGGTGGCCTGTGAAGATACCCGGGTTACTGGAAAGTTGCTGCACCATCTGGGGATCAAGCAGAAGCTGATCCGCTATGACGATCATGCAAGCGACGCGACCCGCGATCATATCCTTGGCCTGGCCGCGACCGCTCCGATTGCGCTGGTCAGCGACGCAGGCACGCCGTTGATCTCCGATCCGGGCTATCAACTGGTCGTAGCTGCGCGCGAACTGGGAATAGCTGTGACCAGCATCCCCGGGCCCAGCGCGGTCATCGTCGCGTTGACCCTGGCCGGTCTGCCCAGCGACAGGTTCCTGTTCGCAGGTTTTCTGCCGGCCAAGGACAAGGCGCGGCGCGAAGTGCTGGACGAGCTGGCGACCGTGCGGGCGACGCTGGTGTTTTACGAAACCGCGCCGAGGCTTGCCGTCTCGCTTGGCGCAATTGGTGAAGTGCTGCCCGGCCGCGCCGTGGCCGTGGCGCGCGAGCTGACCAAGAAATTTGAGGAATGCCGCACCGGAACTCCGGCCGAGCTGATCGCGCATTACGCCGCGCATCCGCCCAAAGGCGAGATTGTGTTGGTGATCGGCCCGCCCGGCGCGGTGGAGACCAATCCTGCCGATGCCGAAGCGCTGCTGGTCGCCGCCCTGCAGAACCTCAAGCCCTCGCAGGCCGCCGCCGAAGTTGCCCGCGCCACCGGTCTGGATCGCAAGGCGCTTTATGCGAGGGCACTGGAACTCAAGTGAGCAGCCGGGCTGAGCGCGAGGCACGCGGGCGCCGCGGTGAAGCGCTTGCCGCATAGTACTTGGGGCTCAAGGGCTTGCGCATCCTGGCCAAGCGGGTGAAGACCCCGCGCGGGGAGATCGATCTGATCGCGCGCCGTAGCCGGGTGCTCGCCTTCGTCGAAGTGAACTGGCGGGTGAGTGCTGCCGAACTTGATTTTGCAGTTGATGACTATCGCCTCCGCCGCGTCCGCGCTGCTGCTGAGGCCGTCGGTCATCGCTATGCGGGCGAAGGTGACGAGCAACGGATCGATGTCATCCTCCTTGCGCCGGGGCGGTTCCCTCGCCACATGGCAAATGCATTGATGCCCTGAGCGGAGTTTCCGATTGCCATGAGCCTGCGCGTCGCCGTCCAGATGGACCCGCTCGAAACGATCAATATCAACGGGGATTCAAGCTTTGCGCTGATGCTCGCGGCGCAGGCGCGGGGGCACACCCTGTTCTACTACGATGTGAAGTCGTTGGCCTACGATTGCGGCAGGCTGACCGCCTGGGCCGCCCCGGTCACTGTCCAGCGTGAGGCGGGCAACTACTACGGCGCGGACGATCACCGCCAGATCGATCTGGTCAACGATGTCGACGTGGTGCTGATGCGGCAGGACCCGCCGTTCGACCTCAGCTACATCACTGCCACGCATTTGCTTGAACGGCTTGAGGGCCAGACGCTGGTGGTCAATGATCCGGCCAGCGTTCGCAACGCGCCCGAGAAGGTCTTCGTGCTCGATTTCGCGCGGTACATGCCGCCAACGCTGATTGCGCGGCGAATCGAGGATGTTCGCGCGTTCCATGCCCGCTACCCCGGCGACCTGGTGATGAAGCCGCTGCACGGCAACGGCGGCAAGGCGGTAATCCGTATTCCGGCTGATGGCAGCAACCTTGGCGCGCTGATCGAGCTGTTCGACAATGCCTGGGTTGAACCGCACATGTTCCAGCCGTTCCTCGAAGAGATCAGCGAAGGCGACAAACGCATCGTGCTGGTTGACGGCGAGATCGCCGGCGCGATCAACCGCCGGCCGGGGGAGGGTGAGTTCCGTTCGAACCTGGCGCAAGGCGGTTATGCCGAGGCGACTACTTTGACCGCGCGCGAAGAGGAAATCTGCGCCGCGATGGCCCCTGAGCTCAAAAAGCGTGGGCTGGTCTTCGTCGGCATCGACGTAATCGGCGGCAAGTGGCTGACCGAGATCAACGTAACTTCGCCGACCGGCATCGTGGCGATCGACAAGTTCAACGGTACAGATACCCCCGGTCTGATCTGGGATGCAATCGAGGCGCGGCAAGCCCGCAATTGATACGGGCATGGCTGACTGGATCATCCACCTGATCGAGCAGGGCGGCTATTGGGGCATCGCGCTGCTGATGTTCATCGAGAACGTCTTCCCCCCAATCCCGAGCGAGCTGATTATGGGCGCTGGCGGCATTGCCGTCGCGCGCGGGACGATGACTTTCTGGCCGCTGCTCATCGCCGGCACGATCGGCTCGACGCTGGGCAACTACGCGTGGTTTCTGCTTGGTGATCGCTGGGGTTATCACCGACTGGAACCGTTCGTGGCGCGGTGGGGCCGCTGGCTGACAATGCGTTGGAGCGATGTCGAGGACGCCAGCGCGTTCTTCCAGCGCCACGGCCAATGGTTGGTTTTCCTGATGCGCTTTTCACCATTCCTGCGGACCATGATTTCGCTGCCGGCTGGTCTCATACCAACCTGCATTGATTATGACCCACGTGCCCATTGGCGGCGTCCGATGGACATGATGCGCCACGGTTGATCGATGAGCTTGTTCCACGCCTCGCAGCAATGATCAGTGATGTTTTCGTGGGATGTGAAGACCCGGTTTGAGAGCCAGTTGTCGCGCATGAACTGCCAGACATTCTCGACCGGGTTGAGCT
>JAYUCG010000138.1:0-7508 GCA_043740455.1 Novosphingobium sp. | reverse complement strand
CCGATACCGTGGTCAACGTCTGGTCGACCACCAAGGGCGTCCACGCGACTTGTTATGCGATGGCGGCAGATCGCGGGCTGTTTTCGTATGACCAGCCGGTCGCGGACTTCTGGCCCGAATTTGCCGAGAACGGCAAGGCCGCGATTACTATCGGCCAGCTCCTGTCGCACCAGGCGGGCTTGTGCGGCTTCACCACCCCCGCAAGCGAGCCTGAATTGCTCGAGGACGGCGCAGCAGCGCGGCTTGCCTCACAGGTCCCGATATGGGCGCCGGGCAGCGCGAGTGGTTATCACGCGCTATCGATTGGCATTCTCGGTACCGAGCTATTCCGCCGCATCGAAGGCCGTTCGATCAAGCAATTCGTCGCCGATGAAATTGCCGGACCACTCGGGGTGGACTTCACCGTCGGGCTGCCCGCAGGACAGGAACTCCGGTGCGCCGAACTGGTCCCCCCGCCCGCCTCACCGGTCGATCCGGCATCATTCACCCCCGCGCAGATCGCCGCGCTGGGCAACCCGCCGTTGCGCGCCGGTTTCGCCATGACCCCCGAATGGCGCGCCGCCGACCTGCCCTCGGCGGGCGGCCACGGCACCGCACGCGCGCTCGCCAGCATCTATGCCAAGCTGATCGCGCCGCAGGACGGGCTGGTCTCCCCCGCCGCACTCGCCAAGGCGACCGCGCAACAGATCAGGAACGTCGACCTCGTGCTGGGCATCGAATGCGACTGGGCCGCCGGTTTCCTGCGCAATTCAAGCGGCGTGTTCGGCCCGGTCGCTGCGACCTTCGGCCACACCGGCTGGGGCGGCTCTTTCGCCGTTGCCGACCCTGAAAACGGCCTTACCCTGGCCTACACAATGAACCGCATGGACGCGAACCTGCGGGACGATGCGCGGGCGAAGGCGCTTATCGCGGCGGTCTATTCAGCGGTCTGAGCTCGGTGGCGGCTGGCCTGTGGCGGGTCAGCTCGCCGGGTGCGGCGGTACGCCCGACCAGGTCCAGGCGCGGATCTTCCAGGTCTTCCCGATCTTGACCAGCACGAAGGTCATTTGCCCCTCTTCGCGGGTAGCCTGCCCCTTTTCCTTGTAGGTGTAGAGCGTGGGCACGATCACGTAGGCCACTTGTCCTTCAACCTCGAAGCGCGTCGGGGCTGACCAAGTGACCACGCCATCGGTAACACCGTTGGTCTTGGCATGGACTTCATACTGCGCCGCCCATGCCTGCGGAGCTTTCGGCCCGGTCCAGACGTGCGGGGCAAACTCGTCGGTAATCGACACACTCCCGGGCGCGTAGGCAGCGTAGGCGGACTTCGTGTCGCCCTTGTTGAACCCACTGATGAACTGGTCAATCGGCTTGGTCAGCGCATCGGTTTGCGCGTCGGCCAGTAACGGTGTGGCAACGAAGGCCAGGACAATAGCGAAAAGAGACTTCATCGGCGTTCTCCCCCTTTGCGCGACCCAGATGAATTGAGCCTGTCACCCCAGTGCTGTCAATCGCGCTTATCCGCCCGGATGGTAGAAGTCGTACACCGTCTGCGCCACTGCGGCACTCACCCCCGGCGCGCGCTGCAGGTCCTCCAAACTAGCCGCGCGCACTTTGCTCGCGGTGCCGAAGTGCAGCAGCATCGCGCGCTTCCGGGCTGGCCCGATCCCCGGAATTTCATCCAGCGGTGACGCGGTAATCGCGCGGCTGCGCTTGTCGCGGTGCGCGCCGATGGCGAAGCGGTGGACCTCGTCGCGCAGGCGCTGGAGGTGGAACAGCAACGGGGCGTTTTCGGGGAGCATCTTTTCGCGGCCGTCGGGGAAATGGAACACTTCGCGCCCCTCACGGCCGTGGCCGGGGCCCTTGGCGATGGCGATCAGCGGCACGTCCTCAATCCCCAGTTCCTCGAGCGCGTCCTTGACCGCCGACATCTGCCCCTTGCCGCCGTCAATCAGCACCAGGTCGGGCCACATGCCGTTATCCCGGTCGGGGTCTTCCTCCTGCGCGCGCGCGAACCGGCGGCCGAAAACTTCGCGCATCATCCCGAAATCGTCATTGGTCTGCGCGGTCTTGATGTTCCACTTGCGGTACTGGCCCTTGATGAACCCGTCCGGCCCGGCGACGATCATCGCGCCCAGCGCGTTGGTGCCCTGGATGTGGCTGTTGTCGTAAACTTCGATGCGGCCCGGCGGTTCGGCCAGTTCGAAAAATTCGGCGAGCTCGCGGTTGAGCCGGGTCTTGGCCCCGCTCTCGGCCTGGCGGCGTTCCAGCGCCTCGACCGCGTTGCGGGTGGCCTGGTGGACCAGCTGCAGCCGGTAACCGCGCTGGGGGACCAGGATCTCGACCTTGCCGCCCGCCGCGACCGCCAGCGCTTCCGCCAGTAGTTCGGCCTCGGGCAGCTTGCGATCGAGCAGGATGGTGCGCGGCGGCGGGACTTCCTCATAAAACTGGGCGAGGAAGCTGGTCATCACCTCCTCCTCAGTCAACCCCTCGGTGTGGCTCGGGAAGAATGCGCGGTGGCCCCAGTTCTGACCGCCGCGGATGAAGAACGCCTGCACCCCGAATTGGCCGTTGCGGCAGGCGACCGCGAAGATATCGGCGCTACCCAGCCCTTCGGCGTTAATCGCCTGGCTGCCCTGGATAAAGGTTGCCGCGCGCAGCCGGTCGCGCAGCATCGCGGCGCGTTCAAAATCGAGCGCGGCGGCGGCCTCTTCCATTTGCGCGTTGAGCTTGGCCTGCACTGCGCTGCTCTTGCCGCCAAGAAAGTCCTTGGCCTCGCCGACGAGCTCGCCATAGCCCGCCGCGTCGATCCGCCCGACGCAAGGGGCCGAGCAACGCTTGATCTGGTACAGCAGGCACGGCCGGTCACGGCGGCTGAAGAAGCTGTCGGTACAGCTTCTGAGCAGGAACAGCTTCTGCAGCGCGTTGATCGTGGTGTTGACCGACCCGGCGCTGGCAAAGGGACCATAATAGTTGCCTTTGGCCCGCCGCGCGCCGCGATGCTTCTGGATGCGCGGGAAATCATGATCGGCGCGCAGCAGGATGAACGGGAAGCTTTTGTCATCGCGCAGCAGCACGTTGTAGGGCGGGCGAAATCGCTTGATCAGCTGCGCTTCCAAGAGCAGCGCTTCGGCCTCCGAATTGGTGGTGACGATGGTCATCGCCCGGGTCTGACTGACCATGCGTTTCAGCCGCAGCTGCAGCCGCTCGACCTGGAGGTAGTTCGCCACTCGGTTCTTAAGCGCGCGGGCCTTGCCCACATAGAGCACGTCGCCGCGCGCATCGAGCATGCGGTAAACCCCGGGCTTGGGCTTCAGCGTTGCCTGCACCTCGCGGATCGCGGCGACCCCGGCCTCGAGGTCCGGCTGGCTGCCCTTGATCGTAAAGGTCGCCTTGTCCTCGTGGAACCGGTCGGAACCGTTAGGCAGATCGGGGCGGCCGGCTTTGGTCATAATTGCAGCGATACAGCCCTCGGCGGGGGCACGGAAGCCGCTTGTTGACCGCAAGTCGCTTTGTGTTACGCTGCACCGCACAAGTCCGGAATATATCGGGCAAAGCGTGGGAGAGTGATGGATTGAGACAACTCCAGGGCATGGATGCATCGTTTGTTGCGCTGGAAACGCGCAACTCCCCCATGCACATCGGCTCGATCCTGATCTACAATCCAGAAACCGCCCCAGGGGGGTTCGTTCGCTACAAGGATATCCTGCGCTTCTTCCAAAGCCGGATGCAGCTGTCGAAGACCATGCGCCAGCGGCTGGTCAAGGTCCCGTTCGACCTCGATTATCCCTACTGGATCGAGGACAAGGACTTCGATCTTGAATACCACGTCCGTCACCTTGCGCTACCCAAGCCCGGCGATTGGCGCCAGCTGTGCATCCAGGCGGCGCGGATATTCGCTCGCCCGCTCGACCTGACCCGCCCGCCGTGGGAATTCACCGTGGTTGAAGGGCTCGACAATATCCCGGGCGTGGCCCCGGGCAGCTTCGCCATGGTCACCAAGGTGCACCACTCCGCGATCGACGGGATGTCTGGCATCGACCTGATGGAGGCGCTTCACACGCTCGATCCGCACGCGCCGCCGCCCAATGAACCCGATACCTGGGTGGGCGAGGATCCGCCCAATTTCGCCGAGCTGCTGACCAAGAGCTGGATGAACAACCTCGCCAATCCGGCGCGTCAGATCGACGTTGCGGCCAAGGCGATGCCGGGCCTCGCGCGGACGATCAAGGGCCTGATCAGCAAGGACTTCAAGATCCACGGCGAGATGATCGCCCCGCGCACGCGGTTCAACGCCTCGCTTTCGCCCAACCGGGTGGTCGAGGGGCGCAGCGTGCCGCTCGCCGACATCAAGATGATCCGCCAGGCAGTCCCAGGGGCCAAGGTCAACGATGTATTCCTCGCCATTGTCGGCGGGGCGATGCGCAAATACCTGCTGAGCAAGGACGACCTGCCTGACCGCACGTTGACCGCGATGGCACCGATCTCGGTGCGTGGCAGCGATGAAAAGGGCGACATGGGCAACCAGGTCGCGGCGATGATCGCTCCGCTTGGCACGCATCTGGAGGATCCGCTCGAACGGTTGGCTTATGTCAATTCGCAGACGGTCAATTCCAAGGCTATGACAGACGCGATCGGCGCCCGCAACATGACCGAGATGAGCAAGGTTAGCCCCGCGCTGTTCATGGCCCTGGGCGCACAGCTCTATTCCCGACTGGGTCTGGCTGACCGGATGGGCCCGCCATTTACCACCGTGGTCACCAATGTACCCGGGCCGCCGGTGCCGATCTATTCGACCGGAGCGCGGCTCGAAAGCATGATGGGCCTCGTTTGCCTGACCGACGGGATGGGGCTGGGCCACGTGGTGCAAAGCTACGTCAAGGAAGCCACCATCGCCTTTACCGCCGACCGCAAGTTAATGCCCGATCCGGAATTCTACGCGGATTGCATTCAGGAAAGCTTCGACGAACTGCGCGATGCTGCGCGGGCTGTGCTGGCAGAGGCGCCGTCTGCGGCCGCGCCCACCAAGGAACCAAAGCCGGAACAACCGGTTACTTCGACAACCAAGGCTAAGCCTGCGGGCAAAAAGAAATCAGCCGACAAACCTCGAAAGGCCGCGAAGAAATGACTGCAACCACCGCCGCACGCGATGCGCTTGAAATCGAAGCGCGCCCGCCGCACCGGCTGCTGGCGCTGGCAGAAGGGCGCGCGGTGTTCGAGCTTGCCGCCTTCATCGCCACCCGTCCGATCCTTGGTCTGTTGCCCAAGGGCGATGGCCATCCAGTGCTTGTGCTGCCCGGTTTCATGGCTTCAGACAGCTCAACCAAACCGATGCGCCGATTGCTCGATGACCTCGGCTACGCCAGCTATGGCTGGGACCTTGGCCGGAACGTCCGCGTCGATTTGCAGCGCGTCCACGAAATGGAAGCCCTGCTGCTCAAGATCCAACAGGAGAGCGGCCGCAAGGTCTCGATCGTCGGGTGGAGCCTGGGCGGGGTCTTCGCCCGCGAACTAGCTAAGCTGCAACCCCAAGCGGTCCGTCAGGTCATTTCGCTGGGCAGCCCGATCCATGACGACCGGTGCCATACCAACGCCTCGCAGCTGTTCGAGTACTTTAACGGCAAGGACCCCGAACCGGTCAAGAAGGGCCATTTCACTGGCCTCGAAAAGGCACCGCTGGTGCCGACCACGTCAATCCTGACCAAGACCGACGGGATCGTTCACTGGCGCGGTTCGGTGCAGCATCCGCAGGCCGACAACGCCCAGACCGAGAATATCGAGGTCCTGGCCAGCCATGTCGGGCTGGGGGTAAATCCCAGCGTGATGGTCGCACTGGCTGATCGGTTGAAGCAGCCCGAAGGTGCATGGAAACCCTTCGCCCCGCGCCTGTCACAGCGCTGGATGTTCCCGAAGTCACGCTTGCACTAAGGTTCCCCTAGTAAGCGCGGCCATCCACCTGAACGTTGCGGATCTGACCGCTGGCGTCGACCGAACAGGTGAAGTTGCCGCCTTCGGCGGTGCGTCCTTCAACCCGCCAGCCATCGCCGTCACGGTTGATCGTCTCGACACTGACTTTGCGGCCCGATCCGCGCGACACTTCGTTACTGCACCGGTTTACCGCGCTGTCGACGCTGCAGTTCTGCTGCCATTGCTGGTCATTGTCGTTGCCGTAGTTGCTGCCCTGGCGCTCACGCGGATAGTCGCCGCGGTAACCGTCATCGCGGCTATCGCGCTTGTTTTTGCTCGCCGCGTTGAGGATTGCGGCAATTCCGCCGATGATCAGCACGCCGGCGATCACATCGCCTGCGTCAATATGGTCACGGTGGCGGTGGCCGCCCCAGCCGCCACCCCAGCCCTGTGCGGCCGCGGGCGTTGCCGCCAGCGAGGAGGCGGCGGCTGCTGCAACTACGCCCGCGAAACGCGATTTCTTGCCAATCATCGATCTGCCCGCCCGCGGACCAGCGCGCCACGCGCGTTCCGCCTTACCCATACGACTAGGCGGCCCAGACTTTCCCAAGCCTGAACCACCCGTCGGTGACCTCAATGGCGCGGATCAGAACCCGCGGATGCCGTCGATGTCGAGATCGGTGATCCGATTTTGTTCGTACTTGCACTTGAACGAACCGCTATCGTAGCCGCGCAGGTTGTCGTTGTAGCCGCGATAGTCGCCGCCCCAACCCTGGCCGTAGCGGCTGTTGCCGCCGCGGTTCCACCCGCCCTGAACCGCGATGCGACCCTTGACCTGGTAGCCGTAGCGCGTGTCCTTGACCTCGCGAATGTCGGTCACGTCAGCGCGCATGCCGCGGCTCGAAGCGTAGCGCTCGGCAGCATTGACGCACTGCTCGACCGCCTGTCGCGGGTTAACGCGGTACTCGTTGCGGTCGTAACCGTTGCCGTTGTAACCGCCGTTGTAGTAGCCGTTGTCGTTGTAGCCGCCGTTGTCGTAGCTGTTGTTGTAACCGGCACGGCCATAGGCATAGTCGTTGTTATAGCTGCGGTCGTTCTTGCTCGCGGCCGAAGCAACCGCCGCAATCCCGCCGATGATCAGCGCACCGGCAATCACGTCACCGGCAGAAATGCCGTCGCGATCGCGGTGGTCGGCAAATGCCGGGGTGGCCGAAGAAGCAACCATCGCACCAGCCGCGATGGTTCCGAGCAGGGCTTTGGAAACTGTCTTCATGGTCTTCATCCTTCGAATGCCCGGCGGTTCTGCCTGGCTTGTTGAGGACGTTCTACCGATTCGGCACTGGCACGAGCCTGAACTGTCGTGACAGCCAGTGTTCATAAATAAGCCAATTTTTATGAACGAGAGTTTGCACGATGTTAACCACGCGCGGACTAGTTCAGGCGATATGGATTGGCTGATACCAAGTCCCATTGATTAGAACTCATGCGCCCATTGCCTCATTCCGATGGACATGATGCGCCATGGCGCTGTCAGTCGGATGGCAACTTGTCTCCGATCGGCGCACCAAGAGCGAGATCGCGGGTGACGTCAGGCGATTAGAGACTGCCACTCAGCTATTGCA
>JAYUCG010000137.1:0-7475 GCA_043740455.1 Novosphingobium sp. | reverse complement strand
CCTCTGGCGAAACGGACGCGGCTGGCGGCGGTGGTGTCGGCGCAGTATCGTGACCGGCCTTCATCCGGCGCAGGGCTTCGAAAAAGTCGAACGAGAATTCCATGGTGTCTGCCTCGCGGTGAAATGCGGAGGCGCAAGTACTAGACAGAAATATGTCTTGTAGGAAAATGAATTCCGGGGAATTATGAACCGATGTGGAGGATGGAGTGGGTAACGATGCACTGGTTCAAAGTCGCGATACTTGCCGTTGCACTGACATTACTGACATTGCCGGTCGCAGTGGCTGCAGGCAGCTTCGGTTCACTGATCTATAACCAGGATGATCCCGAAGCGATCGTCATGACTGAGGAATCCGAAGGGATGCGCGGCGGAGAGATGCGCTTCATCGAAATCGATCCCGTCGGCCTGACCATTCTCAAACGCAAATTCGGGGTCAGCAAGGAGATGCTCACCGGACGGCCCAAGACCAAGATCGAGGACCTCCAGATGGTCGGCGAAAACCCGATCTGGACCGGATATTCCCGGTTCTCAGCCACGAAAATGCCGGCCGGGGTGTTCGCGTTCGACGAACTGAAGTGGGACGGCGGATCGAATGGGCAATGCCTCAGCTTCGCCACCCCGGTGTTCCGGTTCAAGCCGGGGGTTGCTAACCTGGTTCCAGCCTCGGCGTTGCCGCTGAGCGGCTATGCGGTCGGACAGCCGCTTGCGGAACTGATCTTCAACCGCGGCGAACCAGCGAAATTTCGCCGCAATGCCCAAGGCGACAGCGTGGCCGACGCGCAGGCCGTCCTGAACGAGCGCCCGGGGATCAGGGCCAAAGTCGAATACGCCGAGGTACTCGGCTACGCTGCTTGGACGGGCGCCGATGGCGAGTTATCAGGCTGCAATCACAAGGACGAGGTGGTCTGGCTCACGCCGGCAATGGCCAAACGCATGGGTCCCGGTCGGTGGTGACCGGCGCGTAACCATGGCAGCCAGCGCGGCCTAGATCGCGCTGCGGCCGCGGACCAGGTTCACCACGAAGACCAACAGCGCAACCACCAGAAGCAGATGGATCAGCCCGCCAGCGACGTGGAAGGCAAAGAAGCCCAGCGCCCAAAGGACGACAAGGATGATGGCGAGTGCGAGCATGGCGGTTCTCCGAAATGTGGCAGCGTGCATAACTGCATCGGTAAAACTCGCGGGCAGGCCACCCGGTTCCCGAAGCCCATGAAAAAGGGCGTCCCGGCCATGCTGGGACGCCCAGATTCTCGCGTCGAGGTGGTGGCTCAGGCGCTGTAGTACATGTCGAATTCGACCGCCGACGGCGTGGTTTCCCAGCGCATCACTTCGGGCCACTTAAGTTCGATGTAAGCCTCGATTTGGTCCTTGGTGAAGACCCCGCCCTGAATCAGGAAGCCATGATCGGATTCGAGGCAATCAAGCGCTTCACGCAAGGATCCGCAGACGGTCGGCACTTCGGCCAATTCGGCCGGCGGCAGATCGTACAGGTTCTTGTCCATCGCCTCGCCCGGGTGGATCTTGTTCTTGATCCCGTCGAGCCCGGCCATCAGCAGCGCGGCATAGCAAAGGTATGGGTTGGCCATCGCATCGGGGAAGCGGAATTCCACGCGCTTGGCCTTGTCGCCGGTGCCATAGGGAATGCGGCATGAGGCTGAGCGGTTGCGCGCCGAATAGGCCAGCAGCACCGGCGCTTCATAACCCGGGACCAATCGCTTGTAGCTGTTGGTGGTCGGGTTGGTGAACGCGTTCAATGCCTTGGCGTGCTTGATCACCCCGCCGATGAAATACAGGCACATGTCCGAAAGCCCGGCATAGCCATTGCCCGCGAACAGCGGCTTGCCGCCATCCCAGATCGAGATGTGGGTGTGCATGCCGCTGCCATTGTCGGTCTTGATCGGCTTGGGCATGAAGGTTGCAGTCTTGCCATAAGCCTGGGCAACCTGCTGCACGACGTACTTGTAAACCTGCATGCGGTCCGCGGTCTGGACCAGCGTGCCGAAAGTTAGCCCCAGTTCGTGCTGGGCAGAGGCCACTTCGTGATGGTGCTTGTCGCAGGGCAGGCCCATCTCGATCATGGTCGAAACCATCTCGCCGCGGATGTCGACGCAGCTATCGACCGGAGCGACCGGGAAGTAACCGCCCTTGGCGCGCGGACGGTGGCCCAGATTGCCATTGCCGGTTTCCGAAACATAGTCGCGGTTGCCGTTGGTCGGCAGTTCGATGTCGTCGATCTTGAAGCCGTTGCCGTCGTAACCGTCATAGAAGCGGACGTCGTCGAACAGGAAGAATTCGGCTTCCGGGCCAACGTAGACGGTGTCGCCGATCCCGGTCGACTTGACGAAGGCTTCGGCGCGCTTGGCGGTCGAACGCGGATCGCGGGCGTAGAGGTCACCGGTCGAAGGCTCGACAATATCGCAGCAGATGATCATCATCGGGGTGGCGCTGAACGGATCGATATAGATCGCGTCGAGGTCAGGCTTGAGGATCATGTCGCTTTCGTTGATCGCCTTCCAGCCCTCGATCGAGGAGCCGTCGAACATCAGGCCGTCTTCGAGCTCGTCTTCGCCAACTACGCTGGCGACCATGGTCAGGTGCTGCCACTTGCCCTTGGGGTCGGTGAAGCGCAGGTCGATCCATTCGATCTCTTCTTCCTTGATCCGCTTCAGTACGTCTTTTGCCTTGGCCATTGTTCGTCCTTTGATTGGCCCCGCCCGCCCGGGCCAGGGGTGACTGCAAATTCAGCTTGATCAGATCGCGTCGTTGTCGCGCTCGCCGGTGCGGATGCGCAGCACGCTTTCCACGTTCATCACGAAAATTTTGCCGTCGCCGATCCGCCCGGTCTGGGCGGCGGCGGCGATCGCCTCGACGGTGCGTTCGGCCAGATCGTCAGGCACGACCACTTCGAGCTTCACCTTGGGGAGGAAATCGACGACATATTCAGCGCCGCGATAGAGTTCGGTGTGGCCCTTCTGGCGGCCAAAGCCTTTGGCCTCGGTCACGGTGATCCCCGAAACGCCAACTTCGTGCAACGCTTCCTTCACTTCGTCGAGCTTGAAGGGCTTGATGATCGCTTCGATCTTTTTCACGGCGGTATTCCCCTGCGCAGCAAACCGGTACCGCCAGTCCCTGCCGGGAAGGCGGCCCGGATGATTTAACGCCCGCGCCGATCCTGGTTATCCAAGAATCGTGCCAGCAGCATGACATTGGCCCTAGGCCATGTACAAGGCGGCGAAAAGGGCCAATTCGCAAGAGATGAATCGCCAGAAAGGCGCGCACGAAACAATAGTATTGTGCGGCGTGCGGAAGGTTGCTCAAAAAATCGGCACTATCTGCCTAATATTTGGGCAGACTACAGGTTGAGCCCAGCGGTTTCTGGCAGACCAGCCATCAGGTTGAGACTCTGCACGGCCGCCCCGCTCGCGCCCTTGCCGAGATTGTCGAGCGTGGCGACGAGCCGCGCCTGGCTGCCATCCCTCGCCCCGAACACATAGAGGTCGAGGCGGTCATTCGGCTGGGCCGAGCGGCGCAGCAACACTTCGTCGGGATTGGCCTCGTGCACCCGCACCACCGGGCTGCCCTTATAGAAATCGGCCAGCAGGTCGCGCAGGCCATCGGTCGGCGCGGCGCGTGCCATCTGCGCAAGGTGGAGCGGCGCCTCGACCACCATGCCGCGATGCGCAGGCACGACCGCAGGGGAAAAGACCGGTGGGTGCGCCAGCCCGGCGTATTTCTTCATTTCGGGCACGTGCTTGTGCCCCAGGGCGAGGCCGTAATCGCGGAAGGCAATGTCGTCGTCTTCCTCAAACCGCGCGATCATTGCCTTGCCGCCGCCCGAATAGCCCGAGACAGCGTGGCAAACATAGGGCCAGTCGGCTGGGAGCAGGCCGTGGCGGACCAGCGGGGCGAGCAGGGCGAGGAAGCCGGTCGAGTAGCACCCGGGATTGGTCACCCGGTCGGCCGCGGCCACCTTGTCGCGCCCGATCAGTTCGGGGAAGCCATAGGTCCAGCCCGGCGCGGTGCGGTGCGCGCTGCTGGCATCTACAATCCGCACCTTGCTGCCTTCGGCCAAGGCGACCGCCTCGATCGCGGCCTCGTCGGGCAGGCACAGCACCGCGAAGTCGGCGGCATGATAAGCCTCACGGCGGGCATCCGCGCTTTTGCGCTGGTCGTCATCGAGCAGCAGCAGCGAGAATTCGCAGCGGCCTGCCATTCGCTCGAGGATTTCGAGGCCGGTGGTGCCGGCGGCGCCGTCGATAAACAGGGTATGGGGCATTTTCAAATTCCGAACGGGGTATGGTAAGGCAGCTCTAGTTCAGCCTTGTCGCTCTTCCAGCGCTTCCATTGGCAGGTAACCCACGAAGCCGTCTTCGCCGACTTGCCCCCAGGCCCAGCCGCCGGAAAAGTCGAGCACGTTGAACAGCGTGCCGCCGCCCAGCTCTTGCCGCAATTCGGATTCCTTGTTGCCCTGCGCGAACAACCTGGCCCCGCAAGGGACGATGCTGCGCGGCATCGGCACGGCATAATGCGGCACGAACACCTTACCGGCGAGGCGTACATGCGCCAGATCGCCGCGCACCGGCCAATGCCCCGCGTCGAGCTTCTCGCTCGGGCCGGACAGCGTCAATTGCCCGTTTGGAAGGCCGCCTTCAATCAAGTCATCTCGCCCCGCAAAGGTGAAGATGGGCCGCTTAGCCGCGCTTGTCCCCGCTATCAAGCTATCCATGACCCCCGTCCCCGCCCGGTTCAGAAATCGCTGAGGCCGAACCGGGGCACGCCCTGGTTGAGCCCCGGCGGGTCGAGCGTGGACAGATCGAGCGCAACCGGATCGCCGATCCATTGCCCCAGCGCGGTATGATCGGCCAGATCGTCAAGCGTGAGCGGATGGACCAGCGCGGTCAGGCCGCTGGCCACGATCACTGCCCGCACATGCTCAAGCTCGCCCTCGCGAAAGTGCACTTCGTACTGCGGGATCGGGTGCGGACCGGCGGGGCCGTCGGTCATCCTGCCAGCGAACATGATTGCCGGGTCAGCCGCGAACATATCACGCAGCGCGACTGCCGCCGCGCGGTCACCATCGGTGAAATAGATATGCGCGTGCCAGGGTGCGTTCGCGTCACCCATAGCGCTTCTTCAGCATCCCCCAGGTCGCGCGCAGGCCCAGTGCGTCGCCGCCCTTGGGCCGGCCGGGCTTGGCGGCGGGGCGCCAGGCGAAGGTATCGAAGTGGGCCCAGTCGGTCCCTTCGGCGACGAAGCGGTCGAGGAACAGTCCGGCGACCGAAGCTCCCGCGAAGCCATTGGCGGGGCTGTTGTTGAGGTCGGCAATGTCAGACTTGAGGTACTCGCGGTAGCTTTCCGGGAGCGGCAGGCGCCAGCACGGATCGTCGGCATCGAGGCCCGCTTCGAGCAAGTCGGCGGCAGTCTCGTCGCGCCGGGTCATCAGCGCGGGCAGGTCGGGGCCGAGCGCAACTCGCGCCGCTCCGGTCAGGGTGGCGAAATCGATCACCAGCTCGGGGTCTTCTTCGCCCGCGCGAGTCAGCGCATCGCCCAGCACGAGGCGCCCCTCAGCGTCGGTATTGCCGATCTCGACCGTGATCCCGGCGCGGCTGGCCAGCACGTCGCCGGGGCGGAAGGCATTGCCCGCAATCGCGTTCTCAACTGCGGGAACGAGCAGGTGCAGGCGGACCTTGAGATGCGCCTGCATGATCAGCTGGGCGAGCGCCAAGGCATGCGCCGCGCCGCCCATGTCTTTCTTCATCAAGAGCATGCCCGAAGCCGGCTTGATATCCAGTCCGCCGCTGTCGAAGCACACGCCCTTGCCGACAATTGCGATTTTGGGATGCTTGGGGTTGCCCCAGGTCAGCTCGATCAGGCGCGGCGCATGGCTGCGTGCAGCAGCCCGGCCAACCGCGTAAATCATCGGATAGCCTTGCTGCAGCGCATCGCCGCAGGTCACGGTCAGCTCGGCATGGAACGCCTTGGCCAGCCGCTGCGCCTCAGCCTCAAGCTGGGCGGGGCCCATATCCTCGGCCGGGGTGTTGACCAGATCGCGGACCAGCGCCATTGCCGCGGTTTCGGCCAGCACCGGATCGATGGCCTTGACCGCGCTGGTGAGCAGCACGCGCGGGCCCTCGGGCGCGGCGTCCTTACGGTAGCGGTCGAAGCGGTACTGCCCGGTCACCCAGCCAAACATCCCCGCGCCGGGCTCGCCCTCGGCCAAACGATAGATCCCGCAGGGAAGCAGTTCGGCCAGCCGCGCGAGACACCAGCTTGATAGTTCGCCAGGATCGGCAACTCCGGCGAGCACGAACCACGCATCGCCATCGGGCACGATTGCATGGCTGAAGCCATCACCGGTGAACTTCTGCGCGGCAACTGCGGCGCGCTGCCCGGCAGACAGCGTCTTCAGTTTGCCTTCCATGCCCGCCATGTCGACGAGATGGATCGCGGTGGCGTTCTGGCCCTTGTCGGGCTGGATCAATGCGTGCTTGTCGGTCATGTCCGGGGTCTGATCAGGCTAGGGAGATACATTGTGACGGTGCCGATTTTTGGCCCGGTGCAAGGATCGAGGAGAGAGCCATGCCATTGCATGGTGATCGACGAGAGGGGCCGCAATGGGCCAAAATCGGCCCGCCGCTTCGCGGTTGGTCTGGGAAGCCCATCGGACTGCGTCGCACCACTGGAACGGGCTGCCGGCCCGCACTGCACGACGCTCCTTGCCGACGAGCTTCCCAGACCAATCACGATGTATCTCCCTAGCCTGATCAGACCCGTCGTGCCATAACCCCAGCCGAGGGGCTGATGCGAGCGGAAACGACGATGTTGCGATTCATGCCCCTATTGAGCGCGGCCCTGATGCTGGCAGCCTGCTCTGGTTCGACCACCGACAAGGCCCCGGAACCGACGGCTGCCGCGACCAGCGCCGCGCCCGAGCCGAGCGATCCGCCGACCGAAGCACCCGCAGCGCTGCCCAGCGCCAAGCCGGTGGCGATCACCGACAGCACGCCGCTCTATGAATTCAACTACGCCTACCCCGCGCAGGCTGCTGCGATCCCGGCGCTGGCCGGCTGGTTCAAGCTCGACGCAGCCAAACACAAGCGCGAGCTGATCGGGCAGGCCAGGCAAGGCCAGGCCGAAGCCAAGGCCGACAAGCGGACCTATTATCCCTATGGCCACAGCACCAAGTGGGCGGTGGTGACCGAAATTCCGGACTGGCTCAGCCTTTCGGCCGAGCGCTGGGAATCGCTTGGCGGAGCCCATCCCAACCCGTGGCAGGAAGGGCTGGTGTGGGACAAGCAGGGCGGCACGCGCCATCGCGGTACTGATTTCTTCGTTTCCCACACCGCGCTCTCTGCCGCGATCCGCGCTCCGTTCTGCGCCGCGCTGAACAAGCAGCGCGCCGAAAAGCGGCGCGAGGCGATCGACCCCAAGTCAAAGGATCCGTTCAACGCCTGCATCGATCCGGCTGCGCAGAC
>JAYUCG010000136.1:0-8902 GCA_043740455.1 Novosphingobium sp. | reverse complement strand
TCGATGTCCGGCATGAAGAGCGCATGTGGAAGGGGCGCCCGGTGCACACTCACATGACCGACCTTGCCCGCGAACTTGGCGGTCTGCGCACGCCCGATGGCGAAACGCCGTGGGTGCGGCTGCACTACGTCTACCCCTATCCGCACGTCGATGCGGTGATCCCCTTGATGGCCGAGGGACTGCTCACGCCGTACCTCGACATTCCGTTCCAGCACGCCGCGCCGTCAGTCCTGAAGGCAATGAAGCGCCCAGCGAACGAGGCCAAGGTGCTCGAGCGGCTGCGTTCATGGCGCGAGATCTGCCCGGATATCACCATCCGCTCAAGCTTCGTGGTCGGCTTCCCCGGTGAGACCGAGGCCGATTTCCAGTATCTGCTCGACTGGCTCGATGAAGCCCAGCTCGACCGCGTTGGTGCGTTCCGGTTCGAGCCGGTCGAAGGCGCGGCGGCCAACCACTTGCTCGGCGCGGTGTCCGAAGAGGTCAAGGAAGAACGCTACGCCCGAATTATGGAAAAGACCGAAGCGATCAGTGCGGCCAAGCTCGCCGCCAAGGTCGGCAGGCGGGTCAAGGTGATCGTCGACGAAGTCGGCGAGCCCGACGAGGATGGGGATATTGGCGCCACCGCGCGCAGCGAGGCCGATGCCCCCGAAATTGACGGCGCGGTCTACCTGCGCAACGTGCCCGCCAGCCTCAAGCCGGGCGATTTCGCCGATGTGCTGGTCGAAGACGCCGATGCCCACGACCTGTTCGGGGTGATCGCGCCTTAAAGCGCAGCCGCAGCGACAATCAGCAGCGTCAGCAGTCCCAGCCCACCGGACATGGCGAGGCGCAGCCGCAGCCAGCCTGCCGGAAATGCGATGTGCTCCGCCAGCGCATGGTCGACCAGTTGGCTCGCCAGCAAAACTATCCCCAGCGCCACCAGCGAAGGACCGGGCCAGGTCCAGCCAAGACACCATGGCAGCAGCGCGGCAAGCGCGAACAGGCTCGGCAGCACCGCCGCTGCGTAGTAACGGGCAGAGCGCAGCCCGCCCAGCAGTGCGGCCATCCACCATATTCCGCCCAGGAACGAGAGGATCAACGCGGCGTAAAAGCAGGCTGCGGCCAGCACAATCCAGCGCAGCGAGCTATCTCCCAGCACCAGCGCCAAGAACACGGCCTGGGGCAGCAGCCCGGCAAAGCCGAACCAAACGAGCGGGCGGGGAAGTGATTGCTTGGACATGTTTCTCGTTGCAGCGGATCGGCTGGCGGACCAAGATGGCCTTTGGGTCAGGCGCGTCCGCTGCCCCAAAGGACAGGTCGCCAATCCCCAGCCCAGGGTACAGCCTCGGCCCATGCGAAAACCCGCCGCATCCTCTGGGAAGATGGTCAGGAAGGGAGACTTGCCCAGCAAGCTGTGCGTGGCCTGCGGGCGGCCCTTCGCCTGGCGCAAGAAATGGGCGCGCGATTGGGACGAGGTCAAATACTGTTCGGACCGGTGCCGTTCAGCGCGGCCTACCCAGCCCTGATCAGAAGCCAGCCTCGATCGCCAGGCGGATCGCATCGGCGCTGGTTCTGACCTCCAACGCGGCAAACACTGCGGCGCGGTGCATTTTCACCGTGCGCTCGCTCAATCCCAGCTCATAGGCGATCTGCTTGTTGAGCCTGCCGCTGGCGAGCAGCAGCAGCACTTCGCGTTGGCGGCGGCTCAAGCCATCGATCCGGCTGCGCGCGGCTTCGCGCCGGGCATCGTCGGCCCGCGCCACGTCCTCGGCGATTTCGACCTGCGAACCGAGGAAATATTCAAGCTCGCCCGCTGCGCCGAAGATCGGCGCGACCATCACCGCGTTGCGGAACGGTGTGCCGTCCTTTTTGTAGTTGAGGATTTCGACCATCACCGGCTGGCGGCGGCGGATGCCATCGCGCAGCAGTTCAGTCAGGTCCGGTTCGGTGCCTGTACCGGTCAGGAAGCGGCAGTTGTTGCCGATGATCTCGTCTCGTCCGTAACCGGTCAGTGCCTCAAACGCGGCGTTGCATTCGACAATCGGGTTATCTGGCAGTCGCGGATTGCTCATCACCGCTGCAATGGGACTGGACCCAATCATGGCGTTCGGAGTCATCTCACCACGTCGGATAGCCGATCCGCCCACGCGCGCAAAGTGCCCTTTTGGTCATGTTGGATATCGCGCTCCAGTTGCGAAATAGGGAATGCTTCAAAAACGCCGAAAGTCTTCGCCGTTCGGGAGCCTTCTGGAGACCCGGCTTATGACGTTTTTCCTGGTGCTGCTGGTCGGCGGCTTTGCCCTTGCCGCCGCGACCGCGCTGGTCCGCGGCCTGATGGCCTTCGTGCAGGATGCCGAACATATCCGCCAGACCGGAGACTTTCGCCAGGACGCTTACGGGGTGAAACAGAACCGAATGATGTCACAGCGCGTGCTGTACCAGGGGATCGCGATTGCGCTGATCGTGCTGGTCGGCGCGGTGGCGAGCCAAAAATAACACCCGCCCTTGAGGGGATCAGACGATGAACTATCTCGCCGGCCATAGCCACTTCGATGGCACTGCAGCCAAGCTTCCGGTGCCTGATCACGTGCAGGATGCAATCCGCGAACTGATCCGCTGGGCCGGTGACGACCCCGAGCGCGAGGGTCTACAGGACACGCCGCTACGCGTGGCGCGGGCCTGGCGCGAATACTGCCAGGGCTATGATGAAGACCCTGGCGCGCACCTCTCGCGGACCTTTGAGGAGGTTGGCGGCTACGAAGAGATCGTGCTGCTCAAGGACATTCCGTTCCAGTCGCACTGCGAACACCACATGGCCCCGATTACCGGCACCGCCTCGATCGCTTACCTTCCATCGAAGCGCGTGGTCGGCATTTCGAAGCTCGCCCGCGTACTGCACGGCTATGCTCAGCGGCTGCAGATTCAGGAGCGTTTGACCGCGCAGGTTGCGCAGTCGATCTGGGACAACCTGCACCCGCAGGGCGTGGCCGTGGTGATCGAGGCGCAGCACGGCTGCATGACCGGGCGCGGGGTCAAGACTCACGGCGTCGGCATGGTCACCAGCCGGATGATCGGCTGTTTCCTGACCGACCCGGACAGCCGCAAGGAAGTGCTGTCGCTGATGACCAAACGCTGATCCGGCGATGAAGGTTGCGATCATTGGGGCAGGCATGGCCGGACTGGCCTGCGCCGACTTGCTGCAAGCCGAGGGCCACAGAGCCGCCCTGTTCGACAAGGGACGCGGGGCCGGCGGGCGCATGTCGAGCCGGCGGATTGTCACCCCGCTGGGCGACGTGACAATCGATCACGGTGCGCAGTATTTCACCGCGCGCGATCCCGCCTTCAGCAAGCTGGTTGCAGGCTGGCGGGACCAAGGCGTCGCCGCGCCGTGGCCAGATGTCGGCAGCGATACGTGGGTCGGCGTTCCGGCGATGAATGCCGTGATCAAGGCGATGGCCGCCCCGCATGATGTCACCTGGGGCTGCCAGGTGACGGGGATTGCGCGCAACGAAGGCCAATGGACACTGCTCAAAGCGGGCGGCGAGGTGGGCCCCTTCGACGCGGTGATCATGGCCATACCGGCCGAACAGGCGGCGGCGCTGCTTTCGCTGCACGATTTCGCCATGGCGCGGATCGCCCTCACTGCACGTTCGCAGCCGTGCTGGACCGGGATGTATGTATTCGGCACGGCGCTGGACTCCGCTGCGCCGGTTGTCCGCAATGCTGGCTCCATCGCCTGGGCCGCACGCAATAGCGCCAAGCCCGGGCGCGCCGTGCCCGAAGCGTGGGTGGTGCAGGCGAGCGCAGACTGGTCGCAGTTGCATTACGACACCGCTCCTGGCGAAATTGCTGACCTGCTGTTGGCCGCTTTGGCCGATGCAATTGGTACCGCCGTTCCGCCCCCGGCCGCCGCCACGGCGCACCGTTGGGCCTACGCTCTGTCGGCCGGGACCGGAGACGGCGCTTTGTGGAACCCCGACATCGGCCTCGGTGTCTGCGGCGACTGGCTGCTCGGCCCGCGCGTCGAATGCGCGTGGCTCTCCGGGCGCACCATGGCCGCGGCGCTGCTGCGCTCCGCCAGAGAAGAGAACAAATCCGGCGCGCTGGCCCCGCGCCTGAGCCCCAGCGCGGCCTAGATCGCCTGCGCCGCCGCCCAGGCGCTCGCCCAGGCCCACTGGAAATTGTAGCCGCCGAGCCAGCCGGTCACGTCAACTGCCTCGCCAATTGCGTAGAGCCCCGGCACTTTGCGTGCTTCCATCGTCTGCGAGGACAGTTCTGCAGTGCTGATCCCGCCAACCGTGACTTCGGCCTTGGCGAAGCCTTCGCTGCCGTTGGGGTGGAACTGCCAGCCCCCTAGCGCAGCCTCGGCGGCACCGAGCGTCTTGTCGCCAAACTGGCCAAGCTCACCATCGATGCCCAGCCGTTTAGTCAGCACCGTGGCCAGTCGCTCCGACAGCGTTTCCGCCAGCAACTTGCGCACCGGCTTACGCGGTGCGTCGCGTTTGGCGTTGCTAAGCCAACCGGGAGTATGCGCGGGGAGGAAATCAATCCCGACTGGTTCGCCGCGCTTCCAGTAAGATGAGATCTGCAGGATCGCCGGGCCCGACAGGCCGCGATGGGTGAACAGTGCGGCCTCGGCGAAGGCTGCCTTGCCGCATTTTGCCACGACCGGCGCAGAAACACCCGACAGTTCGCGGAACAGCACCTCGTCGCCGCCCAAGGTCAGCGGAACCAACGCGGGGCGCGGCTCAACAACCTTGAGGCCGAACTGGCGGGCAAGATCATAGGCCAGACCGCTCGCGCCGAGCTTGGGGATCGACGGGCCGCCAGTGGCAATCACCAAAGCCGGAGCGGTTGCGCCAGCGACATGAAACAACCCGTCCCGGTGTTCGATCGGGCCTCCATCTTCGCCCAGCCGCAGCGTTACCCCGCCCTTGGCACACTCGGCCAGCAGCAGATCGACCACCTTCCGCGCGGAACCATCGCAGAATAGTTGCCCCAGCGTCTTTTCGTGCCAGGCGATGCCGTAAGCCTCGATCAGTTCGAGGAAATCATGCGGTGTATAGCGGCTCAGCGCCGACTTGGCGAAATGCGGATTGGCCGACAGGAACTGTTCAGGCGTAGTGTTGAGGTTGGTGAAATTGCACCGCCCGCCGCCCGAAATCAGGATCTTGCGCCCCGGCTCCTCGTTGTGATCGAGCAGCAGCACCCGCTTGCCGCGCTGCCCGGCAAGGCCCGCGCAGAACATCCCCGCTGCGCCCGCCCCGAGCACGATTGCGTCGAATTGCTCGCTCATCCCGCCACCAGATCGAGCGCCAGCGCCTCGGCCACCTTGATCCCGTCAACCGCCGCCGAAAGAATGCCGCCGGCGTAACCCGCGCCCTCACCTGCCGGGTACAGCCCGCGGGTATTGAGGCTCTGGTAATCCTTGCCGCGCGTGATCCGCACCGGCGAGGAAGTGCGGGTTTCGACCCCGGTCATCACCACGTCGGGATGATCGTAGCCCTTCATCTGCCGCCCAAACACCGGCAGCGCCTCGCGGATCGCGTTGGTGACGAACGCGGGGAGGCATGCGGAGAGCGCGGTCGGCTTGACCCCCGGCTTGTAGCTCGGTTCGATCGAGCCGAACGCGCCTGAGGCTCGGCCCTGCACAAAATCGCCAACCGCCTGCCCCGGTGCGTGGTAATTACTCCCGCCCGCGACGTAAGCCATTGCTTCCAGTTCGCGCTGCAGGACGACCCCGGCGAGCGGATGCCCAGGGAAATCACGCTCGGGTGAAATATCCACCACGAGCCCCGAATTGGCGTTGAATTCGGCGCGCGAATGTTGACTCATCCCGTTGGTCACCACGCGGCCTTCTTCGGAAGTCGCCGCGACCACGCGCCCGCCCGGGCACATGCAGAACGAATAGACCGAGCGGCCATTGCTGGCCTTGTGTGCCAAGGCATAGCTAGCCGGGCCGAGCAGCGGATTGCCCGCTTCATCACCATAGCGTGCACGGTCGATCCAGCCCTGCGGGTGCTCGATCCGCACCCCGATCGCGAAGGGCTTGGCCTCGATGTGGACACCCGCTTCGTACAGCGCCTCGAAGGTATCGCGCGCCGAGTGGCCGACCGCGAGCACCACATGGCTCGCCGCGAGCCGCTCACCGGTCGACAAGTGCAGCGCGCGGATCGCGCCGTCCTTGCGCTCGAATTGCTCAACCCGGGTGCCGAAGCGGTATTCGCCGCCCAGCCCTTCGATCGTCTCGCGCATCGACATCACCATGGTGACAAGGCGGAACGTGCCGATGTGCGGGTGGGCCTCGGTCAGGATCTCCTCGGGCGCGCCAGCCTTGACAAATTCAGTCAGCACCTTGCGGCCGAGGTGGCGCGGGTCCTTGATCCGGCTGTAAAGTTTGCCGTCGGAGAAGGTCCCCGCCCCGCCTTCACCGAATTGGGCGTTGCTTTCGGTTTCGAGCACGCCGCGCCGCCACAGCCCCCAGGTGTCCTTGGTCCGCTCACGCACCGCTTTGCCGCGTTCGATGATGATTGGCCGCAGCCCCATTTGCGCCAGCACCAGCGCGGCAAGCAGCCCGCAGGGCCCCGCGCCGATCACGACCGGGCGCGATCCCGACCAATCGGCAGGGGCCAGTACCGGTTGGCGATAGACGGTATCGGGGGTGGGCCGCACGTGCGGATCGTCTTCCAGCCGGGCCAAAACCGCGGTCTCATCCGCCAGCTCGACATCGAACGAGTAGACCAGCTTGATCGCGCCGCGTTTGCGCGCATCGTTGCCGCGCCGGGCAATCCGATGGCGAAGCACTTCACCCTCGTTCACCCCCAGCCGCGCGGCGATAGCGGGCAGCACCGCCTCAGGCGGATGGTGAAGCGGCAGGGCAAGATCGGACAGGCGCAGCATGACGGCGCTGGCCATAGGCGAGGCGGCGCAAACAATCGACCCTTGCCGGGCGTCAGCACAACCTTCGCGGGATTTTCGGCCACCACAGAAAGCAATGCGGTGGCGCACAGCACCGTGGTATGAACTAATCGGTGTCATTTCCGGCTGACCGCCGCTGATGCTCGATAACCAGGGGCGATATGACGAACACGCCGTTAGCCAGAGCCGCCGATGGTTTTTACCATCCAGCCAGCGAGGACGAGATCATCGCGCTGGTCAATTTCGCCCGCGCCGAGGGCAAGCAGGTTCGCGCGCGCGGTGCGACGCACTCGGTCGCCTTCAGCATCTATACCGATCCGGTTGGCAACCTGCCCCCCAACATGACGCTTGAGCAGGCGCCGCCTGCGGGGGACAACATCGACATTGCCTTTGACCGGATGATGGCGCTGACCTGGATCGACGCCGATGCCGGGATTATAGAGGCGCAGCCGGGCATCCACCTGGGGTTCGACCCGAGCGACCCGTTCGGCACCTCGACACTCGCCAACAGCTTGCTCTTCCAGATTTATCAAAAGGGCTGGGCGGTCAATAACCTTGGCGGGATCACTCACCAGACCATCAGCGGCTTTACCGGAACCGGTTCGGCCGGCGGATCGGTGATCCATTCATTCGATAACGTCACCGCTTATCGCGTGGTCGATGGGCTGGGCCAGGCAGCGTGGATCGAACAGAGTGATCCCGCGTTCCCGGCGATGCTGACACATTGCGGCCTGCTCGGAATTGTCACCGCAATGCGGCTCCAGCTGGTGCCGATGTACAACGTCGCCGGAACCGAGATTACCACCACCACAGGCGGCGATTGCCCGATCGACCTGTTCGGCCCGGGCGTTCCCGCCGGTCCGGGCGGCCCAGCCAGGCCCTCGCTCCAGCAGTTCTTCGCCGAAACGCCCTACAGCCGGATGACCTGGTGGCCGCAAAAGGGCTGCGAGCGTGTCCAGATCTGGCAAGCCGACCGCGTTCCTGCGAGCGACCTCGATCTGGTCCCTTACCAGCAGTTCGCTCCGGGCTTTTCTGGGCAGACCTCGATGCTGCTCGCCTCACTGTTTTTCGTGCTGCTCGGCAACACCAAACTGGGCACAATCCTTGGCCTGCTGCGCAAGAACGTGAAGCAGTATTTCCTCAACCTCGTCAGGTTGTGGGAGAGCGGGCTGATCGGCGGGGTCAAGGGCGTGCTGAGCTTCGCCGGGGCCACTGTGGTCAGCGCCTTGGTGTTCGTGATCGGCGCGCTGCTCGGCTTGTTGCCCGGCGCAATGCGCGGCCTGTTCCATCTGATCCTGCCGTTGTTCAACCCGATGCAGAGCGCGGCGAAGGCGACGCGGTTCAGCGACTGTTACTGGCGCAGCCTGTGCATGGACAATACCGCCGACGACGTATTGCTCGGCACCGAATTCGTCGAGATCTGGTTGCCGATCCAGTACACCCAGCAGGTTATGAACCTGCTGCGGACTATGTTCGAACAGGGCGGCCCGGCAGCGACCGGCTATTTTGCCCAGGAAATTTACGCCGCCGCCCCCAGCCCGGCGTGGATCAATCCGGCTTACAGCGACGGTACCGATGCTTACAAGGACGGGATCTGCCGTTTTGACGCCTATTGGTACCGCGACAATGCCGGTACGCCCAATACGATTCACGAGTTTTTCGAACAATACTGGGACCTGCTGCGCGCCAACCAGATCCCGTTCCGGTTCCACTGGGGCAAATTCATCCCGTTCTACGATTTCCCCGGCTGGGCGAAATACTATGAAGACAATCTGCCAAAACTGGGCGAATTCCTCGCGCTGCGCCAGCAACGCGATCCGGCGAATGTGTTCTTCACCGAATACTGGCAACTGCGCCTGCTCGGCAGCCAGATCGGGGACGGCAAAGCGGGCGGTCACGAAGGAAGCTAGGCTCAGGACTCATTGATCGAGCCAGAAGATAACGGTTGCGGCGATGCAGATGGCGGACATGAAGGTGTGGGCGCAGCGGTCGTAGCGGGTGTGGA
>JAYUCG010000135.1:0-11475 GCA_043740455.1 Novosphingobium sp. | reverse complement strand
GGGGAATGATAATGAACAAGTTTCACTGGATGATCTCAGCCTTTGTCGCCGGGACGTTGATGGCCACTTCGGCCTGCGTCACTGATCCCAATACCGGTCAGAAGAAGATTTCGCGCACCGCAATCGGCGGCGTTGGCGGGGCGGTGGTGGGCGGCCTCTTGGGCGGCCTGATCGGCGGCAAGACCGGGCGCATCGTCGGTGCGGGCCTGGGCGGCGTTGCTGGCGGCGTGGTCGGCTACAAGATGGACCAGCAGATCAAGACCTTGCGCGAACAGACTTCGGGCACCGGGGTTGACGTTACCGAAACCGATGGCGGCAAGGCGATACTCGTCAACCTGCCCGATGGCGTGACTTTCGACGTTGGCAGCGCCACGCTGCAGCCCGCGTTCCGCGCTACGCTCGACAAGGTTGCGCAGAGCATGATCGACTATCCGCAGAGCCTGATCGACGTTTACGGCCACACCGATTCGACCGGCAGCGATGCGTTCAACCAGCGCCTGTCCGAACAGCGCGCGACGACGGTGATGAATTACCTGATCTCGCGCGGCGTTCCTGCGTCGCGGCTGCGCAGCCAAGGCTTTGGTGAAACCATGCCGGTCGCCTCCAACGATACGGTGGATGGCCGGGCCAAGAACCGCCGGGTTGAAATCAAGATCGTGCCGGTGACTCAGGAAGACGCAGCTGCGGCACACGCCGGCAACTGAGTTCAACCTGACGCTTCAAAGAAAGGGCTCGCCGCAAGGCGGGCCTTTTTGGTTCACGCAGAGGCGCGAAGATGTCGCGCACGCGGCGAAGCCGCTTTCTATACCCAAAGCGGCGCTTGACGCAGCGGCAGATTGGTATCCGGCTTCGCTGAAAGTGCAAAGCCTCTGCGCCTCCACTTTCTTCTCTGCGCCTCTGCGTGAACTCCTTTTAACCCGCCAGCTCCTGCGCCCGTTCGGCGAGCCGCTCAACGGCTGCGAGGTGAATCGCTGGCGAGCAGACCAACACCCCGAAGGCGCGCGGATCGAGCTTGTTGAAGCCGAGCGGCTGGCCGAAGGCGTCGCTTACCGCAGCGCCGGCCTCGCGGGCGATCAGGGTCGCCGCGCCGACATCCCATTCATAGCCCCAGCGCAGCGTCGCGACGAGATCGGCCTCGTCGGCGGCGACCATGGCGATCCTGAGCGCGATCGAATTGGGCTGGTTGACCAAGGTGAGATCGACGTCGGTCTTGGGTAAGGCCTGTGTGGGCACTCGCGCGCCGCGCAGTTCGGTGCGGCGCGAGGCCATGAGCGGCAAGCCATTGCGCCAAGCTCCACACCCGGCTTCGGCTGACCAGAATTCCCCGCGCGCCGGGGCATCGAGGATGCCGAGCAGCGGCCGGCCATTGCTGACCAGCGCGACCGAGACCGACCAGCCAGGACGGCCGCGAATGAAATCCCGGGTCCCGTCGATTGGATCGACCAACCAGATCAGGTCGGCCTCCAGCCGCTCGGGCGCGTCGACGGTTTCTTCCGACAGCCACCCGGCCGAGGGCAGCAACGCGCCGAGCTCCGCCTTGAGGAACTGATCGACTTCAAGATCGGCCACGCTCACCGGATTGTCCGGCAGCTTGTCCCAGCTTTCCAGTTCGTGGCCGTGCCCGGGCCAGCGCGCAATGGCCAAACGCCCGGCCTCACGCACGATTTGTTCAAGGCGCGCGCGGTCAATCAAGCGGGCGGCGCATGGGGTAGTGAGAATGGTTCGCAACTGACGTTCATAAAACTATCCCTGTGCGCCCCTACGGGGCTTTTCAACCCCGCCATGCTGTGCTTAGGCCGCTGGAGAGGGGCACCGCCCCGCCGCCAGTCGTAGCATCATAGCCGGAAACGAAACCTCGATGAACATCCACGAGTATCAGGCCAAGGAACTCCTGTCCAAATTCGGCATCGCCATCCCCAGGGGCATTGCGGCGATGACTGTCGCCGAAGCGGTCGAGGCCGCCAAGCAGCTCCCCGGGCCGCTCTATGTGGTGAAGAGCCAGATCCACGCCGGCGGGCGCGGCAAAGGCAAGTTCACGGAACTGGGCCCCGATGCCAAGGGCGGCGTCCGCCTCGCCAAGAGCATCGAGGAAGTGGAAAGCCACGCCAAGGAAATGCTCGGCAACACGCTGGTCACGATCCAGACCGGCGATATGGGCAAGCAGGTGAACCGCCTCTACGTCACCGACGGGGTGGATATCGGCAGCGAATACTACCTGTCGATGCTGGTCGACCGCGCCTCTGGCCGGATCGCGATGATCGCCTCGACCGAAGGCGGGATGAGCATCGAGGACGTAGCGCATGACACGCCCGAGAAGATCGTCACCATCACCATCGATCCGGCGCAGGGTTTCATGCCGCATCACGGCCGCGCGCTGGCCTTCGGGCTCAAGCTTAAGGGCGATCTGGCCAAGCAGGCCGGGATCCTTGGCAAGCAGCTGTATGACGCCTTCATCGCGCTCGACTGCGCGATGATCGAGATCAACCCGCTCGCCGAATGTGCTGGCCAGCTGCTGGTGCTCGACACCAAGATGAGCTTCGATTCGAACGCGCTGTACCGCCACCCCGACGTGGTCGCGCTGCGCGACGAGACTGAGGAAGACCCGGCCGAGATCGAAGCGTCGAAGTATGACCTTGCCTACATCAAGCTTGATGGGAACATCGGCTGCATGGTCAACGGCGCGGGCCTCGCGATGGCGACGATGGACATCATCAAACTCAACGGCGAATTCCCCGCCAACTTCCTCGACGTCGGCGGCGGCGCAAACAAAGAAAAGGTCACTGCGGCGTTCAAGATCATCCTGCAGGACCCGGCGGTGAAGGGCATCTTGGTCAACATCTTCGGCGGGATCATGAAGTGCGACATCATCGCCGACGGGATCGTCGCCGCGGCCAAGGAAGTGAACCTCTCGGTGCCCTTGGTGGTGCGCCTCGAAGGCACCAATGTCGAACAGGGCAAGACGATCCTCGAGAACTCGGGCCTGCCGATCGTTTCGGCTAGCGACCTTGGCGATGCCGCGAAGAAGATCGTCGCCGAAGTTCGCAAGGCTGCTTGACGTTTCCGTAAACGTAAATTACGCGCTGCGGCGCACTCATTGTTGAAAGGCTGGAATCGATGAAAGCCCTGGTCTGCGTGAAGCGCGTGATCGACTATAACGTGAAGCCGCGGGTCAAATCTGACGGCACCGGGGTCGATCTCGCCAATGTTAAAATGAGCATGAACCCGTTCGACGAGATCGCGGTCGAGGAAGCCATCCGCCTTCGGGAAAAGGGCGTTGTGACCGAGGTTATCGCGCTGTCGGTCGGTCCGGCCAAGGCGCAGGAAACGCTGCGTACCGCGCTTGCCATGGGCGCGGACCGGGCCGTGCTGGTCCAAGTCGATGACGGCGTCGAGGTCGAGCCGCTGGCGGTCGCCAAGATCGTCAAGGGCGTGGCAGAGGAAGAAGGCGCAAGCCTGATCATCACCGGCAAGCAGGCGATCGACGACGATTCGAACCAGGTCGGCCAGATGGTCGCCGCGCTGATGGGCCGCCCGCAGGGGACTTTCGCCAACGAAGTTGCCATCGAGGGCGATTCGGTCGTCGTGAAGCGCGAAGTGGACGGCGGGCTGGAAACGGTAAAGCTGGCGCTGCCCGCGATTGTCACCACCGACCTGCGGCTTAACGAACCGCGCTATGCTTCGCTGCCCAACATCATGAAGGCCAAGTCCAAGCCGCTCGCGGTCAAGGCTCCGGCCGATTACAGCGTTGACGTGGCCCCGCGTTTGAAGACCCTCAAGGTCAGCGAACCGCCGATGCGCAGCGCCGGGATCAAGGTCGCCGACGTCGACGCGCTCGTCGCCAAGCTCAAGGAAATGGGAGTAGCCTAATGGCCAAGACGCTCGTTTGGGTCGAACACGACAACACTAGCGTCAAGGACGCTACCCTCGCCGTGGTCACCGCTGCATCACAGCTGGGCGAAGTCCACCTGCTGGTCGCGGGTTCGGGCTGCAAGGCCGTGGCCGACGAAGCCGCCAAGATCGTAGGCGTGGGCAAGGTCCACCTCGCCGACGATCCGGCCTATGCCAATGCGCTGGCTGAAAACGTTGCGCCGTTAGTGGCCGATCTGATGGGGCATCACGACGCGTTTCTCGCGCCGGCCACCACCACCGGCAAGAACATCGCCCCGCGCGTCGCCGCGCTGCTCGATGTGATGCAGATCTCGGACATTCTTTCGGTCGAAGGTCCCAAGACCTTCACCCGCCCGATCTATGCCGGAAACGCGATCGCCACGGTCGAAAGCTCGGACGCCAAGCTGGTGATCACCGTGCGCGGCACCGCCTTTGCCAAGGCCGTCACTACCGGTGGTTCGGGCACAGTCGAAGCCGTAGCGGGTCCGGGCAATGCCGGCACCAGCACCTTCATGGGCTCGGAAATCGCCAAGAGCGAGCGCCCCGAACTGACCAGCGCCAAGATCATCGTCTCGGGCGGCCGCGCTTTGAAGGATGCCGAAACCTTCAAGAGCGTGATCTTCCCGCTCGCCGACAAGCTCGGCGCAGCGGTTGGAGCCAGCCGCGCTGCGGTCGACGCGGGCTATGTGCCCAACGATTATCAGGTCGGCCAGACCGGCAAGATTGTCGCCCCGGCAGTCTACATCGCGGTCGGCATCTCGGGCGCGATCCAGCACCTGGCCGGGATGAAGGACAGCAAGACCATCATCGCCATCAACAAGGACGAGGACGCCCCGATCTTCCAGGTCGCCGATATCGGCCTAGTGGGTGACCTGTTCACAGTGGTGCCCGAGCTGACTTCGAAGCTCTGATTGCCGCGCTAGCGGAAAGCGGAAAGGCCCTGCTTCGGCGGGGCCTTTTCTTTTGGGCGCGTTGCGAACACTTGAGATCCTGGCATACTCACCTCTTCAATCGGAGAGGTCGAGAGTGAAATTTGCCGCGCCAATCCGCATACTGTTAATGTTTGCAGCCATGCTGTTTTCCGCGGAAAATGCCACGGCACAAACCTCGTCGCTGGTTCTGGATCCGGCTACACCATGGAATATTGATTACGCGGACAACGAGTGCCGACTGCTGCGGACATTCGGCAGCAGCGATCAGACAATCACGCTGCGGCTGGCGCGCGGAGGAAATACCGGAACGATTGACATGGTAATTGCCGGGATTGGAGTGCCGAAGCTGCCGCCTCGATTACCGGTCCAAATCAAATTCGACCCGCAGGGCTTAACTCAATCGTCATCGGGCTATTCGATGGCAATCACCAGTGGTGGGGGGCGCTTCGTCAGATGGTACGACACCGATATGTCTCTGTTCGATCAGGCCGGGACAAATCAGGTCGTAGAGTTCAGCGGTGGCAAGGACTTCATGGTTCGGTTGAACATCACAATGATTCACCAGGCTCTCAAAGCGCTGGACTCTTGTTATTCTGACCTTTTGTAAAGTTGGGGCGTTGGGCTGGAAGACGTAGCCTTCTTGATGGCTCCTCAGAACCGCTCCCCCAATGGTTCAACCGAAGTTACCGCGCAGCGACTGGACGTGCCGAAACCGAAAGGAAATCCTGCGGCGTGGGCTACGAACGCCGATTATCCCACCGAGGCCCAAGTGAACGAGCAGAGCGGGAACGTAACGGTTGCGCTAATACTTGGATCCGACGGACGTCCTGCACGTTGCCAGGTTGTTGTCACCAGCAAGGTTGCCGCGCTGGATTTGGCAACCTGCAAAGTGCTGCAGGCTCGAGCCTACTATGTCTCGCCAAAGGACACCAATGGGAAGCCAAGAACTTCTGTCCGTATCGAGCGGGTGCGCTGGCGGCGGCCGGACTTCTGATTTTGGTGCCTAGACCCGCTCGTACAGCACCAACGGCCGCTCGCCCGGTTGCTGGTGACGGGCGTATTCCACGAAGCCCAACGTGTGGGCGACCCGCTCCGAGGCCACATGGCCCGCCTCGATCATGCAGGCGACGCGCTGCTTGCCGTGCGCTTCATCGAACCACGGCATCACCGCGCGCATCGCTTCACCGGCGATACCCTCGCCCCAGTGATCTGGGTGGACGATCCAGCCGGCCTCGGGCACATCGTCGAGCCCGTGAGCGAAGCCGCGGTACGAGCGGAACACGCCGATGTTCGCAATGATCTGCGGCAGACCGCGCTTCCGCACCATGAAGGTGCCGTAGCCCCACAGCGCCCATGACCCCGCGTTGCGGGTGAGCCGCGCGAAGGTATCGGCCTTGCTCGGCGACCAGTTGCCAAGAAACGTCAAAGTACGCGGATCGGTGTTGATCGCGTTCAGCCCGTCAAAGTCGCTCACCTGCGGGCGCCACAGTTCGAGCCGCTCGGTGGTGAGGACGAGGTCGCTCATAGCCACGCATCGACCGCGTGGATCAGCACCCCGACCAGCCCGCCCACCAGGGTGCCGTTGATGCGGATGAATTGCAGATCACGCCCCACCGCGCCTTCGATCCGGCTGGTCACCGTCTTGGCGTCCCAGCGCTTGACCGTTTCGGAGACCAGCCGGACGATCTGGTCGCCATAGCGGGTGGCGACGCCGACCAAGGTGCGGTGGGCGAAGCGGTTGACCTGGGCTTGCATCCGGGGATCGTCGCGCAGCGCGGTGCCAAGCTCGGCCAGGGCCTCACCCAGTTGGCCGCCAATCCCGGCGGCGGGTGCGCGCAGGCGCCTCAGCAGGCCAGTGCGCAGGCGTTCCCACACCCCCTGCCACCATTTCGCCACTGCCGGATTGGCGAGCAGTTCGTCCTTCATCCGCTCGACCCGGGCGCGCAGTTCTGGGTCTTGTTTGAGATCGACCGACAGCTTGGCGAGGCCTTCCTCGATCTTGGCACGCAAGGGATGCTCGGGATCGACAATCACTTCCGCGAGCAGCTTGTAGATCCCGTCGAGCACCGAATTGGCGAGCGTTTCGTCAAGCCCGGTCCAGCGCAGCACCGCATTGGCGCGGCGATGAATCATGTCTCGGATCAGCTCCTCGTTGTCTTCAAGCGTGAGCCCGGCCCAGCGCACCAGGCTGTCGATGACGGCCAAGTGGCGGCGGTCGGCGATCGCGGTTTCAGCCAGGCCGCCGAGCAGCGGGGCGATCTCCAGCTTGCCCAATTGCCGCACCAGCCCGCCGCGGACCTGCACCCCGAGCCGTTCGGGATCGAGCGATTCGAGCACTTGCGCGAGCAATTCCGCCGCACCCGCGCGGATCCGCCCGCCGCTGCCGCCCTTCGGATCGCTCAGCCAGTTACCCGCAGCTTGGGCAATATTGGTCGCCCCCAGCCGCCGCGCGACGACTTGCGGGGTAAGGAAGTTTTCCTGCAGAAACGCTGCCATCGTATCGGCAATGCGGTCCTTGTTTTCAGGGATGATCGCGGTGTGCGGGATTGGAATCCCAAGCGGATGGCGGAACAGCGCGGTGACCGCGAACCAGTCCGCCAGCCCGCCGACCATCGCCGCTTCGCTGAACGCCAGGACATAGCCCCACGCCGGGTGCGTGCCCATGAAGTGCCGCGCGATCCCAAACAACGCGGCCATCGCGACCAGCATGCCGGTAGCGAACAGGCGCATCGAACGGGCGCGATCGGGCGCGGGCGTTGCGATCCGCAGCGTGATCGGCCGGGGACGCCGCGCGCTCACTCGGCCGGGACAGCCCCGGGATCATCGCCCATGCGGTAAGCCGGGAGGGCGCTTCGCCCAGGCTCGGGCGCGGCAGGTTGCGGCGCGCCGCTATCGTCCGAACCGCTGTTGAGCATCTTGCCGCGCAGCCACGGCCCGAGGCGTTTTTCGATCCCGTCCGCCAGGCTGAAGCCCGCGGGCACAATCAGCAGCGTCAGCAAGGTCGACAAGATCAGCCCGCCGATCACCACGGTACCCATCGGCGCGCGCCACGCGCTGTCGCCGCTGAGCGACAGGGCGGTCGGGATCATCCCGGCGGTCATCGCCACGGTGGTCATCACGATCGGCTGGGCGCGCTTGTGCCCGGCTTCGATGATCGCGGCGAATTTGTCTGCGCCGGTGGACATCTCTTCGATCGCGAAATCGATCAGCAGGATCGAGTTCTTGGCGACGATCCCGAACAGCATCAGGATGCCGATGAACACCGGCATCGAGATCGGTTGCCCGGCGAACAGCAGCAACAGCAGTCCTCCCAGCGGGGCCAGGAACAGCGAGCCCATGTTGACCAGCGGCGACACAAAGCGGTGATACAGCAGCACCAGCACCGAGAACACCAGCAACACCGCGGCGAGCAGCGCCTTGCCGAAGTTGGTCAGCAGTTCGGCCAAAATCTTGTCGTTCCCGATCGGAGCATTGGATACGCCCGTTGGTAGCTTCTGCATGACCGACAGTTTGTTGATCGCAGCCATCGCGTTGCCCGAAAGCGCGTCCGGCGCAAGGTCCGCGCCGACGAACACGCGGCGATTCTGGTTGTAGCGCTGGATGCTGACCGGGCCCGAGCCGAAGGTGATATCGGCCACGGTGGCGAGCGGCACCGAACCGCCGGTTGTGGTGGGCACCGGCATGTTCTTGATCGTGGCAATCGAGCGGCGCGAATCTTCGGACAAGCGTACCCGGATCGGCACCTGGCGATCGTTCAGTGAGAACTTGGCGGCGTTCTGGTCGATATCGCCGATCGTCGCGATGCGGATCGTCTGGCTTAGCGCGGCGGTGCTCACCCCCATGCTGGCGGCAAGGTCGAGCCGCGGGGTGATCACCACTTCGGGGCGGCGCATATCGGCGGCGATGCGCGGCGCAACGAGGTCCTTGATCCCGCGCATCTGCTCAACCAGCTGGTTGGCGGTCTGCTCGAGCAGCGCCGAATTGCTGCCCGACAGCATGATCGAGATCGGCCGGCCGGTGCCGCTTCCGCCGCCCGGTCCGCTGAGGTCCTGGAACGATACGCGGGCATCGGGAATGGTCTGCAGAACCGGGGTCAGTTCGCGCTGGAGTTCCTGGCTCGATTTGTCGCGCTTGGCCTTCAGCGTTACGAACAGCCGCGCGTTGCCCTCGCGGATGCGTTCTAGCGCGTGATCGACTTCAGGCCGATTGGAGACGATCTCAGACACCCGGTCGGCCACCGCCTCGGTCTGCGCAAGCGTGGTGCCGGGGACCATTTCGATGTTGATCAAGGCAAAGTCCGAATTGGTATCGGGGAACGGCTGCAGTGGAATCACTGTGAACAGGAAGCCGGTGGCGAGGAGCGAGCCCAGCCCGATCCCGACCATCCACACCCGGTGATCGTGCAGCCGTGCCGAGTAGCGCTGGCCCATGTAGCGATACCACTGGCCGAGCCGCCCGCGGCTTTGCCCGATCGCCAGCCCAAGCACCTTGCGGACCAGCCACGACAGCCCGATCGCCACCATGATCGACAGGAGCAGGGTGATGAACTGCAGGGTCTTGGCGAATCCGAACAGGGTAAACTTGCTCGCCGCGACCAGCTTGAAGGTGCCGACCATCCCGGCCATGAACGCGCCGATGATCAGCACGGTCGCGATCGTCCCGACGATATAAGCGAGCGGCGAACCTTTGACCCGTTCGATGCGCGCGCGCAGCTGCTTGGCCTTGGCGGCGTCGAGCGACCAGTGCAGCACGTCCAGATAGCGGTCCATCCACTTACCCGACGCATGTTCGTCGTGACCTTTGGATTTGAGGAAATAGGCCGCGATCATCGGTGTGATCATCCGCGCGACGGCAAGGCTGACCAGCACCGAGATCACCACGGTCAGGCCGAAATTGCGAAAGAATTGCCCCGAGACCCCGGGCATCACTCCCACCGGCAGGAACACCGCGACGATCGAGAAGGTGGTTGCAACCACCGCCAGTCCGATCTCGTCCGCAGCGTCGATCGAGGCCTGGTAGGCGCTTTTACCCATCCGCATGTGGCGCACGATGTTCTCAATCTCTACGATGGCATCATCGACCAGGACCCCCGCGACCAGCCCCAGCGCAAGCAATGACAGGTTATTGAGGGTGAAGCCGAACCAGGCATCCATCATCCAGAAGGTCGGGATCGCCGACAGCGGAATGGCAATCGCCGCAATGACCGTGGCGCGCCAGTCGCGCAGGAAGAAGAACACCACGATGACCGCCAGGATCGCGCCTTCGACCATCGAAGAAATCGAGCTTTCGTATTGCTGCTTGGTATAGTCGACCGAGCTGAACAGCCGGGTGAAATGGAGCCCCGGGTGATCCTTCCTCAGCTGTTCGATCTTGGCGACGGCGCCGTCGTAGACCGACACATCTGAAGCCCCCCGCGCGCGCGACATCGCGAAGGTCACCACCGGCTTGCCGTTTATCTTGCCCATGGTGGTCACTTCGCCGAACGAATCGGAGACACTGGCGAAATCTGTCAGCTTGACCGTGCGGCCGCCACCCAGCGGGACATCGGTCTGCGACAGTTCATAGGCATTGCTAGCGTTGCCAAGCACGCGGACTGACTGGCGCGATCCGGCGATTTCGGCCTTGCCGCCCGCCGCATTGACGTTGAGGGCGCGTAGCGCCGAGTTGACCTGACTGGCGGTCACCCCAAGCGATTGCATCTTCGCCGGATCGAGCGTCACCCGGATTTCGCGGTTTACCCCGCCCTGGCGCTCGACCGAGGCCATGCCCTCGACGGTGAGCAATTCCTTGGCAGCGGTGTCATCGATAAACCACGATATCTGCTCGATCGTCATATCGTCGGCTGAGACCGCGAAATAGGCGATCGGGTCAGACGAGCTCTGGACTTTGAAGATCTGTGGTTCGAGAATCCCGTCGGGCAGTTCGCCGCGGGCCTGGTCGACCGCATTCTTGACCTCGGACACCGCCTCGTTGATGTCGGTCCCGATCTGGAAGCTGACCACGGTCTGGTTGCCGCCTTCGGACGCAGTCGAACTGATCGTATCGACCCCGTTGATGGTCCGTACGGCGGATTCGACTTTCTGGGTGATCTGCGATTCGATTTCCGACGGCGCCGCGCCGGGCTGCGAGATCGCGACGATCACTGCCGGGAACTCGATATCGGGCTGGTTCTGGACCTTCATGGTCGAGAAGCTCATCAGACCGGCGATCATCAGGCCGATGAAGATGACGATCGGAACCACTGGGTTGCGGATCGACCATGCGGAAATATTGCGGAAGTTCATGGCTTTGCCTTTGTTCCCGCGCTTACTGTTTGGCCGCGACCGGCTTGATCTGCTCATCCGGCGCGAGGAACCCGCCAGCGCGCAGCACCACCCGCTCGTCGCCAGCAAGGCCCGCGACGATCGCAATGCCCTGGTCGGTCACCAGTCCCAGCTTGATATCGCGGCGCTGAACCTTTTTGTCCTTGCCGACAATATAGACGTAGCTGCCCTTGGCATCCGACAGGATCGCGCTTTCGGGCAGCATCGGCGCGACCACCGTGCCCGACTTGATCTCGGCGCTGGCAAAGCCGCCCGGCGGCAGATCGGGCGCATAGGCGAGCGCAATGCGGGCAAAACCCTGACGCGAGACTGGGTCGATCACCGGGGCCTTT
>JAYUCG010000134.1:0-7287 GCA_043740455.1 Novosphingobium sp. | reverse complement strand
CAGCGGCTTGAGCACGACCACCATCGATGGCAACGGCAAGGGCACCTGGGTACGGCTTGAAGCTGGCATCGGCGGCGGCACCAAGGGCGGCCCGCTGCTCAGTGCCTGGGTCAATGTCGGCGACACGCAAGGCTATGGTCTGCGCGCTGGCTTCCGCTTCTAACAGCCAGCCTACGATCTAAAGACGGGCGTCTGGTCAGCCGGGCGCCCGTTTTATAGCCGCAGGCTGGCGCATAGCCCCGGCCCTTCGAGCGCCTGACTCACGTAACACCCGCTGATAGAATACGAGCTGTGTTGCGACGACCCGTTGAACCCGCCGGTGGTTTCCGGACATTGAAAGGGTGCGTAGAATGGCCTCAATGCATGGCGGTATTGCCTCCTTTCACTGGTAGGCATCCCGGTCTGGGATAAATAGCGCAACGGCTGCGAAGAGCGTTGGATCATTCACCCGGCGGGCTTGACCGGCTTGCCAGTCATCGCCGAGATTTTCCTAAATCATTAGTCAACTTGTCTGTTTGGAACATGGGGAAACAAGTTTCTGTTCGGATCAATCGAGCCAATCGCAGCCTTCATCACTGCACTTTTCCCAGCCCTGCCAGACCGCCAATCGCTTGCCATAGACTGGGCAAGATTGCCCCCAAGGCTTAGGCCCGCGTTCGGTCATGCCCAGTCGACTTTCAAGCTCGGCAGGGGCGCATTTGAGCATGTAGTGGACCTTGAATGCCAAGGCGGCGCGGTAGGCATCTGGGTATAGCGCTGGGCGGTCGCTGCACCTGATTTTCTGGCAGTCGGTTGTGCTCGTCGCATAGCGGCCCCCATGCTTGGCAATGACTTTGGTTGCCCAAGCCTTTGGCCTGCTTCTAAACAGCGGTGCGAGCGCAGGCGGGACGTGGAACAGGATATGGCAATGCGCCAGATTGATTGGCCCCCATTCCTGCACCCATGCCCACGGCATCGGCAGACCATGCGAAGCAAACCATTCGCGCGCGAGCTTAATAAAGTCCCCGGTCGCAGCAACGCAGTCGCGCGCTTCGATGCCACTTTTGCCGAAGGCCAAAGTGGCGAACCTGTTAAACGGTGTCCCAGCCGCCCACGCGACACCGGCAGCGGCAATCAGCTTGCGGCAATTCGGTTCGGTCAATTGCGAACTCTGACGGTCGGCCCGGTTGCGAGCGCCGCCCCTTCGCAGTGTCTCCCTTCGCGCCAGTTCGCCTGCCATCGCCACCACTAAACCCGCCTATTATAGTGAACGAGCGGTCAGCCTTTGCATCCAGTTGAAAGCTTTGAATTGTTTTCAAATCGGCTGGCACAGTCAGGCACAAAGCGCCGCAAGTTTCAAACGTGCAATCAGGAACAAATGGGCACGTGCGAGTGGTCTGGGCAAGGTTGCCAAGCGTCAGGCCTGATAACCTCGCCCAGATTTGCAACCTGCGAATTTCGCTTGGTCGCTGACTGATTCTGGGATTAGAAAGCGGTATCCGGACTCAAGTCAGATTCAGGATACGAGCGTCGGCAGGGGTGCAACCTTGTCGGCGCTCTTGCTTTCTAGGCTCCCTTGTCAGCCATCATTCGCGTTGCCGGTCAGCGACAAATACCACTTGTCAGCGTCTTCGCGCCGAATCCTGACCGCGCGTCCAATATGGACGAACGGCAGTTCGTTGCGATCGCGCAAGCGATACACAGTTGACCGGCTGACGTTGTAGTGCCGACAGATGTCGGTGATGGTCAGCAAGGCTGGCATTTCGTTTCCTCCTTTCTATGGCGCGGTCGGGCGAACGTCCTGACAAAACGGTGTCGAGAAGCTTGGTCGCGTGCCTGATTGCCGTCCATTGCCCCATGTTGATCCTCAGAGATTCGCGCGCAAGGTGTGTGTGCAGAGTTTGCCTGTGGATAGCGGGGACCAATTCGAAGGCCGCTTGCGACGCGCGGGAAATCCGCGACTCAGCAGCAGCGCAAGAGTCAAAAAGAATTGTGTAAAAAAATTCAAAACATGGTGGGCAACTAAGCTCGCTGACCGAATCCATTCGGTTTGAATGGCAAAATCGCACCTCCTTTGCGAAGGCGATCTAGATAGTCGCTCCACCATTGAGCCATAGCCACCCGCTCTTGCCAGAATTCGCCGCGCGCATAAGTGCCGCGTATCTTGTCCGCGTCCTTGTGCGACAAGGCTCGTTCGATAGCATCCGGGTGAAATTTGCCGCTTTCGTTGAGCAATGTTGAAGCCGTGGTGCGCAGGCCATGCGAGGTCAGAGTGTCCTTGTCATAATCCATCCGGCGATAGGCGGCGTTGAAGGTGTTTTCGCTCACAGGGCGAAGGTGCGAGCGTTGGCCGGGGAACATCAATTCATAATCACCCGAATGCTCTTGAAGCTGCTTGAGCAGGCCCAGGACCTGTTCGGACAATGGCACGGTATGAACCCGGCGCATTTTCATTCGTCCGGCTGGGATTGCCCAGACCTTGTTGTCCCAGTCAATCTCTGCCCAGCGCCCCATTCTTAGTTCGCCCGGTCGCAGGAACAGGTGTGGTGCAATTTGCAGTGCCAGCCGCACAACGGGGCTGCCCGCATAGGTGTCGGTTGTGCGCAGCAATTCGCCAACTGCAACAGGATCGATGATCGCGGCGCGGTGCTTCACTTGCGGCGCAGCAAGCGCATTGGTCAGCAATTCGGCTGGGTCAGATTTGCAGCGGGTAGTCGCCACACCATAGCGAAAAATCATGCTGGCAAAGGATCGCAGACGGCGCGCTGTTTCGCGCTTGCCCTTCGCTTCCACCCGCTTGAGCACCGCGAGCAATTCAGCCGGTTCGATATCGGCAATAGGGCGCGCGCCAAGGGCAGGGGTCAGGTGTGTGAGCAGCCAGCGCGACTTGGCGATGGTCGGCGCAGCGCGTCCGCTTTGGACCTGCTTCACCGAAATGAATTCTTCGGCGACAAGCTGGAAGCTGTTCCCAGCGCTTACCTTGGCAGCAATCTTGCCCAGCTTACGCGCCAGCGCGGGGTCGCTTCCGTCGCGCAGCGCTTTGCGCGCCCGATCCCGCAATTCCCGCGCCTCTGCCAGCGAGACTTCCGGAAATGCCCCCAGCGCGAGCCGCTTTTCTTTGCCAGTGAAGCGATATTTAAAACGCCAAAGCTTTGATCCGTTTGGGAAAACCTCAAGATAGAGGCCAAGCTCATCGGCCTTCTTATAGGCCTTGGCGCGTGGTGAAAACGCCCTAAGTTCCAATGCTTTGAGAGACATTTGGGGGCATGACCTTTCCGCTTTGCGGTCCATGCCCCCAATTATGCCCCCAGATCGGCTGGTTTTTGGGGGCATGACCGGGTGCAACAAGGGCCGTCCAGAGACGTTCCTATCTCACGAAACCCGCAGAAATTCAAGCTTTGAGAGACGCCGGGGAATGGTGGAGTGGTGCCCGGGGGCGGATTCGAACCACCGACACGCGGATTTTCAATCCGCTGCTCTACCAACTGAGCTACCCGGGCAGCGCGGCTGGGCGGTCCTGAAACAGGCTCGCCCGGCGGCTGGAAGCGCGCCTATGGCGAACGCTGCCGTGATTGGCAAGAGCCTTATGCCTCGGCTTCGTCCTCTTCCGCGCCGGGCGGCACGGGCAGGGCGTAGCCATCATCGAGCCAACGCACGAGGTCACGGTCCTTGCACCTGGGCGAGCAGAACGGAGTGAACTCTTCCTTGCGCGGGCGGCGGCAGATCGGGCATTTGCGCGTGGTCGTCATAGCGGGACCGCCTGTACCGCAATCTCGTGCGGCAGCGAGGGGGAATTGTCGCTCCAGCGAATATCGCGGCCGGAGCGGCGGGCGAGTTCGGTTTGCCATTCGCCCGCAATGCGCGCGCGGACTTCGTCTGAGGCTTCGAGCAGCAACGCGCCCGGCTCGGCGACCCGCTCGGCCTGGCGCAGCAGCAAGCGGGCAAAGGCCCCGGCGCGGTCCTGCTGGACCCGGGCGATGATCGAAGGCCGCTCCAACCGGGAAACCAGCTGGACGAAGCCAAACCCGTTCATCGCGGTGCGTTCGTGCGGCCAGTCGCCAAAGGCCGCGACCAGCGCTTCATCCACCGCGCGGCGATCAGCCTTGTCGGGCAGCGTGGGAAAGTCGATCCCGATCGAACCGGCCAGGTCCATCCGGCCGACGATCTGCGCGACGGCTTCGGCTGCGGCCAGCGCCAGGGCTTTGTGCGGCAACGTCCCGTCGACGTCGATCACGGTCATCGCCGGGGTCGGTGAAACGGTCAGCCCGCCGCCGGTGAAGTCAAACTTGGCGAAGGCCGCGTCGAGCACCAGTTCGTCCCACAAGCCCGGCGCGAAGCTGGGCACGACTTTGCCGCCCAGCGCTTCGGCCAAGCCAGGGGCGCCACGCGGCGCTGCGGTGGTGGGGCGGGCGAGCGGCAACTTGTAGCGGCCGCCTTCGGAAATGCCCGCTCTGGTGACCATCAGGCGGATTGTCAGCCCTTCGGTGACGGTAGCGGGAAGTCCATCGACCAGTGCCTGATCGCCGCAAGCAAACCAGGCCGCGCCGCGCCGGGTCCCTGCTGCGCGGTGCGATAATGCAACCTCTTCGACCAGCCCCGCTTCAAGCCCGCCCGGCCAGCGCAGCCGCGCCGCGCGAACCTCGCCGCTGTCCAGCAGGATCGCGCGTTCTTCGCCGATCCCGTGTTCAACCAGCCACTCAGCCAATGGAGAAGCCTGCCGCCTTGAGCAGCGCGCGGGTTTCGAACAGCGGGAGCCCGACCACGCCCGAATGGCTGCCGGAAATCCAAGCGATCAGCCCCTCGGCGCTGCCCTGGATGGCATAGCCGCCGGCCTTGCCGTGCCATTCGCCGCCAGCGATGTAGGCGTCGATCTCGGTGGCGGAGAGCGGTTTGAACCGGACGATGGTTTCCGAAATTCGTTCACGGAGCGTGCCGTCGGGCGCGCGCAGGGCAATCGCCGACAGCACGCGGTGGCGGCGGCCCGACATGAGCTTGAGGCAGTGCCGCGCGGTCGCCTCGTCTTCGGCCTTGGGCAGGATGCGGCGGCCGAGTGCGACCACCGTGTCGCCCGCGAGCACGTGGGTAGAGCCGCCCGCAACCGCGAGCGCCTTCTCACGCGCCATCCGCGCCGCGTAAACGCGCGGCAATTCGGCCTTAAGCGGGGTCTCGTCGATATCGGCGGCGGCAATGCCGCTTGGCACCACGCCCAGCCGCGCGATCAGTTCGCGGCGGCGCGGGCTGGCAGAAGCAAGCAGGAGTTCAGGCCCAGTCACTTGGCGCAATTCACGCGCTGGGTTTAGCCGAACTGGCCGGGGCCGCCGCGGCCGGGCATGAAGCGGTAAGTGATCCGGCCCTTGGTCAGATCGTAAGGGGTCAGTTCGACCAGCACCTCATCTCCCACCAGCACGCGGATGCGGTTCTTGCGCATCTTGCCCGCGGTGTGGCCAAGGATTTCGTGATCGTTTTCAAGGCGAACGCGGAACATGGCGTTGGGCAGCAGTTCAACCACCGCACCGCGCATTTCGAGCAATTCTTCTTTGGCCATCCGGCTTAAAATCCGTGTGTTCTGATGTTCATTGCCGCGCCCATAGCGGCGCTTTGGGCGTTTGTCGATGGCGGTGGGTCGCCTGACAATTTGTTACACGCCCTTGCCTTGCCAGCATTGGGGCACTTCGCCACTGCGGTAAATGTATCAAAACAAGGCCGCAACGCCGCCTGGAAGTATCGAGTAACCAAATGCGTAACCTAGTTTCGATCCCGCTGGCCCTGTGGGCAGCGCCCGCGCTTGCGCAGGAAGCGGCACCGGTCGCCGCGCCGCCGGCGGATGGCCAGACTGCTCCGGAGCCGCAGCCTGAGCAGCCTGGCGTCGCCGGGATAACCGTCGATGCGATCCTCGATAGCGATATTGTCGTCACCGCCCCGATGCTTAAGGGCCAGGTCGATACGGTCGAAGCACCGGTGGCGACGCTCGACGAAGCCGACATTCAGGCAACCGGTGCCAGTTCGGTGGCGGAATTGCTGACGCGGATCAGCCCGCAGACCAATTCGGGGCGCGGCCGCGGCGGAAATGGCGGCCAGCCGGTGGTACTGGTCAACGGCCAGCGCGTGACCAATTTCCGCGAGCTGCGCAATTTTCCGCCCGAGGCGATCCGCCGGGTCGAGATCCTGCCCGAAAGCGTTGCGCTCAAATACGGCTTTCCGCCCGATAGCCGGGTGGTCAACCTGATCCTCAAGCCCAAGTTCCGCAGCAAGACGCTGGAGGCAAGCTATGGCCTGCCGACACTCGGCGGGTTCAATACCTGGGGGCTTGAAGCCTCGCTGACCAGGATCGATGGCCCGGCGCGGCTCAGCCTGACCTTGTCGACCGATGACACCAGCCCGTTGTTTGAATCCGAACGCAACGTGCGGCAGCCGCAACCGACATTGCCAACCGTCAGCACCGATCCCGCGCAGGCGCAATACCGCACGCTGATCGGGGATTCGCGCAATTTCGGGCTCAATGCCGCCTGGACCAAAGGGATCGGCAAGGACGGGTTGGGCGGGTCGCTCAGCCTGAGCGGTGCGGCCAGCCGCGCGGACAGCCATTCGTACCAGGGGCTCGATTCGGTCGTGCTGACCGACTCAGCCTTCAACAGCGCATTGCGCACACTGCCCGGTCCGCTTGAGCGGGTCAGCCATGTCACCACGGTGCAAGCGGGCGCCGGGTACAACACCTACCTTGGCACCTGGCAGCTCAACACCACGATCGACGGGGCGCATGTGGAAACCACATCGCAGTTCGATCGGCGTGCAGTCACGACGTCACTGACAAGCGCAGCCACCGCGGGGACGTTGCCGATTACCGGCCCGTTGCCAGCACTGGCCGACGCTGGCTTCGATCGCACGTCGAGCACGGTCAACTCGCTGACCTCACTCGCGACGCTGATCGGGCGCCCGGTGCGGTTGCCTGCGGGTTCGGCCAGCGTGATGCTCAAGGCGGGCTATGCCTGGTCGGGGATCGACAGCAGCGATACCAGGCCCGGTTCGAGTTCCGCCAGCCTCAGGCGCGGCGACTTGTCGTTTGGCGGCAACCTGACGCTGCCAATCACCAGTCGGCGCGAGCATTTCGGTCAGGGAATTGGTGACTTGTCGCTTAACCTCAGCGCCGGGTGGGATACCCTATCGGACTTCGGCTCGCTGACCGACTGGAGCGCGGGGCTGACCTGGACACCGACGCAGAAGCTCAGCCTGGGGGCGAGCTATATCGTCAACCAGGCCGCGCCGACGCTGAGCCAGCTGGGCAACCCGCAGACGCTGACCGTCAACGTG
>JAYUCG010000133.1:0-9076 GCA_043740455.1 Novosphingobium sp. | reverse complement strand
AAGGCCAGGCCGAAGGTGAACAGCAGCTCGGCGATGTGGCCGTGCCGGTGCACCGCCCGCAGCCCCCACCGCTCCACCAGGCCGCCGAGCACGCCCACGATCACCGGCGCCACGATCAGCGCCGGCCAGAACCCGATCCGCACGCTGATGGTGTAGGCCAGGAACGCGCCGAGCATGTAGAAGCTGGCATGGGCGAGGTTCAGCACGCCCATCATGCCGTAGATCAGCGTCAGCCCGCTGGACAGCATGAACAGCAGCAGCCCATAGACCAGCCCGTTCAGCAGGATGAGCAGAAGCTGGTCCATGGGTTACCTTACGACGGCGGCGTGAACTTGCAGGTCGTCGGCAGGCGCTGGGTTTCGGCCTCGATCCGGCTGACGGTGCGGAAGCCCATCTTGTTCTCGTCGAACGTCACCTTCGTGCCCGGCTCCAGCACCGACACGAACATCGGCTGCAGCAACTGGTGGTTGTCCTCGCGCATCGTGACGTCGCCCAGCGCGCCCTTCCACGTCATGCCGGCCAGCGCCGCGCCCACCTTGACGGGGTCGCTGCTGTTGGCCTGCTTCATCGCCGCCGCCCACATCTCCACCGTCTCGATGACGCGCCAGTAGTAGAAGCGCTGGTGGTATTTGGCCTCGAACGCGGTCGCTATTTCGGCCAGGCCCGGCCCTTCCACGTTCGCATGGTATTCGCTGATCTGCGCGTAGCCTTTGCCGCCGGCGCCCACCCCGGCGATCACGTCGGAGCCGCCCAGGTAATAGGTGAAGAACGTGCCCTTGAACCCGCTGTCGCCAGCCGCTTTGGCCATCAGATACAGGTCAGCGCCCCAGTTGCCGGTCACGACCGCATCGGCGCCCGAGGCCTGCATCTTCTGGATGTACGGGGTGAAGTCCTTCACCTTGCCCAACGGCACCCGCTCCACGCCGACGATCTCGAGGTCCGGCCGCCGGTTCGCCAGCATCGTCTGCGCGGCCTTCTCGACCGACTGCCCGAACGAGTAGTCGGGGTTGAACACATAGACCTTCTTCACCTGCGGCTGGCTGACCAGGTAGTCGGTCAGCGCCCGCATCTTCATGTCGACGTCGGCGTCGAAGCGGAAATGCCACCAGATGCACTTGTCGTTGGTCAGGCCCGGATCCACGGCGGCATAGTTCAGGAACATCACCGCCTGGTTCGGCGCGCGGCGGTTGTTCTTGCCGATGGCGTCCGACAGCGCGAACGCGACGGATGAGCCGTTGCCCTGCGTCACGTAGTGGATCCCGTCATCGACCGCCTTGCGCAGCAGCGTCAGCGACTTGTCGGGGCTTACTTCGTTGTCCATCGGCACCAGCTCGATCCGACGGCCGGGTCCTGCGCCTTCGCGCGCGTTCACCCGGTCGATCGCGAAGCGGAAATGCTGTTCGCCAAGCTGTCCGGTCGCGGCCAGCGATCCGCTCAGCGGGTCGATGTAGGCGAGCTTGACGACCTCCTCGGCATGGACCGCAGCAGGCAGAATGAAGGCGGCCAGCATGGCCAGGATCGTCTTGTTCATGGCGTTTCCCCGGTGGCGCCGCGTTCGGACGCTCGTTTCCCCGCCACTCTCCCGTGCCGCGCCCCACCGCGTCAACATTGACGAAGCGGCCGGCGCTGGCACAGTTGCTCCATGCCGCTCCCCGCCCGCCTGCAATCGCTCCGGATCCCCGTCATCGGGTCGCCGCTGTTCACCATCTCGAACCCGGACCTGGTCATCGCGCAGTGCACGTCGGGCATCGTCGGCAGCTTCCCGGCGCTGAACGCCCGCCCGGCCGATCAGCTCGGGCCGTGGATCCGCCGCATCCAGGACGCGCTGGCCGACTGGGACGCGCGCCACCCGGACCGCCCCGCCGCGCCTTTCGCCGTCAACCAGATCGTCCATCGCAGCAACGCGCGGCTGGAGCATGACTTGGCCGTCTGCGTCGAATACGAAGTGCCGCTGGTCATCACCTCCTTGGGCGCGCGGCCCGAGGTCAACGACGCCGTGCATGCCTACGGCGGCCTGGTGTTCCATGATGTGATCAATGACCGTTTCGCCCGCAAGGCGATCGAGAAGGGCGCCGACGGGCTGATCGCGGTCGCCGCCGGCGCCGGCGGCCATGCCGGCACGCTGTCGCCCTTCGCGCTGGTGCAGGAGATCCGGGCCTGGTTCGACGGTCCGCTGGCGCTGTCGGGCAGCATCGCCACCGGGTCCGCCATCCTGGCCGCGCAAGCGATGGGGGCCGACCTCGCCTATATCGGGTCGGCGTTCATCGCCACCACCGAGGCGGTGGCGGCGGCCGCCTACAAGCAGGCGATCGTCGACGGTTCGGCGGACAGCATCGTCTACACGAACGCCATTTCGGGCGTGTCGGGCAACTATCTGCGGCCGAGCCTCGTTGCGGCCGGGCTCGACCCCGACAACCTGCCGAAGGCGGATGCTTCAAAGATGGATTTCGGCGGCGACCGGCCGAAGGCGTGGAAGGACATCTGGGGTTCGGGCCAGGGGATCGGCGCGGTCGACGCGATCGACAGCGTGGCTGACCGGGTCGACAAACTTGAGGCGGAATACAACACCGCCCGGGCCGAACTGGCGGCCAAGGCGGGGATGTCAGTAGACTGATAGTCAGTCGTTCCCAGCTTGCGCGGTGGCTGGCCAAAGCAGCGCAGCCATCGCGTCAAGCTCGCTGAAATCGTAGCCGCTGCCAAGCGGGTCCTTGCTGTTGAGGCGGAGCCGCCGCTGCTGGTCGAGCAGCCGCCGGCGCAGCGCGCGCTGCAGTAATTCGAGCCGTTCGTAAGCAACTTCCAGTGCGCATTCGGGCGCGCAACCGAGTTGCAGACCACGTCGCCTCGATCTGGCCGACGCGTTCGATCACCATCGCGTTGTAATCGCGGTGCGGCCCGCGGTGAAGCGGCAGTCCAATCTTGAGCACCGCGCGGTCGTTTGCGGGCAGGAGCAGCCCGTTGCAGCGGACGTCCTCAAAGTCCACCGCGGTCCGCCCCGGCGCATCAAGCATCGGCATGAACGCGCGGCGGGTCAGCAGCTGGCGCGGGAGCAAGTGGTGGCGCTGAAGCCCCGGATCGAACCCGGGGGTTCCCGGCCGATTGACCGCACGGAATGATATGCGTTGCCGCTCTGGCGCGATCATACCCAGCCCGGAGCTGGTCAAGCGTGTCGAACCGCCGTGGGACAAGCGCTACCTCATCGCCCGGTCATCAACGCTGGATCAATACGTCGAGCTGCGTGCTGCGCAGGTTCGGCGTGACCAGCAAGGTCTCCCGGTCAGGACCCAGGAACGAATGCGCTTTGGTCAGTGGTTCGCTGTCGATCAACGCGTGGATCAGCCGCACGGCAATCCGCGCAATGTCTGCTGCACCAAGCTTCGCGTCGGGCAGAAATCGCAGTTCCTGGCCGGTGATCAGGGCCAGGCCGACCGAGACGATGGCGCCATCGCTTTCCCGTTCGAGCGACGTCAGCCCAAGTGCCGGGAACGGACCGTCGGCCAGCCAGTTGCCAATGACCTTGGAAAAGTAGACGGGCGGCATCCAGCAGCGTGCCGGGTTCCAGATCACGGCGCGGGCACCCGGCAGCGCGGCAAGGCGCGCGCCAATCCCGGCGAGACTGCGGACGACCGGGAGCATGCCCATGGCATCGGCGAGGTGCGGCCCCGGCGACAGGGTGATGGCCTCGCCGACCGGCTGGCTCTCAAGCCCGAGCAGCGCCCCGCCGGGCGGCAACGGCGCTGAGGGAGCCGGCGGCAACGCGGCACAATCGAAGGTCAGCCCTTCGGCCAGCAGTTCAACCCAGCCCTCAGCGGGATCTGGCAGGTGGCTTATCGAAAACGCAGCGCCAATCCGGCCAGGTGCGACGTCCGCAGCCAATGCCCGCAAAGCAGACACATCGGGGCGCTGGCCGTCAGCGAAGACCAGCGAAAGCATCGCGCTGAAGCCCCCGCCGAACTGCCCTCTACTGCGCCGATGCCCAATTTCCCCACCACCGGATTGCCGATTCCTGTCCTCTGGCATCTTTCACAGGGTCAAGTCGAGTCCTGCAGCGTTATTTCGCTCTACTTCGGATTATTCGTTACAAGTAATTGTCAGAAAATCCTTTGTTCAAGTCCGCTCGCCATCGCCGCGCCAAGTTCGGCTGCTTCAGCTAGTAATGATGACGGCACAACCTTGGGCGCGGCAATCTCGTCAGCCGTCTGCGCTCGCAGGTTTGCGATCAGGGGCGGAGCGACGCGGCGCAGTCGCCAGCCCGTGACGATCCGGTCAAGCTGCGCTTGGGCACCATGCCCGTCGCTGCCCGCCGCGATCATCGAGGCGTAGGCACGCCCTTCGATCTGGCCGAGCAACGGGTAGTAACATCGGTCGAACATTTCCTTCATCAGACCGCTCATCGTGGCGAGGTTTTCAGGGCACGCAAACAGGTACCCGCGTGCCGCAAGAAAGTGTTCCGGCAACGCCTCAGCCGCACCGACCAGCCGGGCCTGACCTGCCGCCCCGCCTGCAGCTGCTTCGGCCAGCGCGCGACTGGCGCCGGTGCGGCTGTGCCAGACGATCAGGAGCATCGCGCGTCCAGCCTAGCAGCCCCCGCCAACCGCCGCGCCGATCAGGCCGCCAAGGCCCTTGGGCTTGCACTTCTTCGGCGCTTGCTGCTGCTCGGCTTGGCTGGGCATCCCCGGCATGTCCATCCAGCTGGTGGTCGACCGATAGCGCACCCGTGCGGTCCATTCGAGGTTCCACGGTGCCTTCGGATTGGCTGGCCGCGCGGGATAGGAGAAATCGGCTTCCGGTCCGAATGCGGTCATCGTGCCCATGCGAAAATCCGCCCCGGCATTGTGTACCTCGGCCGGGATGGTGCAGCTGGTGGTGCTTGGCGCCATCACCGTGCGGTCTTTGACCAGCCCGGCGACTTGCGCCGGGGTCAGCCAGTCGCTCAGGCCGCCGCCGAACTGGCGCGAGGCGCTGCTTGTCCACATCACCATGTCGCCCATCTGCCCGCCCTGCGCCATTTTGCCGCCGAACAGGAACGCGAGATAGCCGGTCGCATTCGGCACCGCGTTCCAGCTCAGCAGGCTGGAGCCGCTGGCATTCGGCGTTGCTGTGGTGTTGAGCGGGGCGAGAAAGTCCTGCGCCAGGTCAAACGAGATTTCGGGCGAATAATTCCCCGCAATGCGGTGGTTGCCAAGCAGCGAGCTCTCCGGCTTGACCATCTTGCCGTCTTCGGCCGGCCAGCGGCCAAAGGTCTTGCTGTTCTGCAGCGTCGGCCCCCAATCGCGCAGCACGGTCGACGACCACAGACCCGGCGGCATTTGTCCGGCGCTGAGTTTGGCCAGGTCGATCACCACCGGCTGGCCCTTGGGCGCATGTTCGCCGCAACCCCAGAAGATCAGGATCCGCCCGGTCGGCTTCTGGCCTGCGCGTTGACCGGGCAGCTCGTCTGCAGGGCCGCGCTCCTCGGTCGGGGTGAGCAGCGCCACCGACTTGCCGAGCTTGGCCCCGGCAGGCATGAAATGATCGGCCTTGGGTTTTCCGCCGGGTACTTGGCTCGATCCGAGGCGCAGCAGAAGTTCGTGCTGAATTTTGTTGCCGCCGCCGCCAAAGGCCATGCCCATCGCGCCGCCCAGGCCTCGGCCCATCGCCCCGAAGCCCGAAACGGTGCCAACCCGCATATCATACCGGGCGACCGGCCCGCTGGTGGGCGCGCGCTGCGCCAGGACCGGTAACGCCGAACTGCCGACAAGGCAGAACACCACTGCAGCTGCAACTGTGCGATTGATAGCCATACAAGCCCCCTTCAGAGTTTCTTGCCGAAGCTTATTCCACGCCCGAAGCGATTAGTTGTCAATTGCCGCCAAGCTTATCCTGCGCAGCGCTTTTGTTGACGGCGCGGCTGGGCTAGGCAGTCTGGGTGACTGCAACATCCTCATCGATCCTCGGCTTGGGCCGCTCGATCTCGGGCCGTGTTTGGCGCTGGCGCGGTGGCAACATGGACCTCGGCAATGGGTCGAACCTCGATCATGACCTGGTGACGCAACTTTTGCTGTCGCGCGGGGTCGCGGCTGACGACATCGAGCGGCACCGCAATCCGGCGCTGCGCAGCTTCCTGCCCGATCCATCCGAGCTGCGCGACATGGATGCCGCCGCCGAACGCCTGGCGCAGGCCGTGCTGACCGGCGAAACAACGACGGTCTACGGCGACTATGACGTCGATGGCGCAACCAGCGCGGCTTTGCTGATCCGGCTGCTGCGGACGCTGGGGCTGGAAGCGCAGTATTACATCCCGGACCGCCTGCTCGAAGGCTATGGACCGTCGGGCGAAGCGTTGGTGCGGCTGGCCGAGCAAGGCTCCAGCCTGATCGTCACCGTCGATTGCGGCGCGATGGCGCACGAGGCGCTGCTGATGGCGCATGATGCCGGGGTCGACGTGATCGTGGTCGATCACCACAAATGCTCGGCCGAGCTGCCCAAGGCGGCGGCACTGGTCAATCCCAACCGGCTCGACGAGGGTGAAGTGGGTGCGGCGCACGGCCACCTCGCGGCGGTGGGCGTGGCCTTCCTGCTGGCCATCGCTACTGTTCGCGCGCTGCGGGCGCGCGGCTTTTTCGAGAGCCGCGCCGAACCAGACCTGTTCGCGCTGCTCGATCTGGTTGCGCTGGGTACCGTCGCCGATGTGGCGGCGCTGCACGGGCTTAACCGCGCGTTTGTCGCTCAAGGGCTCAAGGTCATGGCGCGGCGCGATGGCGTGGGCATGGCGGCTTTAATTGACGCCAGCCGGCTGAGCCGCGCGCCGACCTGTTCGGACCTTGGCTTCGCGCTTGGCCCGCGGATCAATGCCGGCGGACGTGTCGGCGAATCCACGCTTGGCGTGCGCCTGCTGACCACCGAAGACCCAGACGAGGCGCGCGCGATCGCCGCGCAGCTCTCCGCGCTCAACGAGGAGCGCCGCGGGATCGAGGCGGTGGTGCAAGAACAGGCCGAAGCGCAGATCGCCAGCCAGCACAACCGCGCCGTGCTGGTGCTGGCCGGGCAAGGCTGGCACCCCGGCGTGATTGGCATCGTCGCCGGGCGGGTCAAGGAAAAGACCGGCAAGCCTGCGCTGGTGATCGCGCTCGGCGCTGACGAACACGGCAACGGCAAGGGTTCGGGCCGGTCGATCGCGGGGGTCGACCTTGGCTCGGCGATCATGGCTGCGCGCGAAGCGGGGCTGCTGATTGCCGGCGGCGGACATGCGATGGCCGCCGGGCTGACCATTGCGCCGGGCCAGCTCGACGCCTTGGGCGATTGGCTTGACGCACGGCTCGGCAATGCCGTTACCGCAGCGATGACCGGACAATCGATGCAGCTGGATCTGGCACTGACGCCGGGCGGACTTACCCCTGCGTTGGTGGAAACGCTGGAAAGCGCAGGCCCCTATGGCATGGGCTGGCCCGGCCCGCGGATTGCGGTCGGTCCGGTGCGCATGGTCAAGGCCGACCTGGTCGGCAACGATCACGTGCGGCTCATAGTCCGCGGCGAGGACGGGGCTAACTTCAAGGCAATCGCGTTCCGCGCCGCCAGCACCGAACTTGGCCAGACCCTGCTTCATGCCACCCATCACCGCCGCCTGTGGCTGGCCGGCCGCGCGAAGATCGACGACTGGTCGAGCCGCCCGCAGGCCGAGCTTCACGTCGAGGATGCGGCGTTCGCCGATTGAGCCAGAAAGGACCGGCCATGTTCAGCCATGTTACGCTTGGCACCAACGATTGGGACAAGGCGCAGCCCTTTTGGCTGGCGGTGATGGAGGCATTGGGACACCCGGTGCTGTTCAAACGCGATGGAGGAATTGCCTTTGGCGAGGCGACCGGCCCCAAAACCTTTGTCGGCCCCACCTTTGACGGCGAGCCTGCGCGCCCCGGCAACGGGGTACACATTGCCTATATCGTCAAATCCCGCGCAGTGGTCGACGCCTTCCACCGCGCCGCGCTGGCCAATGGCGGAAGCGATGAAGGCGAGCCTGGTTTGAGACCGCATTACCATCCGGGCTACTACGGCGCCTATGTCCGCGATCCGGACGGCAACAAGCTGCAGGCAGTCTGCCATTCGAGCGAAGGCTAAGGCGTAACAATCTTGCCGTGGGGGACTTGACCCCCCCCGCCCCCTTCCCTATTGGCGCGGCCTGCTTTCGGCGCAGCCGGTATGGCCTGTTCGTCCAGTGGTTAGGACGCGGCCCTTTCACGGCTGAAACACGGGTTCGAATCCCGTACGGGTCACCATCCTCGCTGCGCCGGAGCAGTAACTGCCTTATATCTAGGCCCCTTCGTCCAGCGGTTAGGACGCGGCCCTCTCACGGCTGAAACACGGGTTCGATTCCCGTAGGGGTCACCAGGCTTTCCGCCACTTTTTAAATGGCAGTAGTGGTTTTCCCCAATACTTCCCCAATATGTGGTTTGCGGTTGCTGGACCAAAGTCTGTCAACCGTGTCTGCACGGAGATGCATCGCTATTTGTCGCCGCAATGCCGTAGTCGCTCAGATCGACAAGCTCTATGCGCTGTTGGCGGTCAACGCTGTGTTACCATTACAACAACAATCCTGTTCTTGCTGCGGCGACGCAGCGCGAAGACTCGCTGCCTGGCGATGCGACAATTCAATGGCCATCCCTCACTTTCTGCGATAATTCTCGTGTCGACTGAGCGGGGGCAATCGGTCGCAACTCTCTCGAAAGGAATAGTCATGGGTATCTTGGACTTTGCTGAAGAAGCTGCTGGCGCATTTGCTGCCGATAAGGCTCTGGAATCAGTTGATCCGAATGCTGGCCTGCTTGCAAAGGCAGCGGCTGCGGTAGCTGGGTTTGAAGGTGTCAGTGCCATCAAGGAGCATCTTGAAGGCTCCGAAGAGAATACTGCCGAAGCGGCTCCTGTCGCGGATGAAGGCCAAGCAGACGATAACGCCTAGCTACACTGCACTTGAACAGGAAACGCCCCGACATCGCACTCGGGGCGTTTCTTATTGGCGGCGTTGGCTGGGTGGCCATCACTGCCTGATCACTTTCTGCGCCCATACCCACCAATATGTGTCAGGGTAGCACGGCTGGCTCCGCCG
>JAYUCG010000132.1:0-13999 GCA_043740455.1 Novosphingobium sp. | reverse complement strand
GCACCGATCAGCCCTTTGGCGACAACGAAGCCGCCCGGCTGCTGCGCACCTATGCCGAGACGTTCGCCGGACCCGATGCGGCCCGGCTGCAGTTGCAAGCCTGGGCAGTGGCCCACGGCCTTGCCATGCTGATGCTGGACGGCATGCTGCCCGGCGACGACAGCCTGATCGACGCAATAATCGACACGCACACGCTGTTTCCGGCTCAGTCAGGCAACAACAGCGACGAATCTCCGTAACTGTAAAACCGGTACCCCGCGCCGATTGCGTGGGCATAGACCGCCTGCATCCGCTCCAGCCCCATCAGCGCGCTGACCAGCATGAACAGGGTCGATTTGGGCAGATGGAAATTGGTCATCAGCCCATCGACCGCTTTGAAGCGATAGCCGGGGGTAATGAAAATAGCGGTATCGCCTGCAAATTCGCCAATTGTGTCGTCTGCGCGGGCGGCGCTTTCGAGCAGGCGGAGACTGGTTGTGCCCACTGCAATTACTTTGTTGCCATTTTTTCGCACCGCGCTGAGCCTTGCTGCCACATCAGCCGAAATCGTGCCCCATTCGGCGTGCATCCGGTGCGCCTCGGTGTCCTCGACCTTGACCGGCAGGAAAGTCCCCGCGCCGACATGCAGGGTCAGCGTTTCGTGCCCGACGCCTGCTTCCTTCAACGCGGCGAGCAACTCTGGCGTGAAGTGCAAGGCAGCGGTCGGCGCAGCTACCGCGCCGTCCTTGTTCGCGAACATCGTCTGGTAATCGCTGCGATCAGCTTCGTCGGTTGGGCGCTTGCCGGCAATGTAGGGCGGCAGCGGCATCTGTCCGGCGCGATTGAGCAGGACTTCAACCGGCTCGTCGCCCAGAAAGGCAAGCGTCAGGCTGCCATCATCGTGCCGCGCTTCGACCAAGGCCTGAACGCCCGCGGCAAAATCGACTGTATCGCCAATCCGCAACCGCTTGGCATTGCGCACGAAGGCCTGCCACCGCCTGAGATCGATTCGTTTGTGCAGCGTCGCTCCGATCTTCGCGTCACCGCGGCGGCCTTCGAGCTGCGCGGGAATTACCCGGGTATCGTTGAACACGAGCACGTCGCCGGCGCTGAGCAGGTCGGGCAGATCGCGAACTGTCAGATCTTCGAATGGCCCCGCCCCAGGGACAAACAACAACCGCGCCGCATCACGTGGCCGCGCGGGGCGCAGGGCTATAAGCTCTGGCGGAAGCTCAAAATCGAACAGGTCAACACGCATGACGCGCGGCTAGCGACCCACGCGGGCTGCGGCAAGCAGAGGTTCAGGGCTTGCTCTTGGCTTTGGCTTTGGCCTTGGCCTTCGGTGCAAGCTTGGCCGGAGCTGGCGCCACCACCGGCGCGGGCACCGGCGCGAGCAGTGCCGGCGCTGGTAGCGCGGGCGGCACATAAGCTGGCTGCGGCTTGCCTTCCGAATAGAGCGAGGCCTGGACGATCTTGGTCGGGTTGGCCGGCGGTTCGCCCCGCACGATCGAATCCACCACGTCCATGCCCGAGATGACGCGGCCGAAATTGGTGTAGCGATTGTCGAGCGCGAAGCGTGGGTAGAAGACGATGAAGAACTGGCTGTTGGCCGAATCCGGCTGCTCGGTACGGGCCATCGAAACCGTGCCGCGCACGTGCGGCAGCTTGTTGAACTCGGCCTTGAGATCGGGCAGCGACGATCCGCCGGTGCCGGTTCCGGTCGGGTCACCGGTCTGCGCCATGAACCCGTCGATCACGCGGTGGAAGATAACCCCGTTGTAAAAGCCCTGCTTGGTCAGCGTCTTGATCCGATCGACATGGCCCGGTGCCCACTGCGGCATCATGCGGATCAGCACCCGCCCGCCGTTCGATAGGTCCAGCACCAGCACATCGTCTGGATCGTGGCTGGGATCGGGATCGACAATGGTGGTGATCTGCACTGGCGGCGGGGCCACCGGCGGCTTGGGCTTGGCCATGGCCGGGTACGCCGCAAGCGACAGGGCGGCAAGGAAACCTGAGATCAGGGCAGCGAAAGTCCGGCGGTTCATGAAGTATAGGTCTCGCAAGTTGCAAAGCGTGGCGGCGGGATAGCGCCGCTTGGCTGTCGTGGCAATGAACGGAAGGGTAATGATTCCCGGCGGCTATTTCTTGGCAATTCGCGCCACCACGTCATTGCGCACCGCCGGGCTGACAAAGCGCGAGATATCGCCGCCGTAGACCGCGATTTCCTTGACCAGGCGCGAGGCGATCGGCTGAAGCGAGACATCGGCCATCAGGAACACCGTTTCGACCCGGTCGTTCAATTGGCGGTTCATGCCGGTTAGCTGGTATTCGTATTCGAAATCGGTGACACCGCGAATGCCGCGGATTACGGTTTGCGCGCCCTGCGCCTCGGCAAAGTCCATCAACAGCGAATCGAACCCGACCACGCGGATCTTGGCATTGCCGATCCCGGCAACTTCACGCTCGACCATCGCGATGCGCTCTTCATCGGAGAACATCGGGGTCTTGGCGATATTGGTGGTCACGCCGATAATCAGTTCATCGACCAGCTTCACCCCGCGCGAGATGATGTCCATGTGGCCAAGCGTGATCGGATCGAAAGTGCCGGGGTAAACGCCGATGCGGGTGGTCATCAGTGGTCCCTCTCCACGATATAGCGCGCAACGCTGCGCAGAACGTCCGCTTCCTGCCCGTGCTGGCCAAGATGCGCAATGGCCTGTTCGCTGAGCAAACGCGCCTGTTCACGGGCGCGGTCTTCACCCAATAAGCCGACGAAGGTCTGCTTGCCTGCAGCGGCATCCTTGCGCAGCGCCTTGCCGGTCTTGGCCTCGTCACCGCTGGAATCGAGCAGGTCGTCGGCGATCTGGAAGGCCAGACCAATGTCGCGGGCATAGCGGCGCAAGTGCGAACGGCCCTCTGACGGCACCTTACCCAGCACCGCGCCCATCTCTACTGCGGCGGCCAACAGCGCACCGGTCTTGAGCTGCTGGAGCCGGGTCACTGCGGGCAAATCGAGCGACTGCCCTTCCCCGGCGATGTCCATAACCTGACCGCCGATCATGCCCCAAGCCCCGGAAGCCTGGGCAAGCACCTGGACCAGTTCGGCGCGCACGAATGGATCGCCGCTGGTCGCGGGATCGGCCAGCACTTCGAACGCGAACGCCTGTAGTGCATTTCCGGCCAGGACTGCAATCGTCTCACCAAAGGCAACATGCAGGCTGGGCTTGCCGTGTCGCATGGCATCATCATCCATGCACGGCAGGTCGTCATGCGCGAGCGAATAGGCGTGGACCGCCTCGATCGCGATGGCCGCGCGCATCGCCTGCGTGCGGTCGACCTGAAACATCGCCGCAGTGGTCACCAGCAAAAGCGGGCGGAGCCGCTTGCCGCCGCCGATCGCCGCATGACGCATCGCCGCGATCAGCGCATCGCGGCTGTCGCCCGGCGGGGTGAGCAAGGCATCGAACATCGCGTCGACATTCCCGGCAATTCCGCCGAGCGCCGCAATCAAAAGCAGATCGGGCCCTCCCGCCACAATTCAGTTACCGGGATCGAAGGGAGTGGTGCCAGTCGCCTGACCGGCGCTGTTCGCCACGACCTGTTCGATTCGCGCCTGCGCCGCATCGAGCCGCGCCTGGCAGTGCGCGCGCAGCTTCTCGCCGCGTTCATAAAGGCTGATCGTCGCATCGAGCGGAACTTCGCCGCTTTCAAGGCCGCGTACGACCTCTTCCAGTCCGCGCAGGGCGTCTTCGAAGCTCATTGTGGCAATATCAGGATCGGTCTCGGTCATCGCCAAGAGCATTGACCCCGCGCGCTGCACCGGTCAAGTGTAGCGCCACTGCGGCACGGGCCGTCTGGGGAGTTTTATGTACGCAAAAATTGTCATGGCCTACGTCGCAACGGCGCTGGTCTTCGGGATGCTTGATGCGGTGTGGCTGCGCAATGCCGGTCCGGCGCTGTATCGCCCCGCGCTGGGTGACCTGCTGGCCAGCCAGTTCCGCCTCGCCCCGGCGTTGACCTTTTACGCGATCTACATCGCCGGCCTAACCTATTTCGCGGTGATCCCGGGCATGCTGAGCAACGATTCGGCGGCACTGACTGCTTTCGCCGGCGTGCCCCTTTCGGTCATGCACGGCGCGCTGTTCGGCTTCTTCTGCTATGCGACCTATGACCTGACCAATCAGGCGACGATGAAGATCTGGCCGACGCACATCACCTTGGTCGACATGGCTTGGGGCGCGGTTGCCAGCGGTTTCGCTGCCGGTGCAGCCACCTTCCTCGTCACGCGGTTCGGCGGCGGAGCAACCTGACATGTTCATCGGGCACTGGGCCCCGGCGCTGGCGGTTGCCGCCAAGCGCAAGAAGCCTGGGCTCGGGACACTGTTCATCGCCGCGCAGCTGATCGACTGGGCGTTCTTCCTGTTCGTGCTGCTCGGCGTGGAGAAGATGCGGCTGAGCCCCGCGATCAGCGCGGTCAGCCCGCTCGATCTCTATTCGATGCCTTACACCCACAGTCTGGTCGGCGCGATGGCGTGGAGCGCAGCGTTTGCCGTGCTGGTCTGGCTGGTGTTGCGCGATGGCACCGCCGGACTGATCGCGGGTGCGGTCGTATTTTCGCACTGGCTGCTCGATCTGCTGGTGCACGTCCCTGACCTGACGATTGCCGGAAATCCGCCCAAACTGGGTCTTGGTCTGTGGAACTACCCGGCCATCGAAATGCCACTGGAGCTGGCAATAACCTTTGGCGCGCTGTGGCTCTATGTCCGCGCACGTCAACCATTGCTCGGCCGCGCGTTGGTCCTTGGCGGCCTGATGCTGGCTTTGCAGCTGTTCAACTGGTTCGGTCCGGTCGCGACCGAAGTCACCGCCGGGACGAGCTACCTTGCCCTCGTGGCTTATGGCTTGGTCACGCTGACGGGTTGGTGGATGGGGAAAAGCGCAGCCAAAGCGCCCCGCCCGCACTAGCCCGAATCCCCGCGGACGGCTATGCGCCCGCGCATGCCAAACCCTGCTGACACAATCACCCCAGATGTCGTCGCCGCCCACGGGCTCTCCGATGAAGAATACCAGCGCGTACTTCACGCGTTGGGCCGCGAGCCCAACATGGTCGAACTCGGCATCTTTTCGGTGATGTGGTCCGAGCACTGCTCGTACAAATCGAGCCGGCTGCACCTCAAGAAATTGCCGGTCGAAGCCCCGTGGGTGATCTGCGGCCCAGGCGAAAACGCCGGGGTGATCGACATCGGCGACAACCAGGCCTGCATCTTCAAGATGGAGAGCCACAACCACCCGAGCTACATCGAACCGTACCAGGGCGCGGCGACTGGCGTGGGCGGCATCCTGCGCGACGTGTTCACGATGGGCGCGCGCCCGATCGCCAACATGAACGCGCTGCGGTTCGGCGATCCCAAGCATCCCAAGATGAAGGCGCTGGTCAAGGGCGTGGTCGCGGGTATCGGCGGTTACGGCAACTGCGTCGGCGTGCCCACGGTGGGCGGCGAGACCAACTTCCACAGCGCCTACGATGGCAACATCCTGGTCAACGCGATGACCGTGGGGGTCGCCGATCAGGACAAGATCTTCTATTCCGCCGCCACCGGGCTCGGCAACCCGATCGTCTATGTCGGCTCCAAGACCGGGCGCGACGGGATCCACGGCGCGACGATGGCCAGCGCCGACTTTGGCGATGATATCGATGCGAAGCGCCCGACAGTACAAGTCGGCGATCCATTCGTCGAAAAGCTACTGATCGAGGCCTGTCTTGAACTGATGGCCACCGACGCCATCGTCGCGATCCAGGACATGGGCGCGGCCGGGCTGACTTCCTCCAGCGTCGAAATGGCGACCAACGGCAAGACCGGGATCATCCTCGACATGGACAAAGTGCCGTGCCGCGAAGAGGGTATGACGCCCTACGAAATGATGCTGAGCGAGAGCCAGGAGCGGATGCTCATGGTGCTAAAGCCCGGCAAGGAGCCGATGGCCGAGGCGATCTTCAAAAAGTGGGAGCTCGATTTCGCAGTGATCGGCGAAGTTACCGATACGGGCCACATGGTGCTGACTTTCAAGGGCGAAGTGGTCTGCGATATCCCGCTTGGGCCGCTCGCCGAAGACGCGCCGCTGTACGACCGGCCGCACACGAGCCTTGAGGAATACAAGGTCTGGGCCAATGTCGCGCCGCTGGGCGATGTGCCCGAAAGCACCAATATCGGCGCAGATTTGCTCAAGCTGATGGCCTGCCCCGACTTGGCCAGCCGGCGCTGGATCTGGGAGCAGTACGACAGCCAGGTTGGCGCGAATACGATGCAGAAATCGGGCGGCGACGCGGCGGTGGTACGGATCCACGGCAGCAAAAAAGCGCTCGCCATGACCACCGACTGCACCCCGCGCTATGTCTATGCCGACCCCTACGAAGGCGGCAAGCAGGCGGTCGCAGAAACCTATCGCAATTTGTCAGCAGTCGGCGCCAAGCCTTTGGCCATCACCAATTGCCTCAACTTCGCCAACCCGCAGCGGCCCGAGATCATGGCCCAGATCGTCGAAGCCCTGCGCGGTATGGGCGACGCCTGCCGGGCTTTGGACTATCCCATCGTGAGCGGGAATGTGTCGCTGTACAACGAGAGCAAGGCGACCGGGGGTGGCAGCGCAATCCTGCCTACGCCCGCGATTGGCGGCGTTGGCCTGATGGACGACCATGAGAAGATGGCGACGATTGGGTTTAAGGCTGAGGGTGAACATATCGTTCTGATCGGACAGCCCAAAGCTAATCTTGGCCAATCTCTATGGCTTCGCGAATGTCGCGGCATCGAAGCTGGTTCGCCTCCTGCAGTTGACCTTGAAGCGGAGCGCAAGGTTGCCGAAGCTGTGCGCGCCATGATTGCCAAAGGCATGGTGACTGCAGTCCACGATATTTCAGATGGAGGCCTATTGGTGGCCGCGGCTGAAATGGCGCTCGCAGGAGGGATTGGATGCAACCTGTGGTGTTCAAACTACGATTGCGCGCCCGCCGACTGGTTCAGCGAGTGGCAAGCCACATATCTGATCACCACCTCTGATTTTGACGCAGTCAGAACCTTCTTAGACGGGCTCGGGATCGCTAACTCGGGAATTGGCCAAACTGAGGGAGAACACGTTCGGATCGAGATGTCTGACGTAGACTTCACTTCACTCTGCAACGTCCCCCTCACCGCCCTGCGCGAAGCCAGCGACAGCTTCTTCCGCGACTGGATGGAAAGCTGATGACCGAGGGCTATTCGGGCAAACCCCTGGCGATGAAGCTGGGGCTGCGCGATGGCCAGCGAGTTTGGTTCGATGCCATGCCGGAGAACGTCGCGGATGAGATCGGCGACTATGCGCTCGACCTGATGCCGATTGCCGACCCCGCACAGGGAATCGATGCCGCGCACATCTTCGTGACCGAACGCGCCGTGCTCGAACAGCGGTTGAAGCAATTGCGCCGCCAGATCGAGCCCGCCGGCCAAGTCTGGGTCAGCTGGCCCAAGCAGGCCTCCAAAGTCCCGACCGACATCACCGAAGACACCATTCGCGAAGTCGCGCTGCCGCTGGGTTTTGTTGACACCAAGGTCTGCGCGGTTGACGAGGGCTGGTCGGGGCTCAAACTGGTGATCCGCAAAGAACTGCGCTGAGCTGCCCAAACTGAAAGCACAATCACATGGCCGACCTTTATCTCAAAGCACTCGAGAGCGAGCGCAAGAGCCTGTGGGCGGCTTGCCGGCTCAAAGGCTTGCCCAAGGGCACGCCCGAACGGCTGCGGATCGATGAACTGGACAAGCTGATCGGCGAACACAAAGGCAAGGCGAAGGGCTAACCCGGCCGCCTCCTCATTTGTCATCCTGAACTTCTTTCAGGACCCATTTCTCGGATCATCCAGGTCGCGCATTAACGCACCATTGCCGCAGTGTGGCAGTCCCGCGACGTTCCGCGCTTGCGGCACGATGGGCCCTGAAACGAGTTCAGGGTGACGGGGAATGAGGTCTAGCGCGCCGCTTCTCCCAGCCCCAGTTACGCCGCCATCTTTTCTGGCGGGAGCAGGTCGTAAGGATCAATCCCCTGCGCGCGCCACATTGCGTGAGCCTGCTTGTAGAGCACCGGCGGCTTGATGTTCAGCCGGGCGCGAAGTTCATCAATCGGCGTCGCGAGCAGTTCGAGGATCGGTTGTTCGATCAGCCGCGGGCAGACCTTGCCCATCTTCTGCGCTTCGCGCACTGCGCTGAAGATCGGCGCCCGGGTCTTCATCCGCTTCTTGATTTCGAATGCACCGGCATAACCGAGGAACAAGTGGGCGAGCGCCGGCTGCTGGCTGTAGGTGAAGGCCAGCACGCATTGTTCTCCCAGCGCATCGCGGCCGAAGCCCGAAAGGATGTGCATCAGGTCATGCGTATCGCGCATGCGATTGAAGTACCAAGTCGCCTGATCGTCGAAATACTGGTCAGGGCGGCGATACTTGTCGAGCTCGTCGACCAGTCCCTGCGCCGAAAGGCCTTCGCGCTCCATGAAGTCGCAATAGACCCGCGCGAGGATGCCTGCTGGCATCTTGCGCAATTCGGCGTGGTTATCGAGGATCGCGACCAGCGAGGGTTCGCTCTTGCGCAACGCCTGTCCGCGCTCGGTCGACAGGAAACTGGTCGCCGCACCGTAAACCCCGCGCCACGGCAGCGCTTCGAAAATCGGAGACACCTCGGCGGTGTTTTCCTTGTCCTTGATCAGTTCACGGAAGTGATGCAGCGCCTTGGGAAAATTGTACCGCGGCTTCGGGCGCGCGATATCGATCAGCGGCAGGTCATCGGGCGTTGCGGTTTGGGCGGCCGGGGCGAGCGAGCCGGTTAGCATGTTCATGTGACTCGAAATAACCCCTACTGACATTGATGTCAATATTGATCTAGCACAGCAAATGCTAACGATCCGTCCACTCGCTGTCCGGGATTCCCAGCAGCCGCAGGACATCGGTCAGATCGCCGCGATCGATCCAGCCGTGCGCCGCGGCGCGGGCCTTTGGCTTGGCGTGGTAAGCGATGCCATAGCAGGCCGCCTCGATCATCGGGATGTCGTTGGCCCCGTCTCCGGTGGCGAGGCTGGCGCGGCCCAAGGCGCGACCCAGGCCGAGGCGCGCGAACTCGTGTTTCAGAGTGGCGCACTTGACGCTGCTGTCGACGATCCCTCCCACCAAGCCGCCGGTCAGCGCACCGCCCTGCACTTCAAGCCGGTTGGCAACCACACGTTCAAAGCCCAGTTCAGCCGCGATCGGATCGGCGAACTGGTGGAAGCCCCCGGTCACAAGCACGGTGTGGCAGCCCGTGGCCTTAAGCGTTGCGACAAGGGTCTTCGCGCCCGGCATGGGCCGGATCCGCTCAGCCAGGCACTGCGCGATTGCACCTTCGTCTAGCCCCGACAGCAGCCGCACACGTTCACGCAACGCGGCTTCGAAATCGAGCTCGCCCTGCATTGCGCGTTCGGTGATCGCTGCGATTTGCGGCTTCAAACCCGCGAAATCCGAGAGCTCATCGATGCATTCCTGCCCAATCATGGTGGAATCCATGTCGGAGATGAACAGTGCCGGCAGCAGCGGATCGTGATCAGAGATCAGCACATCTGCGGGTGGCAGGTCGGCTTCCAGCGCGGCGCGGAAGCGGTGCCAGTCACGGGCATCGGCAGACGCGCAGACGATCTGGTCGACGCCACTCGCGTGGCGTGAATGCAAGGCGGGCATGCCCTGCGCGGCCAACGCATTTAGCACCGAGCCAAGGCTTGCGGACAAGTCCGCCTGATCTGCTATCACCCGGGCAATGAGCACGTTTGAATCCCTTGAAGCGCGGCGCGAACTTCCGCCGTGCGCGCTCATCGCAGGGCCGACCGCGAGCGGCAAGAGCGATCTGGCGGTGCGGCTGGCGCTGGCGTTGAAGGCACACGGGCGCGAGGCGGTGGTGTTAAATGCCGACAGTGCGCAGGTTTACGCCGACCTTGCGGTTCTGTCAGCGCGGCCGTTGCAGGAGGAAATGCTCGGGATCGAGCACCGTCTGTTTGGCACCTGGGATGGCGCAGAAGCATGCTCTGCGGCCGACTGGTCGACGGACGCGCGCGGGGTCATCGCCGAGGTCCACGCGCGCGGCGCAGTGCCAATCCTGGTCGGCGGCACCGGGCTTTACTTGCGCACGCTGCTCGACGGAATCGCCCCTGTTCCGGCCATTGCCCCAGAAGTCCGTGCCGAAGTGCGGGCCCTGCCCACCGCCGCCGCCTACGCCGCGCTGCAAGGCGAAGACCCCGACCGCGCCGCCATTCTCGCTCCAGGCGACAGCACCCGCGTGGCCCGCGCGCTCGAAGTGGTGCGCTCGAGCGGCAAAAGCCTCGCTGATTGGCAGAGCGAACTGACCGGCGGGATCGGCGAACAGGTCTCGCTTCATCCAGCTGTCCTGCTGCCCCCACGCGACTGGCTCTATGCGCGCTGCGACCAGCGGTTTGCCCAGATGCTGGACAATGGCGCGGTCGAGGAAGTGCGCGCCCTGCTGGCTCGCCGGCTCGATCCCGATCTGCCCGTCATGCGCGCGATCGGCGTGGCCGAAGTGGCCGCGCTGCTCGGCGGATCGCTGACCCGCGCCGAGGCCGAAGCGCGCGGGGCGCAGGCCACGCGCAATTACGCCAAACGCCAATTCACCTGGCTGCGCAACCAGTCACCGGCCGAGTGGCCCCGGCTTGAAGCGCAAAGTTTCGATCCTGAGGTGTTATTTGTTTCTTTATTGCGTAACACACCCTTGACATGACATATCCTGTTGCTTAGAGGCTCTGGCGAGATCGGTCCTTGCCTCATGGCCCCAGTTTGGAGAGGGAGACCCGGCGCGGGTGACTGCGCCGGGTCTATCCATTAAGGGGCCCAGCGCGATTTGGGCCAAGGTGAACGGAAGGCAAGTGAAGTGAGCGAGGAGCGCAGCGGCGCCAGTATCCTGGTGGAAAGCCTGGTCCGGCAGGGGGTTGAATTCGTGTTCGGCTATCCCGGCGGCGCGGTGCTGCCGATTTACGACGCACTGTTCGGCGATGCCCGCATCCGTCACATCCTGGTTCGCCACGAGGCCGGCGCGGCGCATGCTGCCGAAGGCTATGCGCGCTCGACCGGCAAGCCCGGCGTGGTGCTGGTCACCTCGGGCCCGGGCGCGACCAACGCGGTTACCGGCATCGCCGATGCATTCATGGACTCGATCCCGCTGGTGGTGATCACCGGCCAGGTTTCAACCGCGCTGATCGGGTCGGACGCGTTCCAGGAAGCCGATACCGTCGGCATCACGCGCCACTGCACCAAGCACAATTACCTTGTCAAAGACCCGGCCGAGCTCGCCGGAATCATCGATGAGGCGTTCCAGATCGCCACCACTGGCCGCCCCGGCCCCGTGGTGATCGACATTCCCAAGGACGTCCAGATCGCCTCGGCGCGGATGAGCGACGGCCCGCCGCAGCGCCGCCAGCGCTATAATCCGCCCAGCACCGGGGCAACGCGCGACATAGCCAAGGCGATCGAACTGATCGCCAATGCCAAGGCGCCGATCTTCTACACTGGTGGGGGCGTAATCAACTCTGGCCCGCGCGCAGCCGAATTGCTGCGTACCTTGCAGAAGTTGACCGGGGCGCCGATCACCTCGACCCTGATGGGGCTGGGCGCCTTCCCCGCAGACAGCGACGACTGGCTTGGGATGCTGGGCATGCACGGCACTTACGAAGCCAATATGGCGATGAACCGGGCTGATCTGATCATCGCGCTGGGTGCGCGGTTCGATGACCGGGTCACCGGCCGGCTTGACGCTTTTGCGCCCAATTCGACCAAGATCCACATCGATATCGATCGTGCCTCGATCAACAAGGTGGTCCCGGTTGACCTCCCGATCCTGGGAGATTGCGCTCTGGTGCTTGAACAGTTGATCAAGGCCTGGGGCGACCGCAAGGCGCAGGACCTGACCGAATGGAAGGCGCGGATCAATGGCTGGCGGGCTCGGCAAAGTCTTGCATACCCCGCCAACAAAGATGCAATCATGCCGCAACTCGCGGTCGAACGATTGTTCGAGTTGACCAAGCACCGCGACCCGATCATCGCCACCGAAGTCGGCCAGCACCAGATGTGGGCGGCGCAGTATTTCCACTTTTTCGGCCCCAACAAGTGGCTCACCTCGGGCGGGCTCGGGACGATGGGTTACGGCCTGCCCGCAGCAATCGGCGCGCAGTGCGGCAACCCCGAAAGCTTGGTGATCGACATCGCCGGCGATGCCTCGATCCAGATGAACATCCAGGAGCTCGGCACCGCCAGCCAGTTCCGCCTGCCGGTCAAGGTGTTCATCCTCAACAACGAATGGATGGGCATGGTCCGCCAATGGCAGGAGCTGACCTATGAAAGTCGCTATTCGGAAAGCTACAGCGATTCGCTGCCCGATTTCGTCAAGCTGGCCGAAGCTTATGGCTGGAAGGGCATCCGCATCGACAATCAGGCCGGTCTCGATGCCGGCATCCAGGCGATGATCGACTATGACGGCCCGGTGATCGTCGATTGCCGCGTTGCCAAGGAAGCCAATTGCTACCCGATGATTCCATCAGGTGCGGCGCATACCGAAATGATCCTCTACGGCGATCAGGTTGCCGGCACGATGGACGATGCTGCCAAGGCGCTGGTCTGACCCATGATGATAATGAAGCACCCTGCGGCCGAGCGCCATGTCCTGACGGTGATCGTCGACAACGAGGCGGGAATTCTCGCCAAGATCGCCGGGCTGTTCACCGCGCGCGGTTACAACATCGACAGCCTGACCGTGGCCGATATCTCGGAGAACCACGCGGTCAGCCGGATCACGATCGTGACGCACGGACCGCCCGCGCAGATCGACCAGATCCGCGCGCAGCTCGAACGGCTGGTGCCGGTGCACAAGGTGACCGACCTCACCGAGATAGGCCCTTACGTCGAGCGCGAGCTGGCTTTGATCAAGGTGGCCGGTAACGGCGAGCACCGGGTCGAGGCGCTGCGGCTGGCCGACGTGTTCCGCGCCAAGGTGGTCGACACCACCACCAGCAGCTTCGTGTTCGAACTGACCGGCGCACCCGAAAAGATCGACAGCTTCGTGGCGCTGATGCGCGAACTAGGGCTGGTCGAAGTCGGCCGCACCGGCGTAGTCGGCATGATCCGCGGCGCCGTGAGCGCCTGAATTATATTTTTCAATCTTCGTCACCCTGAACTTGTTTCAGGGTCCATTTCGCCGGATGGCTCTGAGCGAGCAGGCCCGATGGATGCTGAAACAAGTTCAGCATGACGGATTATGCAGGGAAGACGAAAATGAAGGTTTACTACGACGCTGATTGCGATCTCAACCTGATCGTCGACAAGAAGATCGCAATCTTGGGCTATGGCAGCCAGGGCCACGCGCACGCGCAGAACTTGCGCGACAGCGGCGTGAAGGACGTGGCCGTCGCGCTGCGCGCCGGATCGGCCACCGCCAAGAAGGCCGAAGGCGCCGGCTTCAAGGTGATGGCGAATGCCGAAGCCGCGAAATGGGCTGATATCCTGATGATCCTCGCGCCCGACGAACACCAGGCCGCGATCTACGCCGAGGACCTGCACGCCCAGATGAAGCCCGGCGCCGCGCTCGCCTTCGCGCACGGGCTCAACGTCCACTTCGGGCTGATCGAACCGCGCAAGGACGTGGACGTGATCATGATCGCGCCCAAGGGCCCGGGCCACACCGTCCGCTCGGAATACGTCAAGGGCGGCGGCGTGCCGTGCCTGATCGCAGTCCACCAGGACGCCACCGGCAACGCGCACGACGTGGGCCTGGCTTATGCTTCGGGCGTCGGCGGCGGACGTTCGGGCATCATCGAAACCAACTTCCGCGAGGAATGCGAAACCGACTTGTTCGGCGAACAAGCCGTGCTCTGCGGCGGCATCACCCACCTGATCCAGGCCGGGTTCGAGACCTTGGTCGAAGCCGGCTACGCGCCCGAAATGGCCTATTTCGAGTGCCTCCACGAAACCAAG
>JAYUCG010000131.1:0-2669 GCA_043740455.1 Novosphingobium sp. | reverse complement strand
CCAGCACCGCGGCAACCCCCGCTCCGGGGTGCGTCGCCGCACCGACGAGATAGAAGTTGGCGAGCTTAGGATCGCGGTGCGCCGGGCGCTGGAAGGCGGACTGGAGCGGGGTTGCCTCAAGGCTCCAGCCGCTGCCGAGGTGCAGGCCCAGGTCAAGCGCGAGACCGCGGGGCGTGGTCACCGCCTGCGCCACGATGCGGTCGTGAATGTCGGGGATCAGCCGCCGCCCGATCTCGTCGAGCACGCGCCCCGCAACGAGCGGCGCGAGCGTTTCCCAGTCGACCGGGAACTTGCCGAGGTGGGCGACCGGCAAGGTCGCGCGGAACAGGCTGGTGCCCTCGAGTGCGAGCGCGGGATCGGTGACGCTGGGATGGTGCAGCAGGATCAGCCCGTCCTGCGGCAGGACCCCCGCATCGAACACGTCAGCGAGCAACTCCCTAAAGCGTGCGGCGAACAGCACCGAGCTATGGGGTATCCCGGGCCAGGTCCCGGCCAGCGCGAAGTGCACGGTTAGCGCCGAAGGGGCAAAGCGCCGCCGCGCCAGCCGCGCCGCAACTTGAGTCCCGCGCGGAATATGGCGCAACAGGTCGTGATAGGTGTGGACCACGTCAGCGTTGCTCGCGACCGCGGCGAAATGCGAACGCCAGCCGCTTTGCGTCACCACAGCGCTGACCCGGTTGCCGACCATTTCGAGTTCGGTCACCGGATCGTGCAGGCGGACCGTGCCGCCAAGTGCTTCGAACCGCGCCAGCAGGTTGGCCGCCAGCGCGGTCATCCCGCCGAGCGGCCACCACGCCGGGCGCCCCGGCGCGGGCTGGCCGAGCAGGGTCAATGCGCTGGTCGTGAACGGATTGGCTCCGCTCAGCAAGGCCGGCAGCGCCAGCGCCTCGCGCAGCGGTTCGCTGTCGATGTGGTGCGCGATCAGGCCCCAGGCGCTGCGCCAGCCTTGCGCACGGAGCACCGGTTGCAGCGCGCCCAGTGTCTGCGCTGGCCCGGTCTGCGGGCGTTCCGCCAGGCGCTGCCACGCATCGCTCCGGGCCGCATCGTACCAGTGCTGCAACTCCTCGAAGCCGGCGATGTCGCTTGATGAAATGCGGCCAAGCTGGCGCACCTGTTCGGCGCTGTCGGCGCTGAGGTCGAAGGCTGCGGTATCGCGCCAGTAGAAGCGCCGTGCCGGGTTGATCTCGCGCAGGGTAGCGAAATCGGCGAGCTCGCACTGCGCTGCGGCGGCAAGGTCGCGCCATGGGGCGAGATCACCCAGCTCGCCCGGGCCTTCTTCGAAGTGGTATCCAGCCACCGCGTGCTTGCGGATCAGACCGCCCGGTTCGGGCCGCGCCTCGATCAGGGTGACGGCAAAGCCCGCCGCCTGCGTCCGCAGCGCGAGCGCCAGCCCGCCCAGCCCAGCGCCGATTACGCACAGGCTGCGGGCGGGCGCGGCAGGCGGTTGCGGTTTTTTCCTGGCGGCCATGACAACGCGGACTCTACGCCGCGCCACGCCAAGCGCAACGATCTTGGCGTGAGCCGCGCATTGCGGCATGATCGCCCGCGATGAGTCACAATGCCTTTACGATCCGCACCGCGCGGCCAAGCGATGCCGCAGTGCTGGCCGAGATTTATGCGCACCATGTGCTGCATGGCACCGCCACCTTCGAGACCGAGGCGCCGGACAGCGCCGAAATGGGCGCAAGGCTAGCCAAGGTCGTCGATGCAAGTGCCCCGTGGCTGGTTGCTGAGGCACCGAACGGCATGGTGCTCGGCTATGCCTATGCCGCCCAGTTTCGCGACCGCCCGGCCTATCGGATGACGTGCGAGAACAGCATCTACATCCGCGATGAGTGCCGCGGACAGGGGCTGGGCAAGGCACTGCTGGCGGCCTTGCTCGAAGCTTCGACCGTAGCGGGCTTCCGCCAGATGATCGCCGTGATCGGCGGCGGCGAGCCGGGCTCGATCGCGCTCCACGCCGCGCTAGGCTTCGACCATATCGGCCGGGTTCGCAGCAGCGGGCGCAAGCACGGGTGCTGGCTCGATACGGTCTACATGCAGTTGCCGCTCGGCCCCGGCGACAGCGAACCCCCGGAGATTGAACCGCAATGACCAACCTCCTGCCCAACCGCCGCGGCCTTCTCCTCACGCTCGCCATGTGGCTCGGCATCGGGGCGATCCTGCTCGCCATGGGCCGCGTGCCGATCTGCACCTGCGGCACGGTCAAGCTGTGGTGGGGCACGGTCCAGTCGGCCGAGAACAGCCAGCACGTCGTCGACTGGTACAGCTTCAGCCACGTGATCCACGGGCTGCTGTTCTACTTCTTCGCCTGGGTACTGTGGCAGCGCTGGCACCTGCTTGGCGGCAGGCCCGCGATCTGGGCGCTGCCGATTGCGGTCGCGTTCGAAGGCTTCTGGGAACTGCTTGAAAATTCGCCGCTGATCATCAACCGCTACCGCGCGGTGACGGTGAGCTTCGGCTATGAAGGCGACAGCGTGCTGAATTCGCTGTCCGATATCGGCTTCATGGCGCTGGGCTTCTGGATCGCCAGCAAGCTGCCGTGGAAGACCAGCGCCGCCCTCGCGATTGCCTTCGAATTGTTCACGCTGTTCATGATCCGCGATAATCTGACGCTCAACGTGTTGATGCTGGTCTGGCCGCTGGAGGCAGTGCGCCAGTGGCAGGGC